>CAZUCB010000044.1:0-19024 GCA_964618755.1 uncultured Bacteroides sp. | reverse complement strand
ACAAAGCAATTCCAACCAATGCATCGCGACCATAATGTAATTCAGGATAAATAATACCTCCATTGCCTTCACCACCTATAACAGCATGATTAGCTTTCATCATCTCTACCACATTTACTTCTCCTACTGCTGATGCGGCATAATTTCCTCCAGCTTTTTCGGTAACTACCCTTAATGCCCTGGTGGAAGACAAATTAGAAACTGTATTTCCTGGTTTGTTTTTTAATATATAGTCAGCAACAGCCACTAAGGTATATTCTTCACCAAACATTTCTCCATCCTCGCGAATAATAGCCAAACGATCCACATCAGGATCTACTACAAACCCTAAATCTGCTTTTGTTTCAATTACAGTTTTGGCAATTTCTGTCAGATTTTCAGGTAAGGGTTCGGGATTGTGTGAAAATAAACCGTTGGGTTCGCAATATAATGTTACTACTTCTTTTACTCCCAAGGCTTTCAATAATTGAGGAATTGCAATTCCACCTGTAGAATTTACACAGTCCACTGCAATTTTATAATTAGCTTTGGTAATGGCTTCAACATCTACCAATGGAAGCCTTAATATCATATCTATATGTTTTTGAATATAGGTATCATCTTTTAAATAGGTGCCAATTTTATCAACATCTACAAACTGGTAATTATCAGATTCAGCATTAGCCAATACTTCGGCACCTTCTAAAGCATTTATAAATTCGCCTTTATTGTTCAGTAGTTTCAATGCATTCCATTGCTTTGGATTATGGCTTGCTGTAATAATAATACCTCCATCTGCTTTTGCATCTGTAACAGCTATTTCTACTGTAGGTGTGGTAGAAAGTCCAATATCCAAAACATCTACACCCATTCCTATTAATGCTCCTGTAACCAAATGATTTACCATTTCACCCGAAATGCGAGCATCTCGACCAACCACAAACTTCATACGTTCTTTAGCTGTTGATTTTCTAATGAATGAAGCAAAGGCTGCTGTATATTTTACAACATCTAAAGGAGTTAATCCATCACCTGGATTTCCACCTATGGTTCCTCTTATTCCAGAAATTGATTTGATTAATGTCATAAATAAGTTTAATGTTTAATGTTTAAATATTATTTTATTGTCGTTAGATATTTTTTATAGTTGTTGTGGTAGTAATACAAAGCAAGCTGTTTAATGTGATTAAAACAGCTTGCAAATTTCGTAAAAATTATTGAAAAATATCAGATTTGTTTTTTATTTCATAACCTTAGTAACTAATCGAGCTGCATCATCCAATGTTATGGCTGCAAATACTTTTAAGCCAGAGTTATCAATAATTGCTTTTCCTTCTATAGCATTAGTACCTTGTAAACGTACAATAATAGGAATGTTAATTTCTCCGATATTTTTATAAGCATCTACTACCCCTTGTGCTACACGGTCGCAGCGAACAATTCCACCAAATATATTCAATAAAATGGCCTTAACATTTGGGTCTTTCATAATGATACGAAACCCCTCCTCTACTCTTTTAGCATTAGCTGAACCTCCAACATCTAAAAAGTTAGCTGGTTCGCCACCCGAAAGTTTGATAATATCCATGGTAGCCATAGCCAAGCCTGCCCCATTAACCATACAACCAACGTTTCCGTCTAATTTCACATAATTGAGTGAAAATTTACTAGCTTCAACTTCAATAGGATCTTCTTCTAATAAATCACGCATTTCAACAATACCAGGATGACGGAATAGTGCATTTGCATCAATTACTACTTTTGCATCAGCAGCAAAAATTTTATCATCAGATGTTTTTACAACAGGATTTATTTCGAATAATGAAGCATCGGAACCAATATATGCATTATACAACGATGTTACAAAAGCTAACATTTCTTTATGTGCATTACCCACTAAGCCTAAATTAAAGGCAATTTTTCTAGCCTGAAAAGCTTGCAACCCTACTTTAGGATCAATTTCCTCTGTAAAGATTTCTTCTGGTGTTTCTTCAGCTACTTTTTCTATATCCATTCCTCCTCGAGGCGAATACATCAACATAAAATGTCCTGTAATACGATTGAGCAAAATACTCATATACAATTCTTTTATTTCAGAAGCGCCAGGATAATAAATATCTTGTTGAACTAACACCTTACTTACTTTTTTGCCTTCGGCAGATGTTTGAGGTGTTACCAACTGCATTCCTATCATATTTTGAGTAATTGTACGTACCTCATCTAATGATTTTGCTAGTTTAACGCCACCTCCTTTTCCTCTTCCGCCGGCATGAACCTGAGCTTTAATTACTAAATAATCTGAACCTGTTTTTTCATGCAGAATTTTTGCAGCTACTGCTGCATCATCAGGACTAAATGCCACAATACCTTCTGGTACCTGAACTCCGTAATTCTTCAAAATTTGTTTACCTTGATATTCGTGTAAATTCATAGCTGTTTTTTTTATAAGATTTCAAAAGTATAAATTATTAACCTTAAATATCCAAAATTGTTTAATTTTTTATTCTACAAAGTAATAATTTATTCCAAATTTTATTTTTTAGCTATATTTATTGTAAAATAAAAAATGAAAATATTGATTCAATTTTTATGTTTCTTTAAAAAACAAATCTCAATTAGACCTATTATTGCACATTTCACATTTGTATAATAAGTGTTTTTTATAACAAAAAAGTTTATTGAAACGAATTTCAATAAACTTTTTGCTAAACAATAATTATAAAGGTAAAATTATTTTTTACCGAATATTTAATTCAGAAGTACCCTAATGGAATTTAAGAACAAAAAATGTAAAAATAAAATTGAGTATTTACTATTCAGTTACATCACCAAATTTAATTTCTTCTTCAGTAGCATCTCTTACCAATAGAATATTTCCTTTAAAATGTAAAGTTTCACCTGCAAGAGGGTGATTAAAATCTAATTTTACATTTTCATCGTCAATTTCCAATACTATTGCTTCTGCATGAATGTCATTTTCTTCGTCTTCCATTGGAATGATAGCTCCTTCATAAACCATTTCTTCATCAAATTCACCATCAATCATAAAATTTTCTTTGGGTAAATCTACAAGTTTTTCATCATCATACTCACCATAAGAATCTTCTGGATTTAATATAAATTCAAATTCATCACCTGCTTTGAGCTTTAAGATTTTTTCTTCAAACTTTTCAAAAAGATTTTCGTGTCCAATTAACACAACTTCAGGGTTTATATCATCAATTTCTTCAATAATATCACCATCAGCATTGTCGAACCTTAATTTATAAGTTAAGGAAACGACTTTGTTTTTTTCAATAAACATAGTATAAAATTTAAGTTTTTCTAACTTTACAAAAATAAATATAATTTTTTAATAAATGAATTTCTTATCAATAAAACCTGATTATTAATTAAATAATTATTCAATAACTTCTGGTTCTTCGCTAATTGTGCTATCTTTTTTATGAAAATAAGTATGACAGCTATAATTTTTAGAAATTTTGATTTTAGGTTTGTCAAATTTTTTCTTATAGCTCTTGTAATTAGGATCTTTTAATAGTTTTTCCATAAACAAACCATAAATTGGAAGAGCTGTTTTGCAGCCTTCACCTAATTCAGAAGTTCTGAAATGAACACTTCTATTATCAGCTCCAACCCAAGAAGCTGAAATCAAGTTGGGAGTTACACCCAAAAACCAACCATCTGAATGATTGGAAGATGTACCTGTTTTTCCTCCAAAATCTGTTTTATTGTCGGAAAATAAGTCATATTCAAAAAGAGCTTGTGTAGTACCTCCTGGCTCATGCAAACCACCTTGTAACATTTGGCACATTAAAAAAGCGGTTTCTTCTGTAATCACCCTTTCTTTTTTAGGTTGCATTTCATATAAAACCCTCCCTTTCCTATCTGTAATTTTTGTAACCAATATAGGTTCTATTTTATAACCCTCATTGATTAAAGGACAATAAGCTGTTATTAATTCAAATAAAGAAACATCGCTTGAACCTAAACAAACTGAAGGAACATCAGCTAATTTTGTTTTAATTCCAAGCTTATGTGCATATTCTATGACCTTCTTCCAACCCATTTCTTGAGTAAGTTGAACAGCAATAGAATTTATTGATTTTGCAAAAGCATATTTTAAAGTTACACTTGATCCTGTAAATTTCCAATCAGCATTGCTAGGAGACCAAGATTTAGGCATTCCTTTTTCAGTATATTTATAAGTAACAGGTACATCATTTAGTTTATCGCAAGGAGCATAGCCATTTTCAATAGCTGCTGTATATACAAATGCCTTAAATGTTGAACCAGGTTGACGTTTTGATTTAATAACATGGTCAAATTTAAAGTTATTAAAATTTATTCCTCCAATGTATGTTTTTACATATCCATTAATAGGATCCATAGTAATAAAACCTGCATGAAGTAAAGAGTTATAATATTTTATCGAATCTATTGTACTTAAAAGTGTATCTCTTTCACCTTTATAAGTATATACACGCATTTTCCTTGCTTTATTCAAATAAAAGCCAACAGAATCTTTTTGATTAGGAAATAACTTTGTTAAATTTTTATAATGATCTGTTTTTACAACAATTTTGTCAACAAAATCGGGAATTTCCTCACCATTTTCTTTACGCCATGGGTTTTCACCTTCCCAATGCTGAAAGAAACGTTTTTGTAAGCGTTTAATATGCTCATCCATTGCTTCTTCTGCATATTGTTGCATTCCTAATTCTAATGTTGTATAAATTTTTAATCCATCATCGTATAAATTAAGATCTTTTTCTTTTAACCACGATTTAAGATAACTACTTACAGCTTCCCTAAAATAAGGTGCTTTCCCATCATAATTATTTTCAACACTATAATTAAGTGTTATTGTTATTTTACTGATTGAATCAAACTCTGGTTGAGAAATTACTTTGTATTTTAACAATTGCCCTAAAACTATGTTTCGCCTTTCCAATGCCCTGTCGGTATGCGAAATCGGACTATAATAAGTGGGTGCTTTCAGAATTCCAACAAGTAGTGCTGATTGTTCGATATTAAGCTGAGAAGGTTTAATATTAAAAAATGTACGAGCTGCAGTTTTTATTCCATAAGCGTTACTACCAAAATCAACTGTATTAAAATACATGGTTAATATTTCATCTTTATTGTAAAACAACTCGATTTTAAGAGCAGTTATCCATTCCTTTGATTTATAAATTAATGTCTTAATACCAGGTATGTGACCAAGCAATCCTCTGGAATAGTTATTGCGGGTTTTAAAAAGATTTTTAACCAATTGTTGTGTAATAGTACTTCCACCTCGCTTTTCACCTTTAACCATATACCAAAGTATAGAAAATGTTGCCCGTAAATCAATTCCATGATGTTCGTAAAAACGAACATCTTCAGTATTTATAAGAGTTTTAATAAGAACAGGTGACAGTTCACTGAACTTAATTGGTGTACGATTTTCGTCGAAATATTTCCCTATCATTTTGCCATCAGCTGCATACAATTCTGAAGCTGTTTTTTGTTTAGGATTATTAATCTGGCTCAATTTGGGTGATTTACCAAACATCCATAAGAAATTCAAATCTACTAATACAAGAAAAATGAAAAGAATTAAAAAGATATGCAAAATACGTAATAAAATTTTTTTATAACGAGGCCATTTTTGAGGTACATAAAAAATAAATCTTATTACAATAAGAAATTTTGAAAAGATTAATTTAATAAATTTCAATATTTTAACGAAAAAAATCTTCATTTGAAAACAATTTTTTAATTTTATTTAAAGCAACTAAACGTTGTAATAATGTTGGGTGCGAATAATGAAAGAAAACATAAACAGGATGTGGTCTAAGGTTACTTAAGTTATTAACCGATAATTTCTTTAAAGCATTCTGCAATGCTTCTACCTTATAATTTTCGCCTGCAAATCTATCAGCCTGATATTCGTGTTTACGTGATAGAATATTTAAAGCTAAGCCTAAAATTAATGAAAGTGGGCTGTATAACATACCAAAAACGATGATACTAATATGAAAACTTGTATCCTTAACTCCTAATGCTTCTGATAATGAATAGCTACCTATAAATATTGAAAGAATATACAACATCAAACCAGTTTCTAATAATGAAATAATTATTCCTTTTAACGTATGTTTCATTTTATAATGCCCTATCTCATGTGCCAATACAGCTACTAGCTCTTCTATAGTATGATCTTTAATTAATGTGTCATATAAAACGATACGTTTTTTTGATCCCAAACCAGTAAAATAAGCATTGGCTTTATTAGATCGTTTTGAGCCGTCAATTACAAAAATATTATTGAGTTTAAAGCCAGTTTTTGTTGCAAAAGCTTGAATTGCATCTCTCAATTCACCACTTTCTAAGGGAGTTTGCTTATTGAACAATGGAACTATTAAGTTGGAATAAAACATGGTAAAAAATATTGTAATTCCACTAAAAACCAACCACGCAATCCACCAGAAGTTTTTACCAGTTGCTGAGTAGATCAAAATAAAAATTGTTAATAATCCACCTCCCAATACAACAGCTAATAATAAGCCTTTTAATTTGTCAACAATAAATGTTTTAACAGTTGTATTATTAAAGCCAAATTTTTGTTCTATTACAAATGTATCATAAATACTAAAAGGCATTGAGAGCATATCAGCAGCAAACCCAATGATACCAAAGAACAATAACGCCATTAGTATAGGGTTTAATGTATATTGTCTTACAAATTCATCTAGCAATGCAAAGCCACCTCCAAAAAGCATTAGTAACATTGCAGAAAATGACAAAGTAGAAGTTATTAGTGAAAACCGTTGATTAACCTTTTGATAATCTTGAGATTTTTTGTATTTCTCAACGTCATAAATTCCTTCAAGCTCCTTTGGTAGTTCATTGGTCCAATATCTGCTATTAAGATAATCTAATAAGCGTTCGAGCAAATAATCAAAAATTAAAATTGCTATTATAATGATAAAAATTGTTTGCGCCATAGTTTAGTAAAAAGTTTGTAAAGTTGTTGGTTATCTTGTTATTAATATTTTTTCATAAATCATTATTCTTCATTGTTTATAAGTAGCCCATTATTTTATAAATTATATATCCAACCCATTCATGAATTAAATCACTCCAGCTTTCAAAACTACTAACATGAGGGACAAAAAGATGTTCAAAATTATAAAGTCTCTTTCCTATTATTTTAGATGTAGGGTATGGAGTAACTTCAATTCCGGCTTTGTTAAAAACAGCTAAAGATCTTCGCATGTGTAATGAAGATGTAATTAACAGATATTTTCCTCCGTTTGGATATAAAGCACCAAGTATTTCTTTTGAAAAAACAGCATTTTGATATGTATTATTAGAAAGAGAATCTACCATTATATTACTATCTGTAACACCAAGTTTAATTGAAAACCTTCTCAAAAAACTAGCTTCATATTGATTACTATGAATTATTTGACCGGTGCCACCAGTAAGCAAAATTTTGTTTATTTTCCCTTGTTTATATAAATCAATAGCTTGTAATAACCTATCCGCTTGTTCTCTTAATATTAATCTATCTTTATCGTAGTCATAATTAATAATTCCTCCGCCTAAAACAATCCCAACATCATATTGCTTATCAATGGATGACTTTTCAGGGTAATCAAATTCCCAAAGACGAATAAATTCATCACAAATAAAACGATTTGAAAATAAATAGAAAGCAATAATTGAAATAAGTAATAATTTTCGCCCTATTTTTTTGTTTTTAATAAAATAAGCTATTATCAATAAAGTAAAAATCCAAAATAATGGGTTGAGTAAATAAGATAGTAGTTTTGAAATTACAAAAAACATTTTAATAGCCTCCATTACGTTTACGCAAAAACCATTCCGCTGAAAGCAATGCAATAATAATAAAGAAAATCCAGTAAAGATTGATTAAATCATTAAAACGTTTTTGAGTATATTTAACCACTTTTATATCGTCACGTTTTTGTAGCAAATCAACTAACTTATCAGTTTGTGAAGGATAGAGCATTTCTCCTCCATTTTTCTTAGATAAATTATAAAGCAATTGATGATTGGCAATTGTGTTAGAAAACTCAGCATCAATTGCCATTACTGTGAACTCTCCATTTTGAGTCAGTGTTTTGTTCTTCAATTTAACAACAGCTTGATATTTGTAATCTCCTTTGGGGAAAATACCTATATTTAAATGATAAGCATTGGATGTTTTGTTAAACTGATAAGGAAATTTTTTACCAGAACTATTTATTATTGTCAAATTTATTTCGTTTTCATTGACAAGTTCGTAGCTATCATTGTATAGCTCTGCATCAAATTCCACGTTTTGATTTTCATTAAAAACATGACTATTAATAACCCTAAACAAACCCTTTTCAATTCTTACTGAAAGATATTGAACAATTTTAGTAATAATTTCATCAAAAGCTTCTGAATTATTCTTTTGTGCATAGTTTGAAAGCTTCCATTTCCATAAACCTTCTCCTGTAATTATGCCATTTTTACTTCCAAGAGATTGGTTAAAAAGAATTAAGGGCTGATTACTAATAACATTTCCTATCTTTTGTATCAAGAAAGATTCAGCAGAAGGAGATGATTTGTAATTACCATAAATACAATTCAATGGAGGAAAATTAATGAGCATCTTTCGGGTTTCATCACTAATTGTAAAGTATGAAAACTCTAAGGAAAGAGATGGTAAAGATTCATTAAAAACCTGATTTTTTGCAGCAATATTAAGCCCTGTATTATATGCATTAAATTGAGATATATTGCTTTGAGTTCCTAAAACATACAATATAGGAATGTTTGCTTTTTGAATATCTGATATAACTTTTGAAGCGGAATAGCTATAGGCTGGTAATTGGTGTAAAATTACCAAATTATAATCAGAAACAGCTTTGGTAAATTCATTAATTAATGCCACTTGTACATCATAATTCCTATTACCCTCTAAGGTTTGTTTTATTGCAGAAATATCGGGATGAGGGTTAGCTGCCAATAATAATATTTTCTGACGAGCATCCAGCACATCTATAAAAATATCTTTCCTATTATTGGCAAGTGTAATTTCATCGCTTACAGGAGAAATACTAATTGAATATCTTTGCAATCCACTTTCTTTGGCTTCGGCAGTAATATTAATAGTTTCGCTAAATTGTTCACTACTAAAATTAATTGTTTTATTAAACAACTCCTTTTTACCATGAGTAAGCTTCAACTTCGCTGACAAGCCCTTAGCTTTATTAGCATTTACAACAACTTCAATAGGAAAAGTATTTCCTAAATAAGTAATGCGGTTAAAATTAACTTTTTGTATGAGCAAATCCTTACGAATGCTGGTATCACCCATAGCAAGAGTATAAATAGGAGCTTTTATTTTATCAGATACATATAAAGGATTGTTTCCTTTATTATAAATACCATCGCTGGCAATAATAATTGCTCCTACATTGCGATTGGTATACCTGGTTATTAAATCATCAAATAAAGCAGAAATATCCGTTTGTTTGCCTTTATAATCAATATTAAGCTGCTCATTTATTTTTTCATCAAAATTAAAGCTTTTAATGTCATATTTCTGTCCAAGTTCATCAATCAGTTCTTCAATTTTTTGTTTGTATTCATTTCTATAAAAAGATGAATCTTTGTTTATTAAAATTGATTGTGAATTATCCTGAGCAAAAATAATAATAGGCTTTTCGTTGGTGTGAGTAATAGTTTTTAAAAGTGGTGAAAGCAATAAAAAAGCAAGAAAAAATATAGCAAGAAAACGAAATAAAGACATTAACTTGCTGAGCAATGGAGAAAAATCATTGCGTTTGTTTTTGTAGTACAAAATTGCGGAATAAGAAATTCCTGCAATAATGCAAAAAACAATCATCCATGCTGGATATTCGGTAATGATATTCAATTTTATAATAATTAATGGTTAATTACCAACAATTTTGTTGCTTACTATTAATTGATAATTAATTAGGTATTCATGGCACCACAAACATTAATAACTTGTCCACTAATATAAGAAGAAAGATCAGAACCAAGAAATAAGCAAAGATTTGCAACATCTTCAGGTTTACCTGTACGCTTCAATGGAATGTCTTTTATCCATGTTTCTTTAATTTCAGGTGGTAATTGAGCTGTCATTTCTGTTTCGATAAAACCTGGAGCAACAGCATTGCAACGAATATTACGAGAACCTAATTCTTGTGCAATTGATTTAGTAAATCCAATAATCCCTGCTTTGGAAGCAGAATAGTTAGATTGTCCTGGATTACCCGATCTTCCAACAACAGAACTCATATTTATAATTGAACCGAATCGTTGTTTAAGCATTACTTTTTGTACAGCTTTGGAAAGATTAAATACCGATTTAAGGTTTACATTCATTACCAAATCCCAATCATTTTCGCTCATACGCATCAGCAAACCATCACGTGTAATACCTGCATTGTTTACTAAGATATCAATCTGACCAAAATCGGCAGCTACATCGGTTATTAATTTTTCAGCAGCTTCAAAAGAAGCGGCATTTGATGCATAGGCTTTTGCCTTAATACCCATAGCGTTAAGTTCAATTTCCAATTTCTGTGCATTTTCATCATAAACCAAATCAGAAAAGGCAACATTTGCTCCATTATTAGCAAAAGTGATTGCAATTGCTTTTCCAATTCCCCTAGAAGCCCCAGTAATTAAAGCTGTTTTTCCTTCTAATAACTTCATTGTATATTCTGTTAAATTTAAGGGCAAAGATACTGCTTTTTGATGTAAAAACAACCAATTTTTGATTTGTAATTATTCACAATTAGTTTGCAGATTTACTTTCTAATATATTTTGATATTGGCACTTCATAAAAAAAGCCATCTTTTTAGAAGATAGCTTTAAAACAATAGGTGTATTATTTTGATTTAAAACGCTGCTAAAGAATCTGTTTTTCAGCTATATTAGTAGCTTTTTTTATATAAGAATTGTGAAGTATAAAAATCGAACAAAGATATTGAAGAAGTTCTCAAGGTATCTTTATTTATCTCAAACTTTGAATTTTCAGAATCTTCTGCTTTAAAATTCTTATCAAATAACAAAGTCGGCAATTTTAATTCGCCCTCATTAGAGCACCTATTTAAGCCAATCAAACCGGAGAAAATTAAAATAATTGTAGTTGATTTCATATATTTCTTATCTTGTTTCTTATTATGACGAATACAACTCATAAAAAGTTACAAAAAAAGTATTGTTTCTCAATTAAAACAAAATGAAAAATTAAAAAAACTACAAATAAAAGATCAATATATTTTAAAGAAATAAGGGGTTAATGGTTTTGAGTAATCATTAAACCAGACATTTATTTTAGATTTTGTTAAATTCTATTTGTCCGAATACTACGCTACTTTTAATCGTTAAACAAGGCAAATTGGTATTATAATTAGAAGGTATATAAATTTGATTACCAAAACCATCAGTACTTCTGTCGAACAAAGATGTTTTTCCAAAAACTGTATTCGAAAGTATTTTATAATTAAGATTTTCTGATAGCTTAACCTTAAAATCTCCAAAAATACAATTAATCTCAATAGTTTTATCTTCATTAATTTCAATAGTACTTAAATCTAATTTTGATTCTCCAAAAACATTAGAATAATCATACAATCCATCGCTATAAGCTAAAATATGGCTTCCAAAAACATTAAGATTGTCCATTTTTTTTGTATTAATATTTCCATTGATAAGTTTAACACCTAAATATATAAACAAACACGAAATAAGTATTGTAAAAAATGGAATATCAATATTTAAAAATTCTTGTACCAAAAATAAAACACCCAATATTATCAAAATAATACCCCAAAAATTGGTGCTAAATAAAACTTTTGCTTTCATAAAGTCAAGTATTTAATAATCATTATTAATAAGAAACTACATAAAGTACTCTAAGTATCTTAGACACTTTATGTAGTTCAAAGACCTCTTTGTTTTTTTATTTGCTCATAAGCAGCATTTAACTGCTGAAATTTTTCTTTTGCAGCATTTTCAACATCAGCACCTAATTGGCTTACCTTATCAGGATGATATTTCACTGCCATTTTTCGATAAGCTTTTTTTAATTCCTCATCAGTTGCGTCAGGTGTAATCTCCAAAATTTTATATGCACTTTCATTATCTTTAACAAACATTGCTTTTATAGAAGCAATATCATTAAATTGAATATTCATATAACGAGCTATATCTTCAACAACAGCGATTTCGTTTATATGAACATGTCCATCTGAAGCAGCTACGCCAAACAAAAAATGTATTAACTGCAAACGAGCAGAGTAATCCATATTTTGTTTAATTTGCAAACAAACTTCTCTAATAGGAATATCTTGCTTTAAAATTTCGCGTAATAAAATAATTTTTTGCTCAGCGATTTCGACCCCAAACTGCTTAATAAAAAATTGCTTAACATAATCCAACTCAGATTTCAACACCTTATTATCAGCTTTCATTACAGCTGCAGTTAATATTAGCAAACTGGCAACAAAATCACCTGATTGAGTTGGTTGTTGAAGACTTGTAACCGTAACACCATCCAACATAGAACCAAAGGCAAAACCTAATAGCCCACCAATAGGACCTCCAAAAGCCCAACCTAAAGTCCCTCCTATCCACTTTCCGTATTTTCCCATAAAATTAGTACATTAAAGTCTTTAAAGTAGTTAATTGTTATTATTTTTATTAAATCTCCACTTCTTCTTCAGAAAATTTAATGCCATAAGATTCTAACTCGGCAAGAATTGGTTCATACAATTCTTGTTTAACTGGTGTATGAACACCTGAAATATTAAGTTTACCGGTTAACAATAATTTAGTTGCAATCGCCAAGGGAATTCCAACTGTAATGGACATTGCTGTATGAACAGTATCAATACCAATAACAACCAACGAAGAAGTAATTCTATATTTTTTAGCTGACTTTTCATACTCAAACTGATGTTGCATAACAATTAAATCTTTATCATCTTTTCCCAGCACCCATTTATCAACTAAAATTTTTTGCAAAATTTGAGCAGGAGTAGCATCTTTCATTCCTATTTTCGTATTTCCGAAAATGCCTAACCATTTCAAACGATACATAATATCAGAATCTAAAGTAATATTAAATTTAGTTGCAATTTTTTCTTCAACAGTTTGTATTTCGTCATAATTCAGAAATAGATTAATAAACTGGCGATATGTTAAGCTTTCGGAATTTTCTACAATGTAAGTATCATCAGTCATTCCTAATTGAACAAACACATCCCAAGCCTTACAATAGCCAGGACGACGGATAGTACCTCTAAACATTGTTGGAATATCCAATAAATTATATGTTTCACGGTATTTAAGTGAATCACGATTTGGGTAAATTTCAAATTCACCCAAACCAGGAACCGTTGTAGTTTCCACTCTACTAAACAATTGATGATAAGGGAGATATTTATAGTCCCCATTTATAATATATTGAGAAATACCTTGTCCAGCAACTACAACATTACGAGGATTCCATGTAAATTTATAATTCCATGGATTATTATCAAATTCAGGTGCAATTAATCCGCCAGTAGAAGATTTAAATGACAACATTTTGCCACCATTATCTTTGATTTTATCTACTACTTTCATTGCCGACATATGATCTATACCTGGATCAACACCCAATTCATTCAACATAGCAATACCCAATTTTTTTGCTTCTTCGTTCATGGCTTTCATTTCAGGAGAAACATAAGATGCAGTAAGCATGTGTTTTTTATGTTTCAAACATGATGCAGCTACCAATGGATGAAAGCGTGCTGGAAGCATAGAGATAACTGCATCAGCATTTTTTACTTCATTTTCTCTTTGAATCTCATTAAAAATATCAAATTCAAAAGCTTCACCATTTTGATGATTATTAATCTTTTCTGTAGCAACAGCTAATGATACATCACCTAATTTAATTTTCCAATTATATTCAGTTGAGTGGTCTAATAAATATTTTATTAAGCTTGATGAGGATAAACCTGCCCCAAGAATCAGTATATTTTTCATTTATGTTGTATGATTTAAATTTATACTGCGAAATTATAATTATTTTAAAAATAAAAGCTTTTATTACTTGAAAAATATTGAATATTGCAAAAAAAAACCGAACTAATGAAGTTCGGTTTTCTAAAACATAAAAAGATTTGATTATTACATATCGAATGTAGCAATTGTACCATCAATAGTAATCTGAACTTGTTTATCACAACCTGTACCAAAATTAATAATCATTGTGGTAGTTTTGGGAGCGTTATTTTCATCCAAAGTATGCGTTGTAGCAGTTATTATACCACTTTGTATCCATTGACAAGCAGCAGCAACAAGAACTCTACTTGCTGTTGGAACAACTGCAGAAAAAGATTTATTAGGATTTGAATATCCCGAAATATTTCCGCTATACCAGTATTGGTCATCGTCAATTGTGAAAATGTCATGTAATTCCCAATCAACTGTATAAGCTGCATTAACAAAAATTGTATCAGTACCTCTGATAATCATTGAATTCTGAATACTATCAGTATAAGAATAAGTTACACCAGTAGCCGTATTTTTATTACTTACATTTTTATTTATAATATTATTAGTACCTTTTATTAAGCTTCCTCCAACACTATAATTATCAAAAGTAATTGCAGCTTTAGTACCAATTTCTAAAAAATCACCGTTTTTATCTAAAACTGCTGAAAAATTACCAACTTTCCCGTTTGTTGACTTAGAAGGAAAATTAAAAACATAGGTTTTAGTTGCAGGATTATAAGTAACATTGGCACCACCAATTACACTTGAATGTGAAGGAGACTTTAAAGCTGAATCAACTGAGGCTTGACATAATAAATCAAAAACATCACTATAAGCATCTTGTGCAAAAGAATAATCTTTAGCCAATTCAGTCTGTTTATCATAATTTGGGATAATGGGATCAGCGGGATTATCACTTTTATCGCATGAAATGATAGTAATTGATAAAGCAAAAATTAAAAAAATTGAATTTAGTTTTTTCATAAGCTGTTATTTTAAAATTAATAAATATAATAATTGATTACAAAGATACAAAAAATAAAAACAAAATTGTTATTTTTATAAAAAAAAACAAAAAGGAAGATTCAAGTTAAGATGTTAACCTTTGTTTTATAGCTTCGTAAAGTATTATACCACAAGCTACTGAAACATTTAACGATGCAATTTCACCTAAAATTGGGATTTTTACAATATTATCAGTAAGTCTTAAATATTCGGGAGAAACACCATCTTCTTCAGATCCCATAATAATAGCTGTTGGAGCAGTATAGTCAACTTTATAGTGATAATCGCCACCTTTTTCGGAAGCTGCAATAATTTGCAATCCGCTTTTTCTTAAAAAATCAATTGTAATTTTGAGATTTTCGCTTCTGCAAACAGGGATAATATGTAAAGCTCCTGCTGATGTTTTTAAAGCATCGGAATTAATTTGAGCACCTCCTTTTGAAGGAACAATGATAGCATCAACACCTGCGCATTCGGCAGTACGTGCAATAGCTCCAAAATTACGAACATCAGTAATCCTGTCAAGAATCAAAATAAGAGGTGTTTTTCCTTGTTCCCATATCATAGGAATCAGATTTTCAATCTTTGTATAAGAAACAACTGACGTAAAACAAGCAACTCCCTGATGATTTTTCATGGTTAACTTGTTTAGTTTTTCTAATGGAACATATTGAAATGGTATGTTGTTAGATTTTATTTCATCCATTAATTCAAGGAAAATTTCACCTCGCAAACCATTTTGAATAAAAATTTTATCTATTTCTTTTCCTGATTTTATTGCTTCTATTACAGGACGTATACCGTATAAAAAATTATCTGTGCTCATTGATTTTGGTTA
This sequence comes from uncultured Bacteroides sp., assembly GCA_964618755.1. Classification (GTDB taxonomy): domain Bacteria; phylum Bacteroidota; class Bacteroidia; order Bacteroidales; family JACABE01; genus JACABE01. Next base: position 3,131 of record CAZUCB010000044.1, on the reverse strand, counting down.
TTGGTTATTGGTTATTTAGTTATTTGACTTCTATGATTTATTAAGATTATAGTAGTTTTATATATTATTTCTATTCCTCAATTAAATCATCCGTCAATAGTTCCATTTGTTTTAATGAAACTTCAGCTATGCTTTTTGTATTTTTAGCACCTAATTGTCTTAATTTTTCTACTCTACCTATTAGATTCCCACTTCCTGTATGTAGCTTTTTGTTGGCTTCCTGATAGGTTTTTTGAACGGTGTCTAATTGATTGCCTAATCTTTTTAAATCATCAACTAAGCTTGCAAATTTATCGTACAACTTCCCTCCTTCTGTGGCAATTTCAATTGCATTTTGAGTTTGTTTTTCTCTTTTCCATATCGATTCTACCGTTTTAAGTGTGGCAAGTAATGTTGATGGGCTTACGATGACTACTCTTTTGTCCCAGGCAAAATTAAACAATTCAATATCTTGCTGAATGGCAATGCTAAATGACGACTCTATCGGCAAAAACATCAATACAAAATCAGGGGTATTAAATGCATCGGATGAAGCATAACTTTTTTCACTCAGCCCTTTTACATGGCTTTTTAGGGAATCGATATGTAATTTGCTGAATTTTTCTTTGTCTTCGATAGCTTCAGCATTTACATATTGCTCATAAGCAATTAAAGAAACCTTTGAATCGATAATAATGTGTTTGTTATCAGGTAGTTTTATAACAACATCAGGACGTAAAATTTCGTTGTGATCGTTACGAGCAGTAAATTGTGTTTCGTATTCTTCACCTTTGATAAGCCCGGAGCGTTCCAATATTCTTTCCAGCACCATTTCGCCCCAATTTCCTTGCTTTTTATTATCGCCTTTTAAAGCTTTGGTTAAGTTATTGGCTTCTTCGCTTATTTTGCTATTAAGTTCATAGAGCTTTTTAACTTCTTCGCGTAAGCTGGTATTATCACGAACGCCCTGTATGTGGGTTTCCTGTACTTTTTGCTCAAACAATTGAATTTTTTCCTTTAATGGATTGAGTATGTCAGAAATATTTTTTTGATTGGTAGTGGTAAATTCCTGGGAATTCTGTTTGAGTATTTTATTAGCAATATTCTCAAATTCAGTGGTAAATTTCTTTTGTATTTCTTCTAACTCTGCTTTTTGAGTATTTAATTTTTCTACTACATTTCGGTACTCAACTTCGGCTTTGGTTATACGATTTCCTAATAAATCTGATTTTTCCTGTTCAGTTGCAAGTAGTGCTTTTACAGTTTCTTTTTCCTTTTCAATATAAGCAATCGTGTTTTGAGCATTTTGGATTTGTATTTCTTTTTCAGCTTTTACAACCAATAACTGCTTCTCGTTTTCCGCAATTTGAAGATTTAACTGCTCTGTGGTTTTATGTAATTTCTGTAATGAGAGAATGTAACCAATTATAAATCCTAGTATTAATGCTATAAATGCTAATAGAAATTCCATGAATATTTAAGTTTATTTTCTTCTACAAATCTACTGATTTTTTAATTCAAAACTTCAACTTATCTTTCTAATTTTGCATTGTATTAAAAATGGATGGATTGATAGCATTAAAAACATGCAGAATTTGCCCACGAAATTGTGGTATTAATCGCTATTCTGACAAATTGGGTTATTGCGGAAGCGATGCCGATTATAATATTTCTTCAATTGTATTGCATAAAGGCGAAGAACCTATAATTAGCGGAAAAAATGGAATTTGTAATATTTTTTTCAGTCGTTGCAATCTGCAATGTATTTATTGTCAGAACGAGCAAATAAGTTGTAATAAAGGTAAAGTTATCTCGCATAAGTATTCGCTTGAAGATATTACTGATAAAATTATTAGCATTTTTGACCATTATCAAATTAACTCAGTAGGTTTTGTTTCGCCTTCGCATTATATACCACATATAATTGCGATTATTGACAGCTTGCGTTCAAAAGGGCTAAATCCTATTACGGTTTATAATACAAATTCGTACGACAAAGCTGAAACTATTCGTCAATTGGAAGGATATATTTCAGTGTATTTACCCGATTTTAAATACATGGATAATATGCTGGCAAAAGAATTATCAGGAGCAAATGATTATCCTGAAATTGCTGCAAAAGCCATCAAAGAAATGTATCGTCAAAAAGGAAGTACAATAGTTAAAAACGATGAAGGCTTAGCCGAATCGGGTTTAATTATAAGACATTTGGTGTTGCCTTCACAAATTGAAAATAGTTTGAAAGTGCTGCGTTTTATTGCTGATGAATTATCGCCCGATATTTCTTTATCGCTTATGGCACAATACCATCCTATGCCTAAAGTAAAATCACATTCCTATTTAAACCGTAAGTTATATACAAGCGAATATGATATGATTGTGAAAGAATCAGAAAAACTTGGCTTTCATCGAGGTTGGATACAGGAATTAGAAAGTTCTGACGTTTATCTTCCCGATTTTAATGAAGAACAACCGTTTAATTAAGAAAATTTATTCAAAGAAATATACTGATAAATAAAAAACAATATATTTGCAATAAAAATTATTATGAAAACAAAAGCTATCTTTTTAATTCCGATCTTATTTATATTTATATTGCAAAATGTATTAGGGCAAAAGCAAAATGATACTACAAATAATATTACTTTTAAGCATGCATTAGGAGTTGCAGCTGGTTTTACTACAGGATATGGTTTGTCTTATCGATTTACACCCAATAAATTTGGTGCACAGTTAACATTTGCTCCTTATAAGAATGGTGAAACTGCTCAGTATAGTTTGGGGATTACCTTCATGTATAAAATAATTGAATCAGAATTTGCCAATTTTTTTCTATATCAGGGCAATCATTTTTTCTATACAAAAGATAAAACTTATGATTATATTTATTATTACCCTAACTTTAGTTTTACAGGAAGAGAGGTAGTTGATAAATATTGGAATAACGGTATAGGAATCGGAATTGAATTTATCATTTTAAAAAGAGTAAGCTTTAATTTAATGGGCGGTTATGCAGCTTATAAAAACTTTGAAAATATTAATATTACAGGCGAAACAGGCTTGTTCTTTAAATTTTAGACTATTTTAATAGCTACATCATTACTCATAATACAATATCAAAATTGAAACAATATAAAAAGCCAAGCCCACGC
>CAZUCB010000043.1:17533-19064 GCA_964618755.1 uncultured Bacteroides sp. | reverse complement strand
CTGTTCTTGTATTCTTTTGGGTTCAAGCTCAAACAACGTTTATAATACAAGCGTGCTGCGTTGTTTTGTTTGCGGTTTTCATAAATTAATCCTAATTGCAAAGCAGCATTGGCAGCAAAATACCAGGCTTCGTTGCTGCCTTTTCGCAAAACATTTTCATAATATGGCATGGCATTGTCAACTTTATCCCATTCGTGATAAATACGAGCCATGCGATACAAATATTCCAACGAATCTCTGTTGGTTTTCAACTGCAAAGCTTGCTCATTTCCATCCAAAGCTTTAACAGCTTGCTGGTAATATCCGCCATCACACAAAAGTCTTGCCTTAAGTAACCTGATATTTGGCGATGTATTTTTCTTGGCTTCGTACTCGGCTTGTTTGTCTGTTTCCGAAAGTGCTGAGCCAAATTTTATTACTTTTTTAGAATAGTCGGTATATTTTGCTACATCATTATTCAATAGATAAAACCATGCAATATGAAGGTAGGCCGATTTAATGTAATGCGTTCCTTTGTAATTAATAGTATAATTCAAAAAATAAATTACCGCATCTTTATCCAATCGGTTCAACTTGACTTTTCCAGTTAAGAAATCAACAAATCCAAAGTAAGCATATTCTTTTCCACGGGGAAAGTTTTCGAGTGTTTCAATAGCATCGTCATTTTTGCCGAAGAACATTTCATAACGGGCTTTTATGTAAAGAAGAGCGGCATTTGTTTTAAACTCTTCCAGAAAAATTGGATGTGTAAAGTATTTTTTTAGAAACAATGCTTTTTGCTTATCGCCCTGAAGATTAATTTCGACGAAAGTTAAAATAAACAATGCTTCTGATTTTAAATAATCATAGTTTTTGTCTATCAAGGTTTTGTCGGTAAGCTGCACCAACTCAGCAATACCTTGTTCGAAACTACCATCAAATGCAAGCGTTTTTATAATAGATTTGTAATTATCGGGAACTGCATCTATCATGGCACGCATTAAGCCCAATAGCTTCAGATTGGGCGTAAAGTTAGGGAACTTAGTTTGGTTGCTTGCCAATAATTCGTAGGCTTTTTTAATTTCCATTCCTGCTTTAATACCATCTATCATATCGCCAAGGTCTTTCATAAAAATAAGCCTTGCTACTGCCCATTGGAAATATACATCGGCCAAACAATAATTATAATAAGGAGAGGAAGCATCGTCGTTTTCGATTCTATCAATTGCCTTTGATCTTTTTTCCAATAAACGCTCGAAAGTTGTTTTATCCTGACTGACAAGTATTGTAATAAAATCTTTATAATTTTCAAGATAATAAGGTATTATATTGGAAGGATTGCTGCGTTTTTCAATATCTATGATTTGTTGAGCTTCGTTGAGCCTCAAGTTCATTAAGCATTGGTGGGCTTTGCGACAGTTAACAGTAAAGTCGAAATAAGCAAAACTTGTATTGGCAATTGCCAAAAGAAACAAAAAAATATAGAAGTGTTTTTTACCCATCACCCAATTGTGCAAACATTAAGATACAAAACTACAATAATTTTCAGAAT
>CAZUCB010000043.1:4506-17433 GCA_964618755.1 uncultured Bacteroides sp. | reverse complement strand
CCACAAGCATCTCTTTCAACCATAACAACAGCTAAACCATTGCGTGCATTGTCGCGAATACGTTGATAAGCCGTTAATAATCTTTCTTCAATTAATTTCTGGTTATCTTTTGACTTTTGGATTAAATCAGTTTCTTCTTTTTCAGTTTCGGCAATAATATCGTCTAATTCAGCTTTTTTAATTTCAAGTTCTGTTTTGCGATCTAATAATTTCTGTTGGGCAATTTCTACTTCTTCTTTCTTAGCTTCTAAAGCAAAAGAAAATTCTTTAATTCTTTTTTCGCTTAATGTAATGTCGAGATTTTGGAATTCAATTTCTTTGGTTAAAGAATCGTATTCACGGTTATTTCTAACATTGTTTTGTTGCTCTTCATAACGTTTTATAAGCATTTGACAGTCAATAATAGCAGACTGTTTTTCGTTGATTGAAGTTTCAAGTACATTGATTTCAGAAACAAAATTATCTATACGTGTTTCCAAGCCAGCAACTTCATCTTCCAAATCTTGTACTTCCAAAGGAAGTTCACCACGAATAATTCTAATTTTATCAACCTGAGAATCTATTTGTTGTAATGTATAAAGTGCAGTTAATTTGGTTTCAACACTAACATCGGCTTCTTTGGCAATAATATCTCTGTAATTGATATCAACTACTCCTTGTTCTGCTTTTGATGTGGCGTTGGTATCGTTTGTTTCGCCTTTGGTTGTTTTTGCCATAATATATTGAATTTGTGTTTACAAGTAATGAATTGGGTTTGTATTTCTTTCTGAAATTAAAACTGCAAAATTAGGAAATTTTTTTATAATAATTGAATATAATAATTCTTTTGTAAATTGTTCACTTTCATAATGACCAATATCAGCGATTATTATCTTGTTTTCGGCTTCAAAAAAATCATGATACTTTACATCGCCGGTTATAAATATATCTGCTCCTGCAGCAATAGCATCTTTTATTAAAAAGCTACCAGAGCCACCACATATAGCTACTTTTTTAATAGGCTTCCCTTGTAAAGATGTGTGTCTTACGCTTTTTGCGTTTGTAATAGATTTTACAAATTGCAAAAACGAATTCTCATCTTTCTCCTCAATCTCTCCAATCATACCACTTCCAACGGTATTGATTTCGTTTTCCAAAGCGTAAATATCATAAGCCACTTCTTCATAAGGATGGCTGGCAAAAAGTGCATTTAATATTTTAGTTTCAAGATAAGCAGGAAAAATAGTTTCAATTCTGATTTCGTTTTCGTAATGCAATTGGTTAATTGCTCCCACAAAAGGATTTGCATTTTCTAAAGCCCTGAAACTTCCTTCGCCAGAAGTATTAAAGCTGCATGAATCATAATTGCCAATATGTCCTGCACCAGCTTCAAACAATGCTTTTCTAAGCATTTCTGCATGAGTACTTGGACAAAAACTTATCAGTTTTCGAAATAGTGATCGCTTAGCTTGTAAAATACGAGGGTTTTTTAGCTGAAGTTTTTCTGCAAGCATTGTATTAACTCCTTGTTCAACATTGTCTAAATTAGTATGAGCTGCATAAATAGCAATATCATGTTGTATCGCTTTTACAATCATCCTTTCGGTTGCATTTTTCCCATTTAGTTTTTTAAAGCCTTTGAAAATTAAAGGATGATGTGATATGATAAGCTGACATTTCTTTTCAATAGCCTCATTCAATACTTCTTCGGTAACATCAATGCAGATAATAGCTTTTTCAATATCCTTTTCTTTATTGCCAATGATAAGTCCTGCATTATCATAAGTTTCCTGATATGATAAGGGGGCAATGGTTTCAATTAAATCAGTAATAGCTTGTAACAACATAATATATTTTTTTATTTGAGGCTGTAAAGTTATAAAATCAAAAGCTGATTTCGTATAAAACAACAAGAATTACTAAAATATTGTTTTAACTTCATAAAACGAAATCCTCAAATACTTATTTTTATGTAATTTCGCCAACAGTAAGCCAATAACAATTAACCCATAACCAATCGCCTAATGGAAAATATTATTTCTACATTGCATCAAAACTTGCTAAATACCAGCTATATTGAAATCATTGCTGTTTTTTTTGGCTTAATTAGCGTTTGGTTTGCTCGCAACGAAAACATTTGGGTTTTCCCGACAGGTTTAATAAATGTGGGCTTGTATGTTTTTGTTTTCTTTGGATCAAAATTGTATGCCAATATGGGTATCAACTTTTATTTTGTAATTATGAGCATCTATGGATGGTACAATTGGTCGAGAGTGGACGAAAACAAAAAGCATATTCCTATTACCAAATGTACCCGAAAAGAATATCTGCAAAACATTGGCTTATTTACTACTTCCTTTGTGGTTTTATATTTTCTGCTTAAAAACGAAACCGACAGTAAGTTTCCGATAGCAGATTCATTTACATCAGCCTTGTATATTCTAGGAATGTGGCTGCAAACACGTAAAAAAATAGAAAACTGGATATTCTGGATAATTGGCGATTTACTGGCAATTCCATTGTGTATATATTCCGGTTTGATTTTCTCAGGATTTCAGTATATGATTTTTCTTTTCATTGCTATTTCGGGATACTTTGAATGGAGAAAGAAATTAATTGCAAATTAGAAATTCGGCTCTTTTAAATTTAGAAACTTTTAACTCATGGTAAAACGCATTGCTATCACAGGACCCGAGTCCACAGGAAAGAGTCAATTAGCAGAGAAATTAGCTGAATATTATCAAACCCTATGGGTAGCTGAGTATGCTCGCGAATATCTCGAAAAAATAAACCGTCCTTACAATTACAATGATGTTTTGGAAATAGCAAAAGCTCAGTTGGATGAAGAAAACAAAGCAGCTAAAAAAGCAAATAAGATTTTATTTTGCGATACCGACTTTACGGTTACTAAAATTTGGTGTGACTTTAAATACAAGCGATGCCATGATTGGATTAATGAGCAGTTTTTAACTCATAAATACGATTTATATTTACTTTGCAGTACCGACTTGCCATGGACTTTTGATCCTCAACGTGAGAATCCTAATGAAAGAGAAGAGCTTTTTCAAATTTACTTGAAAACAATAAGAGATATTAATTTTCCGTATAGGATTGTGAATGGAATTGGGGATGAACGATTAAAAAATGCAATAAAAATAATTGATAAACATTTGTAAGTTATCATTTAACGATGAAGCTATTATTATATAAGAATAGCACTAAAAACGCAAAATCTAATGTAATTACATCACAATTACTTAAACAATCTATAATTCTACAAATTTAAATATAAAGCTAAAAACTATAAATATGAAAATGAGTAGAAATACTATTAAAGAAATCTGGCAGATTTATAAAAAGAAAAAAAGGAACTTTTTTCTATCTATGCTTGCTATTCTTTTTATTTTCTTTTGGTTTTCATTGCCCAAACCACTATTTAAAGATCCTAATTCAACCGTTTTACGTGATAAAAATGGAGAATTATTAGGGGCTAAAATTGCAACCGACGGACAATGGCGATTTCCTGAAACGGCTAATGTACCCGATAAATTTACCAAAGCTATCATTAGTTTTGAAGATAAATACTTTTACTATCATCCTGGTTTTAATCCTGTTTCGATGATTAGGGCCATGTATTTGAATATACGTAAAGGTAAAGTTGTTAGTGGAGGTAGCACCATTACTATGCAAGTAATCAGGCTTTCGAGAAAGAATAAAAAAAGAACTTTTTACGAAAAAATCATTGAAACCATACTTGCCATGAGGCTTGAACTCACTTACAGTAAAGAGGAAATACTTCGTTTGTATGCTTCTCACGCTCCATTTGGAAGTAATGTTGTAGGTATCGATGCCGCTGCCTGGCGATATTTTGGAGTAAGTGCCGATAATCTTAGTTGGGCTGAAATATGTACATTAGCGGTTCTGCCAAATAGTCCAGCATTGATATATCCCGGCAAAAACCACCACAAGCTTTTTGAGAAACGCAATCGCTTGCTAAATGAATTATTAAAAGAAGATATTTTTGACAACACTACTTGCGGACTTTCAAAAAATGAAATTTTGCCCGAAAAACCTTTTTCGCTGCCACAACTTTCGCCTCATTTACTCGAAAAAGCTATTAATGAAGGAAAAGCTGGGCAGAATATTCAATCTACCATTGATATTCATTTACAGTATAAAGTTAATGAAATTATTGCTATACATCATCAGCAGTTGCAAGCTAACGAAATTCATAATGCAGCAGCTATGGTACTGGATGTAAATACAGGCAATGTTTTAGCCTATACAGCTAACACACTTTCGCAAACAGGAAAAGAACATGGAAACGATGTAGATATTATTCATTCTCCAAGAAGTACCGGCAGTATTTTAAAACCATATTTGTATGCTGCTATGCTCAATGATGGACTACTACTTCCAACTACTTTGGTACCCGATGTTCCTATGCAAATTGGTGGATTTGTACCCGAAAACTATAATCTCACCTATGATGGTGCTGTGCCTGCCAAGCAAGCTTTATCACGTTCGCTTAATATTCCTGCGGTTAAAATGTTGCAAAGTTATGGTGTAGAACAGTTTTATACATTGTTGAAAAAACTTGGTATGACTACACTTACCAAATCTTCTTCACATTATGGTTTATCTCTTATTTTGGGTGGTGCAGAGGCTCAATTATGGGATTTGGCTGGCATTTATGCTTCAATGGCGCGAACACTGAACCATTTTTCCTCGTATCAAGGTAAGTACGATAAAGATGATTTTCATCCCCCCATTTATATAAAAAACGATGAAATTGCTTTAAAAAAATCATTAACTCAATCATCATACTTAAATGCTGCATCTATATGGTTGGCTTTGGAAGCCATGGTAGAAGTTTCACGCCCTGATGAAGAATTGCAATGGCAACAATTTTCTTCTTCTGCTCGTATAGCATGGAAAACAGGTACAAGTTTTGGGAATCGCGATGCCTGGTCAATTGGCATTACACCAGAATATGTTGTGGCTGTTTGGGTTGGAAATGCTTCAGGAGAAGGTCGCCCGGGACTCACAGGTTTGGGAAGTGCTGCTCCAATTTTGTTCGATATTTTTAAGATGTTAAAACCCCATAATTGGTTTACAATGCCCGAAAACGAAATGGTCGAAATCCCAGTTTGTCGTTATAGTGGCTATAGAGCTTCTAATATTTGCGAACCTACCAATAAGATTTGGATACCTAAAAATGCATTGAAAACTCAGGTTTGTCCTTATCACCAAATAATTCATTTAGATGAAACTGGCAAATGGCAAGTAAATTCAAGTTGTGAATCTATCGAGAAAATGCAACATATTTCGTGGTTTGTTTTACCACCTGTGATAGAATGGTATTTTAAAAGCAAAAACCCGTTCTATAAAGTTTTGCCTCCTTTCAGAACTGATTGTGCTTCTTCTAACGAAACACGAACAATGGAAATGATATATCCTGCAAATAATAGCAAAATATATATTCCTGTTGATTTAGATGGTAAACCAGGCAGTACAGTTTTTAAATTGGCGGCTCGTAATCCGCAAACAATAGTTTATTGGCATTTAGATGATAAATTTATAGGCTCTACTTCTCAATTTCACCAAAAAGCCATTGCTCCCGAAGCAGGCCTACATCGTCTTACATTGATTGATCAAAAAGGAGAATCCTTAAGTATAAAATTTGAAATTATGAATAAAAGAAAAGATTAGTTTATTTTCAGCCCATTTACAATTATTAGGAATTTATACCTTAAAGACTGTAAATGGGTTAAATATGATTTTATTATAAAGATTACATTAATTTTTTATATACCTGCCACCAGCGATCTGGCACTTCATCTGCTAAAGCAATTTGATAATCATTGTAGGAACATGGCACTAAATAATGACGTTCGTATTTAATTTTCATATCAATAGGGCAAGGCACTTCCATCCACCAACGGTCGCTTTTTTTGCTTTTATAAAAAATAATTTCGTGGGTATTGTCTTTAATAGAAACATAGTATTTTTTATAGTTTTCTTTATCTTTGTAAGGATAATCGTATTTACGATTGTAAAAACCATCAATAAAATACCAAATCATTTGAGCTACTAAATGAGATGTTTGTGCATTGTTGTCAAAGTCAGGGTTGCATTCGTAAAAACCTATAGAGGTTAATTTATCACTCATTCCTGCATAACGGGCTATCTGACAAACTTCTTCACCATTGAAACCGTTTGGAGTAGCATTTGCATTACCTGGTGCATCAGACTGGCGGATAGATGAAATATCAATACTTATCATATCTGCATTACGAACTAAAGGTTCCACCATTTCAATATCTTTTCTGATTACACCCAAACGATAAGCATCAAAGTACAATTTTCCCATCAGCTCAATTGCTTCTTGATCAACAAAGTAAGTTTGATATCCGATATTGGTATAGTTAAATAAAAAATTAGGCTGATGTAAAATTATTTTGCTCAAATAAGTCTGAGAATCAATCTCATCTTCTGCATCGCCCAAATCAAAAGCATTATCTACAGCAAAGATATTAATGATTTGCCCCAATTTTTCGTAAGCTCTATAATTTGCAAAACACAAATCTTGGCTACCACCTATGATAATTGGAATAATTTCTTTTTTAATCATTGAAGCAACCACTTCACTTAAAGCAAAGTACGTATCTTCAAATGAGTGCCCTTTTTTGATATTACCTATATCAGCAATTTTATTTTTTGCTGAAGATGGAAATAGCTGATAAAACTTTTTACGAATTTCATTAGGAGCATTCGCACATCCAAAATTATTTATAGATTTACGATCTTCTTTTACACCGATAATAACAATATCAATTCCATCCAAGTCAGGAAAGCCATCTTCCTCTGTAAACGCAGGTATAATATGTCCTAAACGATGACGTAAATCATGATAATCAATATCTTCATTTTTAAAACCAATAGGTTCTAAATAAATTTTAATATCCATATATGCTTTTTAAAATATTAGGTAAAAATATATTTTTTATTCAAACGAATCCTATACTTTACAGTTATTTTTTAAACAAAATTAAGATTATTTGATTAATAGTATTTTATAAAACAAAAGAATATTTATTAATGAATTAATGAACATAAAACATTATAAGACTAGATAAATCAAATCTTGAAGACAATTAAGTAATTTAAGATTTGCAAATTAGCAAATTAGCAAATTAGCACATTTTTCTTGGATCTACCCAAAGTGTAAATTGCTCATCCGTTAACAAACCAGATTCCAAAGCAGCTTCACGTAAAGTTTTGTTTTCGTGATGGGCTTTTTTAGCAATCATAGCTGCATTATCATATCCTATATGAGTATTTAATGCTGTTACCAACATCAATGAGTTTTCAAGGTTTTTATTAATGAAAGGCATATTGGCTTCAATGCCAATTGCACAATTATCGTTAAAAGAAACACAGGCATCACCCAATAAACGAGCAGCTTGTAATAAATTGTAAATCATTACAGGTTTAAATACATGCAATTGAAAATGTCCATGCGTACCAGCAACAGATATGGCAGCATCATTGCCAATAACTTGTGCACAAACCATCGACAAAGCTTCATTTTGAGTTGGATTTACTTTTCCAGGCATGATAGAAGAACCCGGCTCGTTTTCTGGCAAGTGTATTTCCCCAATTCCGCATCTTGGTCCTGAAGCCAATAATCGAGTGTCGTTGGCTATTTTCATCAAGCTTATTGCTAATGTTTTCAATGCACCTGAAGTTTCAACAACTGCATCATGAGCAGCCAAAGATTCAAATTTATTTGGAGCTGTAATAAAAGGCAATCCTGTTAATTCGGCAATTTTTTTAGCAACCAAAACATCATATCCTTTAGGTGTATTCAAACCGGTACCTACAGCTGTTCCACCTAATGCCAATTCAGCCATGTGTTCCAGCGTATTTTTTATAGCTTTAATTCCATGATCTATCTGTGAAACATATGCTGAAAACTCTTGCCCCAAAGTAAGGGGTGTGGCATCCATCAAGTGTGTACGACCTGTTTTTACGATTTCTTTAAACGCTTCTGATTTCTTTGCCAATGTATTTCTAAGTTTTTCTGCCCCAGGAATTGTAACATCCACTATCATCTTGTATCCGGCAATACTCATAGCTGTAGGAAAAGTATCATTTGATGATTGGGATTTGTTAACATCATCGTTGGGGTGAATAATGGTTTTTTCGCCCAAAATTCCACCATTTAAAACATGAGCACGATTGGCAATTACTTCGTTGAGGTTCATATTACTTTGAGTTCCAGATCCTGTTTGCCATATTACAAGAGGAAACTGATCGTTGAGTTTTCCTTCCAATATTTCGTCACATACTTTACTTATCAGCTCACATTTTTCTTTGGGTAAAACACCCAATTCGTAATTGCTTATTGCTGCAGCTTTTTTTAATATTGCAAATGCCCATATAATTTCTTTGGGCATAGAAGCAGCATCACCAATTTTAAAATTTTCTACAGAGCGTTGGGTTTGAGCACCCCAATATTTATCAGCAGGGACTTCGATGAATCCCATGGTATCTTTTTCAGTTCTTGTTTTCATTTTTTCTATTGTTTTTGTTTGTTAAAAGTTTCGATATTATAAAAAGGTTTCCAGATTTTCGACAGGATCACCCCAAATTGCACTATGATTTTTTTCAATGATTGGGCGTTGAATTAAATTGGGGAATTCTACCAAAATTTTAATCCATTCATCGTCATTAAAACTTTTCCCCTTAAAACGTTTTTTGTAAATATCTTCTTGAGTTCTGATAACTTCTTGCGGAGTTTTATGCAATTTTGCTAATAATAATTTTAATTGTATTTCGTTGATACCTTCCTTTATATAATCTATAATTTCAAATTTCAAATTTCTATCTATAAGATATTGTAAAGCAGCTCTCGACTTCTTACAACGTGGGTTGTGGTAAATATTCAACATAATAAAATCTGATATTTATAATTTGTGTGTAAATTTATAATATTTTAAGGTAGTTTTGTAAAAAAAATAAAAAAAACGACAATGATATTTATCTTAGTAGTTTTGAAGATGAATCTAATTGTGACTTTTTCAATAAAATAAAAAATTATGGCTTGGATTTTTTTGATAATTGCAGGTATTTTTGAAACTGGCTGGGCAATCGGATTAAAATATACCGAAGGGTTTACAAAACTATACCCTTCTTTATGGACAGGAGTTTCGATGGTATTGAGTTTATATTTTCTTTCGTTATCACTAAAAACTTTACCTATTGGAACTGCTTATGCTGTTTGGACTGGCATTGGAGCATTGGGAGCTTTTGTTTTCGGTATAGTTTTGTTTAAAGAGCCTATGGAATTCTGGCGGATTTTTTTTATTAGTTTATTGATTATTTCATTGGTAGGGTTAAAAGCTACATCAGGAGCTTAAATTGCAAAAAAAAGGCTGATATTTAATAATACCAGCCTTTTTTAAAATAGATTTAATAATTATCTTTTTACAATAATTAATTTATCAGTAGCTTGAGCAGTAGCTGTTCTCAAAGTATAAAAATAAGTTCCACTTGTTAAGTCAGATAAATCTACATCAACAGAGTAATTACCTTTAGCTTGTGAGCCTTGATTTATTGTTTTAACAGTTCTACCAGTTATATCTGTAATAAGAATACTAACTTTTTCATTGTTTTTCAATTCATAAGAAATTTGTGTAGTATTGTTTGCTGGATTTGGCATGCAAGAGAATAAATTAACAGTATTATTTATTTCGTTTATACCAAGAACTTTAGGATCAAATACGGTACGAATCATAACTGCAGGAACATTACCACTTGCCCAAATATACCAATTGTTGGTAGCAGGATCAAAATAAAGTGAAGTTTGCTCATATTGAGGAACGCCTGTATTGTCAGTAGCTAATTTAACAGTATCTGTACCACCAAAAACTTGAATACCTACCCAATACATAGAATCTTTTTGCATGGTATATCCTGTAGTAAAAGGAAGTGTTATTGAAGGTGGGTTAACCAAAGGAGCTGTTGTAGGAATATCTAATGAAGTAATATAATAATTTGCTGATTGAGCAACAATAGTTCTAGTAGCTGTTGCAGCAAAATATTTATATAAAACTGCTTTTATTTTTGAACCAGGTTTTGTAGCAAGGTTAACAACACAATTTGCACCATAAGCCATTCTATCTTGATTAACCTGGTATCTATTTGCAGCAGTATAAGGATCGCAAGTTGTACCTGTTGTGCCTGCCCATCTTGAGCTAACATAAGTATTGTTGTCTCTTGAGTATTTACAAGTATCACAAATTACTTTAATATCAAAAGTATCTTGAGCTAAAAGGAAAGGAATAGAATCTGTTGAAATATAAGACATTACTTTGTAATTTCCTATAGTTGAAGGTGTAAAAAAGTAATCATTAATAGCCCAATCAATAATGCTTGTTCCTGGCAGAATAGTTGTATCATTACTTACTTCATCTGCATTTGTAGTTACTTCAACTCCATGTAATTTTACGCTAGTTTGTGTTTTTCCACCAAGGTTTGTGAAATCTGCATCATAATACAAAGGTCTTCCTAATCCTGCAGGAATTTGAGTATAGCCATCATATAATGTAGCTCTGTCAACTAAAATATTATTATTTGCTGGTTCAAAAACTTCAACATCATCGATAGCCCAACCATAGCCACCACCATATTGAGCACCACTTGAAGTAGAAGCAGGTGCGAAAAATCTGAATCTTATCCAAATTTGTGATTTATTGGCACACCATGGAGAAATATTGAATTCTTTCCATCCGTATGCATAAGTATTTGCACTTCCAACAGTAATTGAAGGATTAACCATAATACTCTGCCAGTTTACATTATCACTACTTACTTCTAATAAAGTTGAATCAGCATTGTATGATTTGTACAATTGATAGAATTTTATACTAACTGCATTATAACCAGTTGTAGAGATAGCTGTAGCATTGGTTAAAGTAGAATTTGATACTCCATAATTAGCTGCAATTAAGTTTGTAATACCATCAAAATAGAACACACCTTGCATAGGCGAATTAGAGCCCATGTAAGGACCTACGTATTGTTTCCAACCGGCTGAAAATTGAGAAGAATCAGATTTCCAAGCCCATGTATTTGTAATATTGGCACTTTGATCTGCTAATTTTACAACATTCCATTGACTGGCAGTTGACATATTAGAAGACCAGATTGAAGCTTTTGAACTTGAAACCACATTTTTATTAAAATATTGTTCAAGTGTCTGGTTTTCGCCTTTTTGATCAGGACGAACAGTTGAAGGCTTAACGGTTAAGTTTTGCCCAAAACTTAATGTAGTGCTTATTGCAAGCAATACAACAATAGATAAAATTTTTCTCATTTTTTCTTATTTTTAATTAAACATTTTTTTATCTGACAAAAGTAATACTTTTTTATACATACAAAAAATTTTCGTACAATTATTTTTGAATAAAAGACTGTGAGATTATGTATTGCTACTAAAAATAAAAGGCTGACATATTTAAAATGCCAGCCTTTTAAAAAAGTCATTATAAAATTAACTTATCGTTTTACAACTATTAATTTTTCAGTTGCTTGTGTGGTTGCAGTTTTTAAAGTGTAAAAATAAGTACCGCTTGTTAAATTAGATAAGTCTAAATCAACAGAGTAATTACCTTTAGCTTGTGTGCCTTGGTTTAGAGTTTTAACAGTTCTACCTGCAATATCAGTAATAATAATACTAACTTTTTCATTATTTTTCAATTCGTAAGAAATTTGTGTAGTATTGTTAGCTGGATTAGGCATACAAGAAAATAAATTAACTGAATTATTGATTTCGTTAATACCTATAATAGGATCAACTACTGAACGTATCATCATTGCAGGAACATTTCCACTGTCCCATATATACCATGTGTTGGTAGCAGGATCAAAATAGAGAGATGTTTGTTCATATTGAGGAATACCTGTATCGTCTATTGCTATTGTAACGGTATCTGTTCCGCCAAAAACCTGAATTCCAACCCAATACATAGAGTCTTTTTGCATGGTGTATCCAGATGTAAAAGGAAGGGTAATAGATGGAGGATTAACACCAGCTGCTGTTGGGATATCTGCTGAAGTTATAAAATAATTTGCTGATTGAGCAACAATAGTTCTGGTAGCAGATGCTGCAAAATATTTATACAATACAGCTTTAATCTTTGAACCAACTTTTGTTCCTGAACCAACAACACAATTAGCACCATAAGTCATTCTATCTTGATTAACTTGAAATCTATTGGCAGCAGTATAAGCATCGCTGGTTGTACCAGTAGCTCCTGCCCATCTTGAACCAGTATAAGTATTGTTATCTCTTGAGTAATTGCAAGTATTACAAACTTTAATATCAAAAGTATCCAATGAAACGCGAGGGATTGCATCACTTGATAAATAAGAAGTAACTTTATAAGTTCCTAATGTAGTTGGAGGTGTAAAAAAGTAATCATTTAATTCCCATTCTACAATATTTCTATTTGAAAGGATAGTGGTATCAGCACTTACCATTTCTGTACCAGTAGATAAATCAACACTGTGTAATTTTACATGGGTTTGTGCATTAGAACCTAAATTAGAGATATCTGCTTCGGTATACATTGGTCGTCCAAGCCCAGTAGGAATTTGTGTATAACCCTCAAAATAAGTAAGTCTATCTGCAGTTAAGTTATTAGCAACCATTTCTTCAACAACAACATCATCTAAATATAAAGCAGCTCCGTCTTGTCCTTGGTATTGAAAAGCAATTTTAACAGTGTTAGATGCATAATTTGTTAATGGAATGAGTTTTTGATAAAATGTAAAACTATCAAATGTACCTGCACTATCTTCTGTCCATATAGTTGTCCAGGTTGTTCCATTATCTGTAGTAATTTTTACGCGAAAATCGTAATTAGGATTTGGAGAAAC
>CAZUCB010000043.1:0-4406 GCA_964618755.1 uncultured Bacteroides sp. | reverse complement strand
TTAGATGGTGTGTTTTTTTCAAAATACTGATTAAGATTTTGATAACTACCAGTTTTGTTTACACTGATTTTCGAAGGTTTTACACCTAAGTTTTGTCCGAAACTTAAAGTACTGCAAAATGCAAGCAATACAATAAAAGATAAAAGTTTTTTCATTTTTTCTCGATTTTAATTAAACATTTTTTTTGCAAATATAATAATATTTAAAGGATATTAATTATTTTTCTATTTTATTACCAGCTTCCGCCAGCACCACCGCCGCCGAAACTTCCTCCACCAAAACCACCGAAGCCACCACCGCCGCCGCTACTACCTCCCGAAAAACCGCCCCAACTTCCTCTACCACTATTATTCATTGCTGAAAGCAAGAATAAAGTTGTCCAGAAAGAAGTGTTTTTTCCTCCGCCCATCGTATTACTTCCACCTTTTTTTATCATTAATAAAACAATAATGATGATAAAAATCGGAACTAAGAAAGCAAAAGCTTTAGGTTTAGATTTTGCGTTTTTATTGTAACCAGCAGGAAATTCACCAGAAGCTAATTGCATCAAAATTGTAGTTGCCTGATCCAATCCTGCATAAAATTTATTCTCACGGAAATTCGGAATCATTTCATTGTCAGTAATCCTTTTTGATAACGCATCTGTAATTACTGGCTCTAAACCACGTCCAACGGCAATAAAAGCCTTTCTTTCGCCTTGTTTGCCATTTGGTTTTATCAAAATAACGATACCATTATTTTTATCTTTTTGCCCAACACCCCATTTCTCGCCTAGTTTAAAAGCATAATCTGCTCTATCATAGCCCAATAAATCATCTGTCATTACGATAACTATTTGTGTAGAGGTAGAATCAAAATAACTTACCAATTTAGTTTCAAGACTATTTACTTCATCAGAAGATAATGTGTTGGTATAATCGTTTACTAATTTTGGAGGATTTGGCTTTTCAGGTATGTCCTGCGATGTAGCAATGATTGGCAAAAGAAAAGATAGAACAATGAGAAATTGTTTTGAAAAATTTCGAATAATATGAATAATATTTGTTCCCATTTTATTTAAGTGTATAAAAGTAATCAATTTTCGAAGTTGTTTATATTAAAATCAAGTTAACGGTATTCTTAAACAAGTTAACGGTTAATTGAGTGTTTTTAGGAAATCTTAGTCTTTCCCATACGAAATCTCATCCGAAAGTTCGTTAACATCATCCCTTTGGTGTGGAAAGAACTTTTTAAGCTGCTCACCTGTTTTGGTTATTGCAATAATCAAGCCTTCTGTAAATAGAGCTTCTCTGAAGTGTGTGAGCATCTCATCTTTAATTGCATTCCAAAAATTTTCAGGAACTACTGCATTAATCCCTGAATCACCAATAATGGAAAATTTACGATGATTCAATGCTAAATATATTAAAACCCCGTTGTGAAGCTGAGTTTTTTTCATTCCTAATTTTTCGAAAAGATAGGCAGTTCTATCAAGAACATCTCCTGGACAATTATTTTCTACATGTATTCTTATTTCGCCAGAAGTATCTAATTCAGCATTTAATATAGCTTGTTTAATATCTTCTTTTTGTTCTTTCGAAAAGAACTGCGATGCATTTTTTCCCATTGTAATTCAGTATAAAGTTTCTAAAGTTTTTAAGTTCGTAAAACTATGAGGTTTTTAAAGTTATAAAGTAAAATACTGATACTATCACTTTAAGTAATAGCATCAGTATTTATACTAAATTATTTTCTTAAAATTTTACTTCAGGAGCTTTTTCGGCACCAGCGGCAGCTTCAAAATAAACTTTTTTCTCAAAACCAAACATTCCTGCAAACAAATTATTTGGGAAACGGCGGATGAAAGAATTGTATTTTTGAGCTTCTTCGTTAAATTTATTTCTTTCAACGTTTATTCTGTTTTCAGTGCCTTCTAACTGTGACTGAAGTTCTAAAAAGTTTTGAGTAGCTTTTAATTCAGGATATTTTTCTACTACTACCATTAATTTTGATAATGCAGAACCCAATCCATCTTGTGCTTTTTGAAATTGCTGCATCGAAGCGGCATTCAATTTAGTAGGATCAATCGTTACAGAAGTAGCTTTTGCACGTGCTTCAACCACTCCAACTAAAGTTTGTTGTTCAAAATTAGCAACTCCCTTTACAGTATTCACTAAATTTGGAATTAAATCAGACCTACGTTGGTAAGAACTTTCAACCTTAGCCCATTGGCTGGTTACACCTTCTTCTAAAGTAGGCATTTTGTTATACATTTTTACTGCTGAAAATAGTAGTATTAAAACTACTGCTATTGCAGCTATAGCTATTATCCATCCTTTGCTTAGTTTCATTTTTTTAATTTTAAATTGTTTATAAATTGATTTTTATAATTATACAAAAATAGTATAATATTTTGATTATTTGATAATTTCAACACTTCTTTTAATAAATTTGGTCAGTGCTTCACCTTTTAAAAGGTTTTGCGATAATAATGCCAAATCTGTCAATTGTTTTACAGTTTTCTGCTGATTGTCTGCATCGGTATCATTCAGTATTTGCGAAATCAAAGGATGGTTAATATTGACAACCATATTGTACATATCCGGCATAGTTCCCATGTATGACATACCACCACCCAAAGCCGACATATCTTTCATTCTCCTCATAAATTCAGACTGAGTAATCATTACAGGTTGATCGCTTTCGCTCATGCTCTCTAATACAATGGTGAATTTTGATTTTTCAACGCTATTTTCAAAAATCGGTTTTAATTTTTCTTTTTCAGCATCATTTAGTTTAGCAGGAATTTCTTCGTCTTTTTTGATAAGTTTTTCAATGGTATCTGCATCTACTCTTACAAAAGACGAATTTTCGAGTTTTCTTTCCATCAAATTGATAAAATGACTATCCAATACACCATCCATTACCAATACATCGTAGCCTTTATCTTTAGCCTGTTGTATGTAGCTGTGCTGATCTTCAATATTGTTTGTATAAAGATATACTAGCTTTTTGTCTTTATCTGTTTGCAAATCTTTAATCGTATCTTTGTAAGTATCTAAAGGAAAATACTTTCCTTCAGTATTTTTAAGCAGACAGAATTTTTCAGCTCTTTCAGCAAATTTTTCTTCGGTTATCATACCATATTCAATAAATACCTTGATATCGTCCCATTTGGCTTCAAATTCCTCACGTTTGTTTTTGAAAATATCTTCCAATTTATCCGCAACCTTTTTTGTAATATGACTCGAAATTTTCTTCACATTAGCATCGCTTTGCAAATAACTGCGAGACACATTTAAAGGAATATCGGGTGAATCGAGCACACCATGAAGCAAGGTTAAAAAATCAGGCACAATTCCTTCAACAGAATCCGTTACAAAGACCTGATTGCAATACAATTGTATTTTATCTTTTTGAACTTCCAAGTTTTTCTTCACTTTTGGAAAATACAAAATACCCGTAAGATTAAATGGGTAATCTACATTCAAATGGATGTTGAACAAAGGTTCGTCGAAAGTATAAGGATATAGTTCATGGTAAAATTTTGAATAATCCTCATCAGTTAATTCAGAAGGTTTGATTGTCCATAAAGGCTTTGTATTATTGATAATGCGAGGTTTTTCAATTTCAATAGTTTTATCCTCACCTTTTTCATCTTTTTCGCCTTCTACTTTTTCCCAGGTTTTTTCCATTCCGAATTGAATAGGAACCGGCAAAAATTTACAATATTTTTTGAGTAAATCTAATAATTTGTGTTCTTCCAAAAAAGCTTCAGAGTCTTCGGCTACGTGAAGAATAATATCAGTTCCTCTTTCTTTTTTCTTTATTTCAGTAAGCGTATATTCAGGGCTACCATCGCATAACCATTTAACAGCTTTGCTTCCGGTGGTATAAGATTTTGTGTGAATTTCAACTTCTTTGGCTACCATGAAAGAAGAATAAAAACCTAAGCCAAAATGTCCGATTAAAGCATGTGCATCGGCTTCGCTTTTACCTTTATATTTTTCAACAAACTCTTCGGCACCAGAAAAAGCAATTTGATTAATGTATTTTTCAACCTCATCAGCGGTCATTCCAATTCCTTTATCGCTAATGGTAATAGTTTTGTTTTCTTTATCATACGAAATTTGAATGGTTAAATCGCCCAATTCTCCTTTGAATTTACCTAAAGCTGAAAGTGTTTTTAATTTCTGACTTGCGTCAACAGCATTTGAAATGAGCTCTCTTAAAAAAATTTCGTGATCGGAATACAGAAACTTTTTAATGATGGGGAAAATATTTTCCGTTTGTACGTTAATCTTACCTTTTTGCATAGTTTAAGTTTTTTAATTTTCACACTATGTATCAAAGCGTATGCCAATATAAAAAACATGACATTTTGTCATGTTTTAGTTTTAAAATGAATTAGTAAAGTCATCCTTCAT
>CAZUCB010000042.1:1693-20103 GCA_964618755.1 uncultured Bacteroides sp. | reverse complement strand
TTTTAGAATTATTTTGGTTCTACTTCCTCGTAATCAATATATTCGCCGATATTTTCAGTATTATTACTTTTCCTTTTTTTCTTTTCAGAAGTAAATTCAATATTAGTATCTCCATCTTTTCTATTTGGGTCAATATGAGAATTTTGCTGATAAAATTTTTGCTGAAATTTTTTCAAATAATACTTTAATAAAAGAGGAAATGCAAATTTTGCAAAAGCTCTTAATAGTATGTAAATAAGGATGAACCAAAGAATAAATTCTAACATTTTGAGATGATTTTTTAATGTGCAAACCTACAAAATATTTTTTAAATAATTAGGGGGATTTGCTTGTAAAAACTTGGCATGAGAAAGATAAAATTATGTGTTTTATCTTATAAAAACTTTATTAGAATACACATTATTATTGCTCACAACTTTTACAATATAATAGCCAGAAGTATTTTTATTCATATTGATAACAACTTCACTATTTGGATTTTCAAGATTTTTTATTAATTGTCCCAATGTATTATAAATGCATATTTGTTTTATACTTTCGTTGCTATTTATATATATTAAATTATCATTTGAGTAAATGTTCGTATTTAAAATTATATTATTTGAAACTTTCAATGGTGATAATTTAAAAATCAATTGAAAACGATTTATACTATCATTGGTTGTAGCCAAAAAAGTATAATTTGAATCCTGTTTTAAATTGATAATAGTATTCAGCATCAAATCTTTTAAATATACATAATTAGTATTGGTAAAGCTATTTAGCTCGCTAGCAATTATTGTAAAAGATCCATTTTTGCCAGCTTTAAATCCGATAGGAATTATAGAGTCGTCTGTAATAGAAGATAAGTTACTTATACTCCAATTTTTGTTTTGTTTTATGGAGTAAATACTTGGTACATTTTGGTATAAACTAAACATTTTTTCTGCTCCACCATAATCATTATCGTTACCAAAACTAACAATCATTTCATCGTTAAAATTATTTTCCGAATTTGTAACTTTTAATCGAATAGTATTAGAAATATTTGTATTCGATTTTAAAAGGTTTTGAGATGCATGTTGTCTTGCATTATTATTTATACTAAAAGGTATAGAATCTGTAATAGCTTTAACCCAGAAACCTTGTGCAGAAGCAATAAAATTAGACACTCCATTTGTACCAAAAAAACCGTTTGAAATATATGTACCATAGTTACCACTTATAGGATTCCACACCCAATAAGCATAATTTCCAATACCAGCATCATCGAGCATTGATCTTGAATAACCAGATGCTGTATTCCAGTTGATAGCAGATGGATAAGGATTTGCCATTAAATTCCAACCTCTATTAATCCCATTAGTAACTGTTACATTCGTATTAATTGTCCCTTGATTAATTAAACCAGAGAATAATTTAGTAGATGTTGAAGGATAAGAAACGGCATATCCTTTACCAGGTATAAAAGTATTTCCACCATTAAGTGTAACAAAACCAGGATCTTCAAAAGCTATCCAATTTCCATTAGCTTCATTCCATGTAAAGAAGCTTTGGTTTTCAACATTAAATTCACTATTAATCTCCTGACTGGCAACAGGAGAAGCCAACAAATGAAAATCAATATTAGTAGCAGCGGGTATATATTGCTCAATTGTGCCATTTAAAGCATTACTGTGAATAAGAGATCCTGTTCCGTTTACATCAGATTTTATCAAAAAAATCCCATTGACGTTTAATAATTTACCAGAAGTTACGGTTAATGTCTTTCCTGCATATATTGTTAAATTGCCTCCAAAAGTAATATTTTTATCAATTAATACTGCGTTATTAATCTGAAAGTTAGCATTTGAACCAATTAAGATATTGCCTATTCCTGAAATAGTTTGAGTTGATGTTCCGTTAAGGTTTATAATTGTAGCTGAAGTTGGTGAAAAGTTTAATATACCATTATTTACAACTATGTTCCCTTTTATATTTGTTGTTCCAGTTATGTTAAATCCAATAGAATTACAGTTTGTAATAGTTAAATTATCAATACTAACACCTGCACTTCCTGTAATATTATTATCAGAAAATCCAACAGCATCTAATTCAAAGTTTGCATAGACTCTTCCATTAAATTGTGGTGAAGACATGGATTTGTGCTTATACTTACTCCCTGTTTGAAATTTTACCACACTATTTGGTTGTGTTGCACCAAATGGATTTCCATCAGACAAAAGAATATAATTAGAACCATTAGCAAAAACAATAGAATTTAGGTTTGTTGTACCAAAAGGATTTCCAGAAAATCCATTTCCAGCAGTAAAAATCGATGCATTGTTAAAAACAACAGCATTCGTATCATAAGCAATGAGTTTATGAGCTGCATTTTGAAATGTTAAACTACCAGAAATACTACCTTTAACTCCTGTTGAAAGGCTCAAAAAAACTGCATTTGTGCTGATAAATGATAATGAAGACAGAGAATCTATTTTAAAATGTGGAGGGAGCATCCCCGTAGCCATCAAGTTTATTGATCTTGAAGTATTTGAAGAAGAAAAAACAACATTGGCATTGTTTATAATTTGTAATTTACCTATATTTTGCAAAGTAGTAAAATCAAGCACTACAGAAGAGGAATTCTGAACAGAACCATCAAAAACTAAAATATCAGTGCTTAATGGAGTTGTTCTTGTAGGATTCCAGTTTGTTGCTGTATTCCAATTACCTGATGCTGCATTCCACACATAAGGCAAGTTAAAATGGATAACAAATCGATTAATTGCATCAGTAATATTTGCAGAAAAATTATATATAGGTTTAATGCGAAGATCTTGGAAAGTATTGGTTTTTAAATCTTCTAAAATTAAAGATGCTGAAGTATTAAAACTTTGGATTTCAGTAGCTGTAATGGTAAAATTTCCATTTATTTTAGGCTCAAAACCTATATTAACATTTATAGGAGCGGTGTAAGTTGCCAACGCATTGATACAGTATTTATCGCCTCCAATATATGAGAAAATTTTAGTGCTAGTTGGATGATATACACTTGGAAATACTAACGCATCATATTGATCAACTCCATTGCTATTACCATCTTTAAAATAAATATTAGTAGCATCATAACTATTATTTGGCGATACTACATTTAATATTAGTTGATTAGCTAATGTTGATTTCGATAAATTTTCAACTATTTTATCCTTTTTTTTGCAATTATCTGTAATTTGGTAATTTAATTTATCAAGAAAATTACTAGATTGCCCCCATATATTATTAAATGAAGTTAAAATAAAAATTACAATAGTTGCAATTCTAATTAAATATGATTTTGTTATTTTTATTTGTATTTTTCTCACAAAAAGATTGTTATGTATTACAAAATGATGATATTATTTAAATAAAATCAAAATAATAGGTATATAATTTAATCCATTTTATTAAATTCGATTACTTTGTTGAAGTCGTTGAAGCTATAATAAAACGAACAAAAATATAAATAAAATGACAAATTATCAATAATTTATTAATTATATTTGAATTTTTTTGATACAGACTCAAATTATTTTACACTATTGAACTATAAACTTTTGAAAACAGAAATGTAATAGATATTTTTACTTACTACAAATACCTTATTAGGCCAAAATAAATAATAAAAACATAAAAAGGAAGCCTATTATGTAACCAGAATACACTTCAACAGGTCGGTGAGCATTGAGTGCTAAACGAGAATAAGCAACCAATCCACCGATAATAAATAAAATTAAAACAATCAGCATCAAGTTTACTCCAAATCGATTAGAAATTCCAATAATAATTCCTGTTAATGCACCAATTGCCATAGTATGAATACTAATTTTAAACTTTAAATTTATAAAAAAAGCAAGAATAATCATTAATGTTGATGCTAAAATTAAACTAAGATAAATTGCAGGAATATCAATACTTTTCATTATAAGATAGCTTCCATAATAGAAAACTATAGTAAATATAAAAGGTATTGATCGCTCTTCTCTATTTTTTAAATGTAGAGAAGTTATCTTATTTGTACGAAGTAAAATATACGTCAGAAATGCAGGAAATAGAAAAGTTAAAACAAAAATAAATATCAAAATCATTATTTTACCTTCCGTTGTTAAAACGGAAGAAAAAAAAGTTTTCATGCTAAACAAGAGACTAAAAGTAAAAACAGGCATCAATAATGGATGAAAAACATAAGAAATAATGCGTGCAATTTTAAGTTCCATTTATGTGATTTCCTTTCTAAGTCTGGCAACTCTAATATCCATTCCTTCTCTGTATTTAGCAATTGTACGACGTGCAATTTTAAATCCTTTTTTAGCTAATATTTCCGTAAGTTCATCATCATTCAAAGGAGATGTTTTATCCTCATTGTCAATGCATTCTTTTAAAATACTTTTAATCTCTGTAGTTGAAACTCCTTCACCTGCATCATTTGTCATCGATTTTGAGAAAAAATCTCTTAATAAAAAAGTGCCAAAATGGGTTTCTGCATATTTACTATTAGCTACTCTTGAGATTGTAGAAATATCAAGTTCAACAATATTTGCAACATCTTGTAACTTCATTGGTTTTAGCTTTGAAACATCGCCATCTATAAAATACTCTCTTTGGTAATTCATTATGGCATTCATTGTTAAATATAATGTATTTTGACGTTGTTTAATAGCATCAATAAACCAACGTGCAGAATCAATTTTTTGTTTGATAAACATTACAGCATCTTTTTGTTGTTCTGTTTTTTGCTTACTTACTGCGTAACCTTGTAATAATTCAGCATAATCTTGATTAACACGAAGTTCTGGTGTATTCCTGTTATTTAAAGAGAGTTCTACTATTCCATTATTATTTGTAATAATAAAATCAGGTACTACATATTGATTTAATTTTGAAGTTCCACCAATAGAACTTCCAGGTTTAGGATTTAATTTTAGTATTTCATCAATTGCAGCTTTCAACTGTTCCTCAGTAATATTTAATCTTTCAATTATTTTTGTATAATGTTTTTTTGAAAAACGTTCAAATTGAGTGTAAATGATTTTATACGCTAATTGAACAGTTTGAGTTTGGTCTTCAATACGTTGCAATTGTAACAATAAACATTCTTGCAAACTACGTGCCCCAACTCCTGGAGGGTCCAATTCCTGAATAATTTCTAATACTTCTATTATTTCTTTATTCGTTGTTTCCAAATTTTGAGAAAAAGCTAAATCATCAACCATTGCTTTAATATCTCTCATTAAATATCCAGAGTCGTCTAAATTTCCAATTAGCGTTAATCCAATATTATGTTGCTTTTCATCAAGTCCAAGCATCAATAGTTGATCAGTTAATATCTCTTGAAAAGAAGCTTCTGAGGCATAAGGGATTTCTTTGCGTTCTTCATCTGCTGATTTGTTGTTGGCTTTTAACTTGTAAGAATCTACATCGTCTTCATCTAAATAATCATTAAAATCAAAATCAGTAGTATCTCTCGAGTTATCATCCGAAAAATCATTTTCGTATTCATCGTCATTATCAGACGAATTATCTGATTCTCTATTCTCTGACAAATCTTCTAAAAGAGGATTTTCTTCAAGTTCTTGCTTTATACGTTGATCAAGTGCAACGGTAGGCACTTGCAATAACTTCATAAGCAATATTTGCTGTGGCGAAAGCTTTTGCTGTAGTTTTTGCTGTAATCGTTGACTTAACATTATTTATAAATGGTTTGTTATTGTTAGTTTAAAAAAATATAATACTTAAAACTCAGCGTTCATTGGTGTTCTTGGAAATGGAATTACGTCCCTAATATTTGACATTCCAGTTACAAATAAAATCAATCTTTCAAATCCTAAACCAAATCCACTATGTGGAGCAGTCCCAAAACGACGGGTATCTAAATACCACCATACATCTTTTTCAGGAATCCCCATTTCTGCAATTCGTTGCTGAAGTTTTTCAAGGTTTTCCTCTCTTTGCGATCCTCCAATGATTTCGCCAATTTTAGGAAACAAAACATCCATTGCACGTACAGTTTTACCATCTTCGTTTTGTTTCATATAAAATGCTTTGATATCTTTTGGATAATCTGTTAAAATGACAGGTTTTTTGAAATGTTTTTCAACTAAAAAACGTTCATGTTCTGATTGCAAATCAACACCCCAAGAAACAGGAAACTCAAACGATTGTCCAGATTTTAATAAAATATCAATGGCATCGGTATAAGCTAATCTCTCAAAACTGTTGTTAACAACAAAGTTTAACCTCTCAATAAGCTCTTTATCATACATATTATTTAGAAACTCTAGATCATCTTTGCAATTTTCCAAAGCATAGCTTACAAGTGATTTAATGAAATCTTCAGCCAAATCCATATTTTCCTTAATTTCATTAAATGCTACTTCTGGTTCGTTCATCCAGAACTCAGCTAAATGGCGAGGTGTATTAGAGTTTTCTGCTCTAAAGGTAGGACCAAAAGTATAAACTTTGCTTAAAGCCATTGCAGCCAATTCTGCTTCTAATTGACCTGAAACAGTTAAATTAGTTTCTTTTCCAAAAAAATCTTCAGTATAATTTACTTTACCTTCTTCTGTTAGTGGTGGATTTTTAGCATCTAATGTTGTTACACGAAACATAGCTCCTGCACCTTCAGCATCAGAACCTGTAATAATGGGTGTATGAACATAATAAAAATCATTTTCGTTATAATATTTATGAATAGCAAAAGCCATTGCATGGCGAATTCGCAAGATAGCACCAAAAGTATTGGTACGAGGACGTAAATGTGCAATTTCTCTTAAAAACTCTAATGAATGACCTTTTTTTTGTAAAGGATAAGTCTCAGCATCAGCAGTACCATAAACATGAATTTCAGTAGCTTGAATTTCTACACTTTGCCCTTGTCCCATCGATTCAACTAATTTGCCATTTACAGAAATGCATGCTCCAGTAGTTATGAGTTTCATTACTTCTTCGTCAAAATTTGCCAAATCAACAACAATTTGAATACTATGAATAATGGAACCATCATTCAAAGCGATAAAAGCAATATTTTTATTGCCACGTTTAGTTCTAACCCAGCCTTTTACGTTAATTATTGTACCTAATTCTTCTTTCTTGAATGATTTTAATAAGTCTTTAATGATACTTCTATTTAATGTTTCCATTTTTTATTTCTTGAAATAATTAATAAAATCTATTGTATTATTTTTTGTATAAATTTGATATTCTATCTATTAAGTATTTTAAATGTAAAAATACTATGTTAAAAGTTTAAGAGTGTAAAATTATTAAAAATCTATAAATAAACTTTAATTAATTTTGCCAAAAGAACAAATGAGTACAAATATAAATATACTACCTCTAAATCAATGGTTTTCAAATTCTGATGACCCACTTATTATTGCAGGTCCTTGTAGCGCTGAAAGTCGAGAACAACTCTTGCAAACAGCTACAGAACTAGCAAAACTATCAATTGTAAAAATTTTTAGAGCTGGTATTTGGAAACCACGTACTCGTCCTGATGGATTTGAAGGTATTGGAAAAATTGGCTTAGAATGGCTAAAAGAGGTAAAAGAAACAACTGGATTAAACACTACTGTTGAAGTTGCCACGCCTAATCATATTGAAGAATGTTTAAATTATGGTGTTGATGTATTATGGATAGGTGCACGTACTGTTGGGAATCCATTCTCAATGCAAGAGTTAGCAGAAGCACTTAGAGGCGTTGACATTCCTGTAATGGTAAAAAACCCTTTAAACCCTGATTTAAAGCTTTGGCTGGGTGCAATTGAACGGATTAATCAAGTTGGGATTAATAAAATTGCTGCTATACACCGTGGATTTTACACTTATAATTCAAAACCTTATCGAAATGCGCCATTATGGGAAATACCAATTGAATTAAAACGTATTTTACCTCACTTACCAATGATTTCTGATCCAAGCCATATTACTGGTAACAGAAATTTGTTGAGTTCAATTGCTCAAAAAGCTTTGGATTTAGAAATGCAAGGACTAATGATAGAGGTACATTGCAACCCTGAAAAGGCACTTACTGATTCAAAACAGCAAATTACTCCTATTAGGTTTAATGAACTAATTTCGAATTTAATTTTTCGCAAAGAAAAAGGATGTATTGAATTTGAGAATGAATTACATCACCTTCGTTCAATGATTGATGAAGCGGATGATGAATTAATTCATATTTTAGCAAAACGAATGGATTTGGTTACTCAAATAGGTGAATTTAAAAAGAAAAATGAGATAACAATATTACAGCTAAAACGTTGGAATGATATAATTTGCATGCGTTTAAGCAGGTCAAAAGAATTAGGTTTGAATAAAGAATTTGTAAAAAAATTATTAGAAATCCTCCATGAAGAATCAATTCAAATACAAAATGATATTTTAAATAAAACTTAGAAAATTGATTCGAAATTTATCTTTTATTAGTTTTTCTATCATTTACAAGATCTTCTACTATATCATCAATGATTACCATTCCTAATAATTTTTTGTTTATATTAGTAACTGGAATTGCTAACAGATTATATTTTGACACCATTTCTGCAAGGCTGTCAATTTTATCCGTATCATATAAAAATATAGGATTTTTATTCATAATGTTTGAAAGATAATTACTTGGTTCAGAAATAAGTAATTCTCTTAATGGAACATTTGCTATTAGTTTTTCATTAGCTCCTGTAACGTAAATATTATATAGAGCTTCTACATCAGGTTTTTGTTTACGAAAAGTCTTTAAAACATCTTCAACTTTAGCACTTCTATGAAACGAAATAACTTCAGTTGTCATAAGACTACCAACAGAATTGTCAGGATATTCAAGTAACTCTCGAATATCTTGTGAAGCATCTGACTCCATTTCTTTTAATAATTGTTCAGCTTTATCTTCTTCAAGTTCTTCAATAATATCAGCAGCTTCGTTGGCAGGCATTTTTTCAAGTACATCTGCAGCTTTCTCAATTGTCAAATTCTCAATAATTTGCACTTGAGCTTTAGTCTGCAATTCTTCCAAAACATCGGCTGCTTTTTCATCATCTAAAGAAGAAAATACAATAGACCCAGAGGTTTTTCCTAAATCTTCAATGATATCAGCTAAATCAGAAGGATGTAAAGTGTGTAGTTTTGAAAAAACTCTTGATAATTTTATATTGTAATTGCTATAATCAACCGCTTCAACATCATTCCATAATATAAATTTTGATGTTGAATTTCTTTTAAAAAATTTAATTATATTAACAAAAGGTTTTGCGATTCCTAATCTTCTTAGCATACCCTCTATACTTATATCTACTGCAATTACATAAGCATTCCCAGAAATTCCAACTAACCTAATATCTTGAGCTCTAACAAGTTTTTTTCCGTTTAAATCTACTATTTGTTTACGAATTATATTTTCTTTTAATAAGAAATGATTTTCAACATCGTTATCGTGTATTTCTTCTTCAATAGTACAATTAATATCAAACTTCGATAAATTACGTTGAATATCAAATTTTGATATTGAAAAACAAACAGTATTATGATCTCCTTTAATTTTAACCCCAGTAACAATAGGCCTAACAGATTCATTATCATCTATTTTACGCACAGCAAAATCAATAATAATATCTATAAGCTTGCCTAATTCAAAACCATCGTCGTCTCTTATAGTACATCCAAGTATTTGACTTAAATAAAATGTAGTTTGTGAAGTCATGCACACCTCCTTCTTTATTGATTTTCAAGGGATGTACATAAAATGAACAGTCCCTTTATATCAAGGTTGGTAAATAGTTATATTTCTCCGGACCGTCATCCATAATTTGGTTGATTATATATTTGCAAAAGTAATCCTTTTTATTTATTTTTTGATAAAAAAAACTATCAAATCAAATTTAATTCAATTGATAATCATTCATCACTTTTGTGTAAAAATACAATTTCTTTGAAATCACATTTAATCATATTATTCTGTATTGTCTTTAAAATTAGCTGACCATATTCAGAAATATCAACTATCATTGCTTTAATTTCTGTATCTTTCCATAAATAACTATGATAATTATTATAATACAACAAATTATTTAAGTAATCGGAATTAATTTCCTCAATATCATTATTATATAATTTAATTATTCTTTCTTCAATTGCTTTTAAAATATCAATTAAAACAACCTCTTTATCTAATTCTGTTTTCAAAATCAAACGAAGAGAAGTGGGATTAGGGATATTTTCGGGAAATATTAATTGATTAACATTTAAGCCAATTCCGACAATAGAGGATTGAATTGTAGAACCTAATATTTCATTTTCTATTAAAATTCCAGCAATCTTAGATTTTCCAACATAAATATCATTAGGCCACTTGATTTTGACTAAAGTTTCATCAATTTTTGTTTTTAAAAAATCAATCACTCCCAATGAAATAGCTTTATTTAAAAGAAATTGTTTGGATGGATCTAGTTTTGAAGGATGGAGAATTATGCTAAAAGTAAGGTTTTTCCCATCTTCACTTTCCCATCTATTTCCTTTTTGTCCTTTCCCTTTAGTTTGAGAAATTGCCCAAATAACAGTTCCTTCAACTAAATTATTATTTTTTAATGATTCAGAAGCATAATCATTAGTTGAGTTTGTGTTAACTAACTTAATTATTTTATTATTTGAAAAAATTTTATTGAACATAAGTATGATTTCTTTGGTTTGTAAAAATAATAAAATAATCCAAAAAGTATTGAATATAATCACTAAAAAAACGTAATTTTGCATGCTATAACCAAAAAATTGATGGCAAAAAAGAAAATTAATTCAACATCGGCAATGTTTGCTGATATTATTGTAAAAGGCATACAAGAAAAAAAAGGAAAAAGTATTACTGTTATGAACCTTGCTAATGTTCAAAATAGTATGTTTGATTATTTTATTATTTGCGAAGGAAACTCTCGCACACAAACTGAAGCAATTGCAGATTCAGTTCAAGAAGAAGTTAGAAAAGCAATCGGAGTTACACCACGTTTTAAAGAAGGTTTTATTAATTCAGAATGGATTTTGCTCGACTACTTTGATATTGTTGTACACATATTTCAAAAAGAAGCACGTTCATTTTATCAGTTAGAAAAACTTTGGTCTGATGCTGATATAAAAATTATTGAAGATATTGATTAATAAAGCTATTGAAATAATAAGTTAAATGGAAAACGAAAAAGATAAACAAGAAAAAAACACCTCTCCTGATAAAAAAGGGCTATTTAATATGCAAAAAAAACCAAAATTTAGTTTTTATTGGATATATGCTATTCTTGCTGTAATATTTATTGTACTACAACTTACTAATAGTAGTTCTTTTAAAGAAGAAGACAAAACTGTTACTTGGAGTCAGTTATCAAAAATGTTCTTAAAAAATGACATTGAAAAGATTGTAATTGTTAACAAAGAAACCGCCGAAATTTATATAAAGAATGAAAGTGTAGATAAAGATACAACCTATAAAAATATAAAGCCAGAAGGTTTCAGTAGTTCATTTAAAGGCAAAACTTTCTATATTTATAAATTTGTAACCATTGAAGGTTTTCAGCAAGATATTAAAGAAATCCAAAATAAAAAAGCTGCTAATGATACTATTGGCAAAACCGATGTAGAAAAGCAACAAATACTTAATAGGGAACTTATTATGCCAACTTCTGAAAATCGTAGAGATTGGGGAAGTGAAATTTTTGGTTTTATATGGCCATTCCTTATATTAATTTTAATTTGGTTTGTATTTATGCGCATGATGGGCAAAGGAAGTGGCGGTGGACAAATTTTTAATATTGGCAAATCAAAAGCACAACTATTTGATAAAGATACAAGTGTAAATATCAATTTTAGTGATGTTGCTGGTTTGGAAGAAGCAAAAACCGAAATTATAGAAATAGTTGATTTCTTAAAAAACCCAACAAAATATACTGAATTAGGAGGAAAAATTCCTAAAGGAGCTTTATTGGTTGGCCCTCCAGGAACAGGAAAAACTTTACTGGCAAAAGCTGTTGCAGGCGAAGCCAAAGTTCCTTTTTTCTCAATTTCAGGATCTGATTTTGTTGAAATGTTTGTAGGAGTTGGAGCTTCAAGAGTAAGAGATTTATTTAAACAAGCAAAAGAAAAAGCTCCTTGTATTATCTTTATTGACGAAATAGATGCAATAGGTAGAGCCAGAGGTAAAAATGCTATGACAGGAGGTAATGACGAAAGAGAGAATACTCTCAATCAACTGCTTACAGAAATGGATGGTTTTGCAACTAATGCCGGAGTTATTATTTTAGCAGCTACCAATCGTGCAGATATTTTAGATAAAGCTTTAATGCGTGCAGGTAGATTTGATCGTCAGATATATGTTGAACTTCCTGATTTAGAAGAAAGAAAAGCTATTTTTGTAGTTCATATGCGTAATTTAAAAAATGACACAAACTTAAATGTTGAATTCTTAGCAAAACAAACACCTGGTTTTTCTGGTGCTGATATTGCAAATGTTTGTAACGAATCTGCTTTAATTGCAGCTCGTAAAGGGAAAAAAGTTATTGAAAAACAAGATTTTTTAGATGCAATTGACCGTATAGTTGGAGGTTTGGAAAAACGCAATAAAATTATATCTCTTGACGAAAAGAAAGTTATTGCTTTTCATGAAGCTGGTCATGCTTCTATTAGTTGGTTGCTTGAACATGCTCATCCATTGATTAAAGTAACTATAGTTCCTAGAGGAAAAGCATTAGGTGCAGCTTGGTATTTACCTGAAGAAAGACAAATTACTACTTCAGAACAAATGCTTGACGAAATTACCGCAGCATTAGGTGGAAGAGCAGCAGAACAGGTTACTTTTGGGAAAATCTCTACAGGTGCTTTAAACGACCTTGAAAAGGTTACTAAACAGGCTTATGCGATGGTTGTTTACTTTGGCTTAAATGAAAAAATTGGAAACATTAGTTATTATGATTCATCAGGTCAACAAGAATATTCTTTTTCAAAACCTTATAGCGAAAAAACTGCGGAACTAATTGATCAGGAAATTCATAATTTAATTGAAACTGCTTATCAACGTGCAATTAAGTTATTACAAGAAAACAAAGAAAAATTAAATAGTCTTGCAAAAGTATTGATAGAAAAAGAAGTTATTTTTAGAGAAGATTTAGAAAATATCTTTGGGAAAAGACCATTCGATAAAGAAATAGAAGTTGAATTAATGTTTCAGGGTTATAATGAAAACAATACCACAACTACAATAGATGCGGAAACTCCAAAGTCACTTCCTGAAAACACTTAAGCGAAGATAATGAAAGAAAGCACAACAAAAGAACAAGTACTTAAACAAATAAGGGATGCTTTAATTGATAAATCTGACAACCCTTTTTCAGACATTGACTTTGAATCGTCTGTATATAATGAATTTACTGAATCATTAGATATTACTTTTGCTGAGGCATTTAATGAAGTTTCAGGCAATTTTGTTTATTGTGCCGATGATATTGACTTTATTCAAAATTTTAATCAAATTGCAATAAACTGTAAATGGAATAATCTCTATTGTATTGATAATGATTTACTCAAACTATTAAAAGACTCTAAACTTCCTATTTTGTCCACCGAAACTGATTTTTTACAACAAAAAGTAGGTATTACAAAATGTGAATATTTAATAGCTCGCTTGGGTAGCATAATGGTTTCTTCTAAACAAATGTCGGGGCGACGAATGAATGTTTATCCTGAAGTTCATGTGATAATTGCTTATGTATCTCAACTAGTAAAAGATATTAAGCATGCTTTAAAACTTATTAGAAATAAATATGACACGATGCCTTCAATGATATCATTGATTACCGGCCCAAGCAGAACAGCAGATATTGAAAAAACTTTGGTTATGGGAGCTCATGGGCCTAAAGAAATTTATGTGTTTTTAATTGATGATAGCATCTGATTAAATGGAAGATAAATTGGCTCTAATCTACACTTCACATCAATTATATGAAATAGAATTGATAAGAGGTATGCTTTTGGACAATGATATTGAATCTTATATTGTTAATAAACAGGATTCTTCCTATTTAATCGGTAATATAGAATTATATATTTCCATTGATAATATAATGAAAGCGAAACAACTCATCTCAAAATCTAATCAAAGTGAGTAATCTTATAACAAGAACTATAACAGGAGCTATTTTTGTAATTTTAGTTGTAGGTTCTATTCTTCTTAATCATTATTTGTTTTCGATTGTATTTTTTGTTTTTACAATGTTGGGTGTAGCCGAATTTTATACTATTGTTGGAAAAGAACAATTTAAACCTCAACGCAATACAGGAATATTTATATCATTAATTGTATATAGTTTTGTGGCTTATATCTCTATAAGTAATCATACAATTTCATTACTATTTTTTCCAATTCCATTATTCTTCATTCCTTTTATTATAGAGCTATTTAGAAACAAACCTTTCCCAATTACAAATTTATCTGTAACCTTATTAGGAATAATTTATGTTGCTATTCCTCTTTCATTACTTAATTTTATCCCAAACATAGCATTTGAAACTGGTGTTTACAATAAAGGTATTTTATTGGGCTTATTTATTTTAATATGGACAAATGATACTTTTGCTTATTTATTTGGAGTTAAATTTGGGAGAAACAGATTATTTGAAAGAATTTCTCCTAAAAAATCTTGGGAAGGTAGTATTGGAGGTTTAGTTTTTAGCATGATAGCAGCCTATTTCTTATCTATTTTCTTTAATGAACTAAGTTGTTTGGAATGGATAGGAATGGCAATCATAATTGTTATTTTTGGTACATTGGGCGATTTAACCGAATCCATGTTTAAAAGAAGTTTAAATATAAAAGATTCTGGAAATATTTTACCAGGGCATGGAGGCATTTTAGACAGATTAGATGCTTTGTTTGTTTCTGTTCCTTTTGTGTTCTTTTATTTAATATTAATAGATTTATTAAAAATATAATATACAATTATTGTAGTATGAAAATTCATAAAGAAGGTTATAAAATATTAGTAATTTCTTTTGCACTTTTTTTAGCAATACTTAGTTTCGAAAAAGCTTTTATTAGAGAATATTCTTGCATCTTTTATTTAACAGCAATTATTTTATCTATTCTATATATCTTGATAATTAGATTTTTTAGAGTACCATTATTTGATATTGAAGTCAATAAAAACAATATTCTTTGCCCTGCTAACGGAAAAGTAGTTGTGATAGAAGAAGTAGAAGAAACAGAGTATTTTAAAGATAAAAGATTACAAATCTCAGTTTTTATGTCACCAAATGATGTGCATGTAAACAGATATTCAATGAGTGGAGTTGTAAAATACAGTAAATATCATCCTGGCAAATTCCTAGTAGCTTGGCATCCAAAATCTTCTACCGAAAACGAAAGAACCACCATTGTAGTAGAAAATGAAAATGGAATTAAGATATTAACCAGACAAATAGCTGGTTTTGTTGCTCGTAGAATTATTTGCTACTCTAAAATTGGAGATATTGCCCAACAAGGAGAAGAATTGGGTTTTATTAAATTTGGTTCAAGGGTAGATTTGTTCTTACCATTAGATGTAAAAGTAAAAGTTAATATCAATCAAAAGGTTATAGGTGGAAAAACAATAATTGCCAGCTTTTAATATAGTCGTATTTTACCTGAAATTAATATTTGTTTCTTTATTTAGTTCATAGAAGGGTTTGTTGGAAAATTAACCCAATGAGCATAATCTGCACCCAAATCGAGTACAATTTTATTCCATATATTAGTAGGTGGTTCATTTAACAAAAGATCTGTTTTTGTACGTGTAACAACCCAAGAATTTTCTTTCAATTCTTCATCCAATTGCTTAGGACTCCAACCCGCATAGCCAACAAAAAATCGCACATTATCACTATTGAATTTAGATATTGCAATATATTCTTTTACATTATCTATATCACCACCCCAATACAACTCATCATTAATTTTAATAGAATTTAAAATTTCAGGAAACTTATGAATATAAAATAAACTATCAGTTTTTACAGGTCCTCCTAAGTATAAAGGAGCATCAATTTTTGGAAAATCTTTTATTAATTCATTCAGATTAATAAACAGAGGTTTGTTAAAAACCATTCCATAAGAACCTTCTTCGTTATGTTCTGCAAGCAAAACAACTGAACGTTTAAAATAATAATCATTTGTAAAAGGCTCAGATATAAGCACTTTACCTTGTGATGGTTTTATATTATTAGGTTTTATTTCTAAAATTTTATTTATATCTGTCATTTTATTTTTACTTTATTCAAAATTAGTAATTTTGATGTTTAAAAACGAATAATTCTTATCAATTATTATACCATTTTATGAATATTATACCAAATGCTGATAAATACTTAAAAATGAGAAAAGAATTCAGTTTTTTTTCATTCGAAAGCTATTCTTATTCATTCAAAGATAATATTTTTTCCGCTGAATTTCATTTTAATTTGGCAGATAAATATTCATTTCGTCCTACATTTACTTTCCCTAATAGAGGTTTTTATAAATGGGAAAGCATTCCTGATGAATTAATTCAAAATATTGTATTTCAAATTGGTATGGTTGAATTGATTAGCTATTGGAAAACTGCTTGTCCTGCAAAAGTAATTATAAAACCTCATCTGTTAACTGAAAAGCAAATTGTTTTTTGGAAAAAGATTTATTTTAATGGTTTGGGCGAATTCTTTTTTTTGAACAACATCAATGCAAATATTGATGATTTTATGGAAATTTTGGCAGACACAGGAAGTAAATTAGAAAAAACTGACATAATGACAGATAATTCTGTCATTATTCCAATTGGTGGTGGAAAAGACTCTGTGGTTACGCTAGAATTATTAAAAAGTTTTGGGGAAAATAATTTACCTTTAATAATGAATCCAAGAGGTGCCAGTTTAGAAACGGCTTACATTGGAGGTTTCAAAAGAGAAGATATTATAGAAATCAATAGAAGTATTCATCCCCAATTGCTAGAATTGAACAAGCAAGGTTTTTTAAATGGACATACACCTTTTTCTGCTTTATTGGCATTTATGACGCTTTTATCAGCAGTATTTACAGGAAAACGAAACATTGCGTTATCTAATGAAGCCAGTGCTAATGAAGCTACTGTAGAAAATACTTCGGTTAATCATCAATATTCGAAAGGCTATGAGTTTGAATATGATTTTAGAGCTTATGTTGATACTTACATTACATCAAGTTTTAACTATTTTAGTTTTTTACGTCCTCTTAGCGAATTACAAATAGGAAGTTTTTTTGCAAAGCATCCAAAATACTTTACAAGCTTTAAAAGCTGTAATGTTGGAAGCAAAACTGATATTTGGTGTGGAAACTGTCCAAAATGCTTGTTTTCTTTTATAATTCTTTCGCCTTTTATTAAAAGAAAAGCTATGATTTCCATTTTTGGAAAAGATTTACTGAATGATGAAAATCTGAGATTCTATTTTGAACAGTTAATAGGTATTGAAAATGTTAAACCATTTGAATGTGTGGGAACTGTGGATGAAGTAAATATAGCCGTAAATATGATTATCAAGCAAATCCCTCAAAATGAAATGCCTTTATTATTGAAATATTATCAAACGCTTTCATATTATGCTCAATATGAAAATATTGATTTGTATTCGTTTTTAAATACTTTTAATGAAGAACATTTTCTCGAAACTGAATTTGTAGAAATATTAAAAGCTAATATTTAATATTATTTGAAATGATTTCTATTAATCGCTCCTATCATTAATAACTTTACGCAATAACTATGAACGAAAAAAAACTGTTCAACTTAATTGACCATAAAAAAGTTCTTATCCTTGGTTTTGGAAAAGAGGGTCGCTCTACTTATCAGTTTTTGAGGAAATATTTCCCTGAACAATTGTTCTATATTGCAGATAAGGATACAGAATTACCTAAAAAATATCCTTTTCAACCCAATGAAAAGCTATCTTTTATTTTGGGTGACACCTATATGGATTCACTTTCCAATTTTGATTTAATAATAAAAACACCGGGTATTTCATTGAAAAATATTGAGGTTTCCGAGCTACAAAGGCTAAGGATTACTTCTCAAACGGAATTATTTTTACAGCTTTTTTCGCAACAAGTAATCGGTATTACAGGCACAAAAGGCAAAAGTACAACCAGCAATCTTATTTACCATATTTTAAAATTATATACTGAAAACGTAGTGTTGGTCGGAAATATGGGCTTCCCTCCTTTCGACCAGATTGCAAATGTTAATCACGATACTTTTATTGTTTTTGAAATGTCGTCGCATCAATTAGAAAATTGCAGCGTAGCACCACATTTTTCTGTATTGCTTAATTTATTTCAGGAACATCTCGACCATTATCAATCGTATAAAGATTATCAATTAGCAAAATTTAATATTGCAAAGTTCCAA
>CAZUCB010000042.1:0-1593 GCA_964618755.1 uncultured Bacteroides sp. | reverse complement strand
ATTATTCTAAACTGGCTGAATTTCTGGTAAAATCTTCTGTTCATAATTTAATTTTTATAGGTAAAGCAGGGAAACGCATATTAGCCGAAATAAATAAACTTGAAACTACTGACAAAGTATTTTTTGAGGTAAACAGTTTTGAACAAGCCGTTGAAATTGCAATACAAAAAACAGCGAAAACAAAGATTTGCCTGCTGTCGCCTGCTGCTGCCAGCTATGATATGTTCAAAAATTTTGAGGAAAGAGGAAAGAGATTTAAAGAATTAGTCAACAAAGAAGGTTTGTAAGCATATTTTCTAAGCCTTGCTCCTTGCATAAGGCGAAGCATCCAATGATGTAAAGTCATTTTTCAGGTATTTGTAATAAGCAGCTATGGCAATCATGGCGGCATTATCGGTACTGTATTCAAATTTGGGAATAAATGCCTTCCACCCCATTGTATCGCAGGTTTGTTGCAAACGAGCACGTAAAGCACTGTTTGCTGATACGCCTCCTGCAATTGCCAGTTGATTTACGCCTGTTTGCTTGGCAGCTTTTGTCAACTTTTTTATCAACACATTAATAATTATGTTTTGAATAGATGCACACAAATCATTTTTATTATCTTCAATAAAATTAGAATTCAATTTCAGGTTGTCGCGAATAAAATAGAGAAAAGAAGTTTTGAGTCCACTAAAGCTAAAATCCAAGCCTGAAATATTGGGTTCTGGAAATGAAAAAGCTTTGGCATTGCCTTCTTTGGCATATTTATCAACCAAAGGTCC
Source organism: uncultured Bacteroides sp. (assembly GCA_964618755.1). Taxonomy (GTDB): domain Bacteria; phylum Bacteroidota; class Bacteroidia; order Bacteroidales; family JACABE01; genus JACABE01. Next base: position 829 of record CAZUCB010000042.1, on the reverse strand, counting down.
TCCAGGATATGGCAAACTCATAATCTTAGCAGCTTTATCAAAAGCTTCGCCCGCTGCATCGTCGATGGTTTGACCTATTATCTCCATATTAAAATAATCTTTCATCAATATAATCTGCGTATGTCCGCCCGATACCAATAAACATAAAAATGGAAATTCAGGTACGATTTGCTCTTCAGTGTCTTTTATAAAATGAGACAAAATATGAGCTTCTAGATGATCAACTTCTATCAATGGAATATTGAGTGACATTGCAAAAGTTTTCGCAAACGAACATCCTACCAATAAGGAGCCCAATAATCCGGGACCCTTAGTAAAAGCAATGGCATTTAGCTGTTCTGGCGTTATTCCCGCTTTTTTAATTGCGGCATCTACCACTGGTATAATATTTTGCTGGTGAGCCCTCGATGCAAGTTCTGGTACAACACCTCCAAAGAGTTCGTGCACTAGTTGGTTGGCAATTATATTTGATAATATCTTGTTGTTATAGATAACTGCTGCAGAAGTGTCGTCACAAGAGGATTCAATGGCTAAAATATATGGCATTATTGTTTTTTTACAATTAATTATGGGCAAAATTATATTAAATTTAGGCTCAAAAAAAGTTTTTTCTTTAATGATACGAAATATAATAGAATTAAGGGCTGAAATATTGAATTATTGAATTAAGAGTTAAAAATTACACCTAAAGTTAAGATTATACCTGAAATTAGGTATATTTACATTTTAAGAGTGTATAAAAAGAGCCTGTATCTATCTGACACAAGCTCTTAATGTTAATACAATATTAAATACCAAATTTTACAATTCCCATTTATTTCCAACTCAC
>CAZUCB010000041.1:0-20191 GCA_964618755.1 uncultured Bacteroides sp. | reverse complement strand
CTTTTGTCAAAAATTAAACGTTGCTCTTCGTTCAATATTTTTCTGATATCTTGATCATGTGATGCTTGTAATTTTGCAAGTTGTATCTTAATAGCCCCAATTTCCTCAATTTGTTTTTCAATTTCTTTCATATCAGGCGTTTTTACAGTTGAAATTGTTTGTAATTTCGCTTCTTTTTCTCTTGCAATGTTTTCTAGAGGAAATTTATCCAAAGCTACATTCAATTGAAGTTTGTGAATGCTTTCCGATTGTTCTTTTGACAAATTAGGAATGAAAGGGAGTACGGGAGGAGGCGGTGGCAAAGCTGGATGATTTTTAAATTCCGCCAAAGATTGATTTTGAAGCCATGACTGTTCTGGTTTTGTTTTGCTTTCCTGGGCATTTAATGTTAATTGCAAGCCAAAGACTATTATTACTATACATGCTAAAATCTGTTTTGTTTTCATTGTTTTATATATTTGTTGATTTATAATATTTAAATTTAAATTTTTCTTTTAAGGTTGTGGTGCACTTATTCTTTTTGACTGTTCAACTTCTCCCATGTCTTTAAAAAGATTTTTAAGAATATCTTGTTGCTGTTGATTACAGATTTTTTTCAATTCTATAATATGGGAAAAAGTAATTATATCAATTTTTTCGGCAATAATTCCTATTTTTTGAATAAGAATATTAGTTTTTGTTGAATCAATTACGTCTTCAAATGACAACAAGAACAATTGTTGTTTGCACAGATGCAAACTATCCAACAAAGGTGTGATTTTTTTCATTTGTTGTTGTTCGCTTTTTTCAAAAGCTTCTTTTTGAATTGCATTTAGTTTTAACTCAGCTATCACAAAGTCAGGAATAAATTTCCCTGAACGAGGTGGATGGGGAAATGGCCGAGGTGGTCTATGTAACCATATTGTGGTAAGAGTTGATACATTTAAAATTATTAGTATCACAATCGTCCAAAATGCAATTTTTTTTTCTTTAAAATAATTCATAAATCCTCCTTTACTTAGTTGTTTGTTAATGAATAATAATCGTTACTTCGCATATAATTATCAGATAGTGTTATCAATGTAGTATTTCGGGTGTTAGAATAAACACTAACCCTGTGAAGATAGGAATAAATAATCGTAATATTAATTCCTATCAAAAAAATGATAAAGAATGCAGGCTTAAGTATTGTTTGCCAATTGAATAAAGAGTTTTTGACTAGCAATTTAGCTTCCAAATAAGCCAATTGACGGGTTTCGAAATAAGTACTCGCTTTTACTTTTTTAAGTGAATCAAGCAATGCCAAACATGCTTCTGCTTTTTGTATGTGCTTTTGTGTATTCATATTATTGTGTTTATATAGACGTAGTTTTATAAAAAATCCTTCAACTATTTGTTTATTTCGTAATAATTTTCTAATTGTTTCTTTAATGAAACTTTAGCTCTGGATAATAAAGATTCTACTGCTGATTCACTGGTATCCATTACTTTTGAAATTTCTCGCATCGATAAATCTTCAAATTTTGATAGCGTAATAGCTATACGTTGATTAACTGGAATTTTATCTAATGCCTGATACAATACTTTCGTTTGCTCTTGCGTTTCCATGTTTGTTAAAGCATCCGTTTCATATTGAGCAATTTCTTTTGTTTTATAATTATCAAGATAAATCAGATTTTTAAAAAACCCTATTCTTTTTTTTGTATTCCGCTTTCTGCAAACATCAAGTGATTTATTCACTGCTATGCGATAAATCCATGTAGCAATACTTGATTCTCCTTTAAAATTTTTGTATTTAAGATACACTTCGATAAATACTTCCTGAGCAACATCTTCCGCATCTTCCTTATTATGAAGAAAACCAAAACAGGTATTTACAACCTTGTCTTTGTATTCTTCCATTAATTCTCGAAATGTTGTCAGTTCATTCATTTAGTTGGTATTCTATGATTTAATTTAAAAATACTATCTTTAAGCGAAAGTTTTGCAATTAACGATAAGTGAAAAAATACTTTATTAAACTTATAAATCTTAAATATTATGTAACTAATCAGTTTGATTTTTATCATTATCATTCATGTTTCAAATAAATGTAACTTAAATGCATTTAACTTTTTGCTTGAACAAAAATTACAAAAATTCAAGACTTAAAATAATTTACTGCAAAACTACGCCTTAAAATTGCTACGCAATACAAGTCGTAGCGAAATAAATTGAATTGCATCTATTTTTCTTTTACTCCATCGCCACTCCTGTATTGCTTGCTAGTCCAACCGCTATTTTAAAAGCTTGTTTTGTTGCGTAAATTCTTTTAGGTCAATCCTTGCTTCGTAGTAAGATATAATAATATAATGATTTGTAGTAGTATGAACAAGCTGATTAGTCACAATATTATTTAGATGCAAAATAGATTAATATCCTTCGGCACAAAATTTGTTATAAAGATACTATGAATTAAGTGTATGAGTTAAAATTTCTTAAATATGCTAATTTATAGTGAAATAAGTTTATTTTTGTACAACAATTAATATGAAAGAATATGAAAAAAATATTTATTTTTTTAATGGTTTTAGTAAACTTTAACCTGATTTCTTTTTCACAGATTACAGTAAGCAATACTGATATGCCTTCTACTGGCAATATGATAAATAAGAGTACAGCTCTTACTACAGGGAGTATTGATTATACTCTTACTGGAGCAGATCATAGTTGGGATTTTTCTTCGCTTACACCAATTAGCCAAAGTATTGATACTTTTGTAACCGTTGCTTCTACAAACATTGTTTATAATTTGACTTTTGGATTTTACTCAGATCAAGCTTTAAAACAAGGAAATATAAATTTGGGTATTGCTCAAATGAGCAATGTATATAATTTCTACAAAAACTCAAGTACAGCTTATAATTTAGTGGGTTATGCAGCTCAAATAAATGGAATTCCACTTCCATTAAAATATAATACGGCAGATAGGTTGTATAAATTTCCTTTAAATTATGGAAATGTTGATTCATCCGCTTCTATAGCATCTATTAACATCCCTAATTTAGGTTATTTTAATGAATCGAAAAAACGTAAAAATACTGTAGATGGCTATGGAACATTAACAACTCCTTATGGAACATTCCCTGTATTGAGGGTGAAGTCAGTAATTTATCAAAGAGACAGTTTAAGTTTAGACACTATTCCTTTCCCAATGCCTGCAATTATCAGAAATATTACAGAATACAAATGGATTGGTAAAAATAATGGTATTCCTTTACTTGAAATTGTTGAAACTTCTATTGGAATTTTACCTGCATTTACAACCACAATTAGTTATATTGATTCTGTTAGAAATTTAACACCTATTGGTATTGAAAAAAATGCTACTGTTTCGGTAGGTGAAAATTTAAAAGTATTTCCAAATCCTGCAACCAATCATTTTTCAATTGCTTATAATCTCAATAAGCTTTCAGAAGTTGATATTAGACTTTTTGATTTAACAGGTAAGGAAATTAAAATTATAGAAAAAGGGATTGTCGAAAAAGGTTATTATCAGCAAACATTTAATGTATTAAATGAAAAACTGATAAAAGGAATCTATTTTGTTAAATTTCAACTCGACAAAAATTCTTATACTAAGAAATTGGTGATATTGTAGTTATTCTATCATCAGATTACACCCTCTAATATCACTATCATCAAATCTTCCTAAAATCTCAAAGCTACCATCTTCGTGTTGTTTTCCAAGGTCTTGTGTTGCTATAAAGCTACATGAATAGATGTTTGCGAAATCTATTACATTAATTCCGCCTGTTTTATTAATGTCTAGCATTGTTTTATGGTCATTGATATCTCTGATAAAAATCTTCATCCAAGGTGGAGTCATAAATATTCCCTTTCCTTTTGAATAAGCCTGAGAGAACAACTCAGTCATCCCATATTCTCCATGAATACAAGCAACATTAAAAGCCTTCTGTAAGATAGAATGTAATTCTTCTTTAAGCATTTCCTTACGTCTTCCTTTCATTCCACCAGTTTCAAATATAATTGCATCAGGGATCCTAAGAGGAAATTTTTCAGCCAAATCGAGTAATGCATAAGTAACACCAAATAATATTGTTTTTTGTTTAGTGTTTTTTAATGTCAGTAATTTGTCAGATAAGCTCTTTAAGTCGTTCAAATAAAAGCCACTATCTGGATGATTGGTTTTCTCAATAAGTTTTTTGATCATAAAAATTAAAGAGGAATGCTTTTGCTCCATATAATTAGGCAGGACGGCTAAGAGACAATAATCTTCAATATTTCCGTAAAAATGAGCAAATCCTTTTAAAAAACTTTCTTCATAAACAGCCAAAGATTTGATATAATGCTTGCTTCTTTGCATTCCACTTGTACCACTACTTTCAAAAAAAAATCTTGGTATTTTATCGCCACATACTATTTTGTGATTTTTAAAAAGCTCAATGGGTAAAAAAGGGATTTGAGCTATAGTTTTTACTTGAATCGGATTAATATGGTTTAGATCGACAAACTGCTTATAGATTACATTATTTTTGTACTGAAAATGAAATAATTCGATTGCTGTTTCGTTAAATGCTGAAACAGATTGCTGTGAGAAAATTATTTCTGGTGTTTGATTGAAAAACATTCAAATATATGTTTGTTTGAATTGATTAATATGTAATTTTACAGCATTAAACCTTTTGTTTTTATTGTCAGAAAAAACAGAAAAATTTAAATTGATGTCAAAGATATATTTTTTTGTGATATTAGTGTTAGCAACATTGCTTTTTTCTTGTAAAAAAGAAAAGGAATATCCAGTAGTTCCTGCCATTGAGTATAAAGAATTTTTATATAATACTATTACCCAGGAAGGCGATTTTGTGTTTAAATTTACCGATGGGGATGGAGATATTGGATTGAAGCAATCTGATAATTATCCACCTTTTGATACTACAAGTTACTATTACAATAACTTTTATATACATATTTACGAAAGAATAAATGGAAAATATCTGCCTTTTGTTTTCTTTAATTCAATAACTCAACAAAACGATACAATTATTTTTAAATATAGGATTCCTTATATTGAACCAGTTAGTGCAAATGGTTCGTTGAAAGGGGAGTTGAAAACTAAAATAGGAATAGGCTTAATGCTTCCATATCTTCATTCGGATACCTTGCAGTTTGAAGCTTATATTTACGACAGAAAATTGCATAAAAGCAATATAATCAGAACGCCTGATATTATTTTCTGATATTGGCTAAAGAAAAGCCGAAAAATTCAGTAAAAATTTTTCGGCTTTTCTTAGGTTTTGAACAATGTGCTAATATCCAAATATATCTTCTTGGGTTAACTTCTTCACATTTCCGAATTTTCCTAATTCATCGAATTTCATTTCAGATTCTCTTCCTAACACAACATAAGTTTTGGTTTTATTTTTAATATAATTTGCATTAAAAGCTTTCACATCATTTAACGTCATAGTTGCAGTTTTACTATAAATGTCCTTTCTGATATCATAGGTTTGACCAAACTTTTGTGCATTTAGATAGTTCCAGATTATACCCATTTTGGTAATTCTTTCGGTGTTTATTTTGCTGATAATAGCATCTTTAGCCAATGTGAAAGCATTTTCTGATTCTGGTAAATTGTTGAATAAATCGTTGTATGCATTCAATGCATCTATTACTTTATCGTTCTGAGTTGCAATAAATCCAGTATTCATGTAATATTTATCGATATCTGATGGAGAATTATAAGCAGAACGAGCTGTATAAGCCAAAGAGCGCTTTTCTCTTAACTCCTGAAATACAATTGCATTCATACTTCCACCAAAGTATGCGTTGTATAAGCTGACTTCAGGAATGAGTTTTTCGTTGTATAAACTCCCCTTAGATATTGTTTGCAAATAAGATTGTTTGGAGTCATATTGAGCAAAAAATACTTTTTCTTCGCTGGTTTCAAGTGGGGTAAATTTAACCGGATTAGAAAATGGTATAAACATTACTGGCAATTTGTGATATTTTGTAAGGAGTGCGCTCAAATTTGCAATGTTCATATCTCCATAGTACAAAATGTCATGAGCATATTTAGTTAATCCTTTAATTTTTAGCACCAAATCTTCTGCTTTTATTGCTTTTAATTCAGCTTCACTAAGCATGTGTTTGCCTGGAGACTTTTGTCCATATGTAGCATAATCAACCAATGCACTAAAATTACGTTGTTGGTTAGCTTTTACATCATTGCGAGATTTCAGAATATCAGTTACCATATTATCCAACGCAATTTTATCAGGTTTTGCATCGGACAATAATTCTTCCACCAAAATTAATGCTTTCTCCATATTTTCACTGAGTCCGCTCACGGATACATACATTTCATCTTCGTTGGTTGAAACATTAAAGTTACAAGCTAATTTGTAAAATTCACGATTTATTTCTGCTAATGTATGTTTGGATGTTCCCAAATAATCGAGATAAGAAACAGCTAAATCCATCATTAAATCATTATTGCTGCCCATTTTAAAGTAATAGTACAAACTAAATGTTTTATTTTCAGTATTGGATTTGTAATAGATATTCGAATTTCCAATTTTTTGAATCGTCAAATCTTTTTTATAGTCTAAAAAAATAGGTTTTATTTCCTGAATAGGATTAGCTTTTATCTTTTTTAGGAATTCTGACTCCCCATTCCTATCGATAAAAATAGGTGTAATAGCAGGTTTGTTTACTTTTGCAACTTCTTGAGGTTTTCCTTGACGTTTATAAACAATTACATAGTTATTGTTCAAATATTTGTTAGCAAAATCAATCAGGTCTTTTTTTGTGACTTTACTTAAATCATTGATATAATTTACTGTTTTTGACCATGGTTTGCCATTTAAAAATGAACTTGACATGGCTTCTACTCTGCTTGAATTGGATTCGTAGCGTTTTAATTCTCTCAATTTTAAATTGTTGATAGTAGATTGTAGCAAAGTATTAGAAAAACAACCTTTCTTAAGTGAATCTATTTGTTGTAAGAGTAATTCTTTTACTTCGTCCAATGACTGAGCAGTTTTAGGGTTGCCTGACATCACTAATGAAGAATAATCGCTTAATTGATAAGGGAAAGCACCCGCATCCAATGTTTTTTGTTTTTGTTGAATATTTACATCAATCAAACCAGCTTTTCCATTCGAAAGCATTTTTGCTATCATATCTATCATTATAGCATCTTTAGAATTAGCCCCGCCAAAACGCCAAGCTATCCTTACATTTTCAGCTTCCAATCCAACAACTTCTTTAACGATAGGAGCGGTAATCGGAGTTTCTGGAGTGAAGATCAAAGGTTGTGGATTTCCTGATTTTAATTTGCCCAAATATTTATCAATATAGCGGATAACTTCATCTGGATTAAAATCCCCCGACATTACAACAGCCATATTATTAGGAACATAATATTTTGCAAAAAACTCACGAATATTTTTCATTGAAGGATTTTTCAAATGCTCAGCTTCACCTAAAGTAGTTTGAGTTCCGTAAGGATGATGAGGATACAATGCACTCATCATAGCTTCGTTGGCTTTGCGTCCATCATTGGTTAAAGACATGTTTTTTTCTTCATATACAGTTTCTAATTCAGTATGAAACAAACGAAGTACTGGATGTGTAAAACGATCCGCTTGAATAATTGCCCAGTTTTCCAATTGGTTGGAAGGTATGTTTTCAATATAAACTGTGTAATCATTTGAAGTTCCTGCATTAGTTCCTTGAGAACCAATTACTTTCATTAACTTAATATATTCATTTGGAATAGCAATTTTTGATGCTTCATAAGAAATACTGTCAATTAAATGATAGAGTTGATTTCTCTTGTTTACATCTTTTTCTACTCTGTATTTCTCAAAAAGATTTTCAATGGCAGTTATCATTGGCTCTTCCTTTGACCAATCAGAAGTTCCAATTTTAGGTGTTCCTTTGAACATCATGTGCTCAAAATAATGTGCCAGCCCAGTGGTTTCTTTCGGATCGTTTTTACTTCCGACTTTCACAGCAATGTTGGCTTGAATGCGAGGTGCATCTTTATAAACCGTCAGATATACTTTTAATCCATTATCAAGGGTGTAAATTCTTGCTTTAAGCGGATCGCCTGCAACAGTTTCGAACTTGTAAGTTTTTTGCGCCTGTATTACAAAGTTGAATACCAGCATAAAACATATAAATAATACAACTTTTAATTGAACTCTTTTTTTCATTTTATTTGATTTTAAGTTATTGCAAACAAAATTAATTATTTTTTGGCACCTAACTAAACTATTTCGATATAAGCTTAATTATAATCGTTGAGATGATGATATTACAAGAGAAAGTCAGTAGTAATTATACAATGTTCAATAATCATTAATCAATACATATAAGCTATTTTTCTAAATTTTGATATATTTGTATTACTTTTATACCATTAAAAAAAGGGAAAATGTACATTCTTATTGTAACTGCCACTTCATTAGAAATTAAGCCTTTAATTGAAAATTTCGAGTTTATAGAAAAGAAAGAAAGTAATCTAAATACTTATAAATACAGAGATTTTGATATTGATGTATTGATTACTGGAATCGGAATGGTTGCTACAGCTTTTTATATGGGTAAAACATTGCAATCCTATCAATATGATATTGCAATAAATGTCGGAATTGCAGGTTGCTTTAATAAGAAGGTTGCTTTAGGCGAAGTTTTTAATGTTTCATCCGATAGTTTCTCAGAATTGGGAGCTGAAAATGGTGAGTGTTTTCTTTCGTTGGTTGATTTAAAACTTATTGAGGAAGATAGTTTTCCTTTTAGTAATTTGGAATTATTAAATGAATCGATTATTAAAAGTGAAATTGTAAATCAGTTGATTAAAGTTAAAGGAATTACTGTTAATACCATACATGGAAACGAAGAAAATATTGAGAAGATAAAAAGGCGATTTAATCCAGTGACCGAAAGTATGGAAGGAGCTGCTTTTATGTATGCCTGTATATTGCAGAATATAAAATATATACAAATTCGTTCCGTTTCTAATTATGTAGAAAAAAGAAATAAGGAATCATGGAATATTCCATTGGCAATTAATAATTTGAATAAGCTATTAATAAAAATATTGGATGAATAACCTTAAACCAAAACCCTAAGGGTCTGAAAGACCCTTAGGGTTTTGTAAACGTATTACAAATAAAATAAAAATGAATAAATTAAAACTCGCTTTTTCTCCTTGTCCTAACGATACTTTTATTTTTGATGCCATGGTACATCATAAAATAGATACTGAAGGTATTGTATTTGAATATACTATGGCGGATGTGGAAGAGCTTAATCAAGCTGCATTTAACAATGAACCCGATATATGCAAAGTGAGTTTTCATGCTTATCTGTATTTAATTGATAAATATGTATTGCTTCATTCTGGAAGTGCCTTAGGCATGGATGTTGGACCGCTTTTTATATCCAAAAATAATGTCAATAAAGACGATTTCAGTAAGCTTAATGTTGCCATACCTGGGAAATATACTACCGCACATTTGTTGTTATCTATTATTTTTCCTGAAATTGTAAATAAAACGGAAGTTCTATTTTCAGATATTGAAGACAAAGTTATTAGCAAGGAATTTGATGCTGGAGTTATTATTCATGAAAATCGTTTTACATATCACGAAAGAGGTTTGAAGCTTATTTCCGATTTGGGAAAAGAATGGTTTAAGTTAACTAAGCAAGCAATTCCACTTGGAGGTATTGTTGTAAAACGTGATTTACCTGATAATCTGAAACAAAGTATCAATAGAGTTTTGAAAAGAAGTGTGGAATATGCCTTTGCAAATCCTGATTCAGCTAAAGATTTTATTCGGTGCAATGCCCAGGAAATGAGTCAAGAAGTTATGTATAAACATATTAATCTTTATGTTAATGAATTTACCCGAAATTTGGGTGATAAAGGAAAGAATGCCATTATTTGCCTTTTTGAAAAAGCGGTTGAAAAAGGTTTATTGTCAGAGTTTCCGCAAAAAACATTATTTTTGTAGTCTTAAATTTTAAAAAATGATAGTAGTTACAGGTGCAGCTGGTTTTATTGGTAGCTGTATGATTAGCAAGTTAAACGAGAATGGAATCAATGATATTGTTATTGTAGATGACTTCTCGAATATTAATAAAAACAAAAATCTTGAAAGTAAAATATTCAGCGAAAAGGTTCACCGCAATGATTTCTTTAGTTGGCTTGACAAACATCATACAAATATAGATTTTGTAATACATATTGGTGCCAGAACTGATACAGCCGAATTTAATATTGCTATTTTTGACGAACTCAATTTAAATTACAGCAAGAAAATGTGGCAGGACTGTTCAACCTATCAGATTCCTTTGATATATGCTTCTTCGGCTGCTACTTATGGTATGGGTGAGTTTGGTTATAATGATGATCATAGCATTGTCCCTAAATTAAAACCCTTAAATCCATACGGAGAATCTAAGAACAATTTTGATAAATGGGCTTTGCAACAGGAAACCCATCCACCTTTTTGGGCAGGCTTAAAGTTTTTTAATGTTTACGGACCCAATGAATTCCACAAATCCCGTATGGCTTCGGTTATTTTCCACACTTTTAATCAGGTAAATGAAAGAGGCAAAGTAAAATTATTCCGCTCACATCGTCCTGACTTTAAGGATGGAATGCAATTGCGTGATTTTGTTTATGTAAAAGATTTAGTAAACGTTATTCGCTTTTTAATGGAAAATAAACCAACATCAGGTATCTATAATCTAGGTACGGGGAAAGCACGGGCTTTTCTTGATTTGGCAAAAGCCACATTTAATGCAATGAATAAACCGGAAAATATTGAATTTATTGATACGCCAATAGATATTCGTGATAAATACCAGTATTTTACCGAAGCAAATATGGAAAAACTACGTAAAGTGGGTTACAACAAAGCTTTTTATAGCTTAGAAGAAGGCATTGCAGACTACGTAAAGAACTATTTAATTCCCAATAAATACCTTTAAAATAAGCAAAGGGTTTTATTTGCCGATTTATAAAGTATACTTTAAATCTGTAAAGTTTTAGATGAAATATAGTTAATCTGTCATTTGTGATGTGCGAATCCTATTGGGCTTGTAATCAATAAGATGTAGTATTGTTTGTGGATTTGAGGGTGTAATCAAAATGTTAAGTCAAAATTAGAAACGAAATCTTTAAAGTTTCCATTTTGCCAATTTACTTGGGTGAAATAACTCAAAAATAAACAACTAATATCTTTTATCCTATTCTTTAACAAATTTCAACATTCTTTTCCCTTTGTTGGTTGTAATGGCTATAAAATACATCCCTTTTGTTAAACTGTTTACATCAAGAATTCCCTGCTTATTTAATGGAGTATGTATGTAATTTTTGCCTTTTGCATCAAATACATCAATAAAATCAATATGTTCATCATGCGACTTAATGCTTATGTTTACATATTTGTCGGCTGGGTTGGGAAAAAGAATTAAATCTTTATTGAAATAGGTTTCTTCTATAAAATTTGCATCGGGAACCACAACCATCAGATAAAAAATATTGCTGTTATCTATGCCATCATTTACCTTTAAAGGAACATACAATGTATCGATGTAATTATGTAAAGGCGTTATCTGATTTCCATTTATAGAATAATCATTACCACTCATTACCTCAATTTTAAAACCTGCCGGATAAGTCTGATAGAAATCGGAAACTAAAAGCATATTGGGAACTATTGCCAACGTTGAAAAATAAGACATACTCACAGGAATTTGCCCAATAATTAAAGGAGAAGGAACTGTATCGTCGCTGTAAGCCCTAAAATAGTCAACATTATAATAGGCAGGAAATGTTGATGAAGAATTAGGCAATCCGTCCATTGTTCCTACTTCGCATGTAAAGATTGCATTCATATAAACATCAGGAATATGCCTTGCCCTAACCAAACGGGTGTAAAAGTCTTCAATAATTTCATTGTTATCAACAAACCAAACAAGCTCATTGTGTTTCCATTTTACTCCAAATGTATATTCTTTTTCAGCAAAAGTTGAATCAATACTAAAAGTGTGATAAGCACTCTGCCGACTATTGGTAATTGAATCCAAATTCTTCCAATGCAAAGTCATTTGAGCATTGTTTGGGGTGCTACCTTGAATTTCAAACACATCTATTTCGCATGAATTGGGACCATACAACCAAAAAGCCGAATTTAAACCTTTACAAGCAGGAACTTTAGCTTTTGTTTCAAAATAACCATATTTAAAGCTACGATTTGAATAAATCATTCCGGAAGTATAATCAAAATGTTTCAGATATGGTGTGTAATTCCCCAAACTATCCCAACTGTCAATCATTGTAGTTAAACTATCATCATCAATCTTAATATTAAAATGAGTTCCGTCAAACGAGAAATTTTGTCCGTTGGAGTTATAATGTAACCCATGTGTCCACTGACCCCAAGGGAAATGATTGCTCCATTTCTGGGGATTAATAGCAGTAGAATCAAACTCATCAGAGAAAACAAGTCTCCAGTTTGGTTTGTAAGCTTTATTGATAGCAGAGCTTTGAGCATTTATTCCGCTAATAAAACTTAAAAAAACCAATACAATTACATTATATTTCGAAAATATTTTCATTTGTTTATAATTAGTCAATATTTATAAACTAATCCTATGTATTCCTTTTGGGTATTCTTTAAAGATAAGGTCCAGTAAAATTTGATAGTCAGCTGCATTGTTCACAAAGTCAATCGTGTTAATATCAATAATAAGTATCCGGCTTTCGGGAATATGCTTGATATATTCAAAATATCCTGCTTGAATTTTTTCGAGATATTCAGCTTTAATATCCTGCTCATACGAACGTCCACGATGTTTTATATTGCTTTTCAAACGGTCGATATTTACATAAAGATAAACCAGCAATTCGGGTTTTGGCAAGGTTGGGTTAATAATATTAAATAGTTTTGAATAAAGTGAGTATTCATCCTCAGGAAGGTTTTTCTGTGCAAATATCAATGATTTATCAATAAAATAATCGGCAATTACAAAGCTTTTAAATAAATCCTGTGATATTAACTGTGCTTTCAATTGCTGATAGCGTTCGGCTAAGAATGACAATTCAAGAGGAAAAGCATATTTATCAGGCTCTTTGTAAAACTTAGGCAAAAACGAATTCTCTTCAAACTGTTCCAGAATTAGTTTCGCATTAAACTGATTGGCTATCATAGTTGCAAGTGAGGTTTTTCCAGCACCAATGTTTCCTTCAATCACTATGTAGTTATAATGAGTCATGATTAATTATTTAGTTGGATTGTATTTTGAAACTTCTAATTTGTCATTGCATTCATTCAATAATTCATGTATCGTTTTCTCAAAAACAGGATGAATAAAATCCGAAGCAATTTCTTTGAGAGGCAATAAAGTAAATTTACGTTCTTGCAATAAAGGATGTGGAATTGTTAAGTTTTGTTCATTAATAACTTCATCATTAAAAAACAAAATATCTATGTCAATACATCTTGAACTATAGTTTGCTGTATTGTTGCGAACTCTACCGAGTAATAATTCAATATCTAATAAATTTTGCAATAAATCTATGGCAGATATTGCCGCTTCAATCATTATTACCTGGTTTATAAATTGGTTTTTATCCTCAAAGCCCCATGGAGCCGATTCAAATACAGAAGATTTTTTAACAACCCTGCCGCATGATGCGTGAATAAGTGTTATCGCTTTTGCAATAATACTCAGTCTATCACCCATATTACTACCTAAAAGCAGATAAGCTGTATTCATTTAAACCATTGTAAAATATTTGGGTAAAATTAAAAATTAAATTTATAAACTAAAACTATTAAGTGTTTTTTATTTTACTTAATTTATTACTTTTACATTATTATTTCTAAACCATTATTAAAATGAACAATATTTACGCAAAATTGCTACAAAAAATAATTTTTGGGATTGTAATTTTACTATCAATTAATACTTTTGGGCAGGATTTGCCTGTATCTCTTACTCCTCAAGAGAAACTCCTAATGCAGGATTATTATTTTAACAATGACACCAAAGGATATTCTGTCCCTCCATCCTCAAAAGTAAGATCTGCAGCTGAATGGGAAGAAATAGATGCTTTAATTGTTACATGGACAAGCTATACACCCGTAATTCGTGAAATTGTACGTAATGCGGTAAATGAATGCAAAGTGTATATAGTATGTTCTGATTCTAATTCTGTAAAAACTTATTTAACAGCAGGTAATATCAGTTTAACCAATGTTAAATATGTAATAGCTCCATATAATACTGTATGGGTAAGAGATTACAGTGCCAATAATGTATATACCAATGATGTAGATTCTTTGTTGTTAGTTGATTGGACCTACAATCGTCCTCGCTATAATGACGATACGTTGGCAAGAACTATGGCAAAGTTTACTGGCTTGCCGTTGTATGAAATGACACAAACACCCAATAAATTAGTTGCCACAGGAGGAAATTTCATGAGCGATGGTTTAGGTACTGCATTTTCTTCGAAATTAATATTAAATGAAAATGCGAGTGGTGGTGGATATAATCAAAACCTTACAGAAGCTCAAATTGATACGTTGGTTAAAAAATATTTAGGCATTCAGCGTTATATTAAGTTTGATAATTTGCCTTACGATGGCATTCATCATATTGATATGCACATGAAATTATTGGACGAAGAAACTATTTTAGTAGGACAATACCCGATAGGAATAGCTGATGGACCTCAGATTGAGGCAAATTTGCAATATTTACTTGCTAACAACAATTCTGTATTTGGCACTCCATACAAAGTTGTCAGAATGCCAATGCCGCCAAAATCAGGTACAAATAATTATCCTCCTAATGCTGATTATTTAACTTTTACCAATGGAGTTTTTGTAAATAAAACATTTCTATATCCTACTTACTATCAACAATACGATACAATTGCCCAGCATATTTATGAAAAGAATTTGCCTGGCTATAATGTAGTAGGTATCAATTGTAATTCTACAATTCCGTCAAGTGGAGCTATTCATTGTATAACCCATTGTATTGTTTCCAACGACCCGTTATTGATTGTACATCAACCAGTAAGAGATACTGTTGTTCCTAATTATCCTTTTTTAACAATAAAAGCATTTATTAAACATAGATCTGGTATCCAGCAAGCAAAACTTTATTATAGAATGGGCGGAAGTTCTTCATTTTATGAAGTAAATATGCATGCTGTTCCAAATCAGTCAAATTATTGGGAAGCTGAAATTCCATTTCCAGTTACAAAAGGAATTTCTATGCCTTATGATTATTACATTACAGCTACCTCAAATTCAGGCAAAACTCAAAATCGTCCAATAACAGCACCTAATGGTTTTTGGTCGTTTATACTTGATTTTGATGCAGGTATTTTTGAAAACAATAATAATTCTATAACCAAGCTTGGGGATATTTATCCAAATCCAGCATCTGCTATTACTTGTATTCCTGTTGAAACTACAAAAGAAATTGCTGCAACAATTGAATTATTTGATATGATTGGGAAAAAAGTACAAACAATTTACGAAGGAAAAATTGCATCGGGTAATAAAAACTTCTTCATAAATGCTGCTGATTTCAGCAAAGGGATTTACTTTGTAAAACTGAGTACTAAAGAGTATTCTGTTTCTCAGAAATTGATGGTAAAATAGTTTGTAAAGTGAAATTTATATTAGGGAATAAACCTATTCATTGTTGATGTCCTAAGGAGAATAAAAATTACATTTTTATATCTTTTTATTGATATTAATACTACGGGCAAAAATAAAATTGGGAAATACATGTAAGCTAAAAAAATCAACGCTGGATTTATATAATTAGTTACTTTAACCTTACTTTAGTTCCCATCCTTCAATATCCATTTCTCTGCCGTTGATAATATTGAGGTAGTTTTGGTAGCGGGTTTCACTTATACTTCCTTGTTCAACTGCTTTTTTTATAGCACATTTTGGTTCGTGCTCATGTGTACAATTATCGAACTGGCACTGATTTGCCAATAACTTCATTTCGGGAAAGAAATAAGTAACTTCTTCTTTGGTGAAATCAACCATACCAAATTCTTTGATGCCTGGAGTATCAATAATAAATCCACCAAAAGGCAAACGAAACATTTCGGCAAAAGTAGTGGTATGCTTCCCTTTATGATGTGAGCCGGAAATATCTCCGGTTCTTAAACTAAATCCGGGAACTATTTTATTAATCAATGCTGATTTTCCCACGCCCGAATGTCCTGAAAACAGATTAATTTTATCTTTCAGCAAAACAATGACTTCATCAATGTTATCGCCTCTTAAAGCAGAAACTTCTAAACACAAATAACCTGCATTTTTATAAATTGATTTCACCAAATGATGATATTTCATAATTTCTTCATTATAAAGATCAATTTTATTGAACAATAATATGGTAGGAATATGATATGCCTCTGCAGTTACCAGAAATCTATCAATAAAACCCGTAGATGTGCGTGGAGAAGCTACTGTTACGACCAAAAGAGCCTGATCAATATTGGATGCAAGCAAATGCTTTTGTTTGGAAAGATTGGTTGATTTGCGAATAATACAATTGTGTCGGTCTTTTATTTCGCTGATAACACCAATATTTTCGTTGTCCATCATTTGAAAAACTACATGGTCGCCTACCGCACATGGATTTGTGGTTTTCATGCCTCTCATCCTGAAATTTCCTTTGATTTTACAATCGGTAGTAATATTGTCCGAATGTAATACGGTAAACCAACTACCCGTAGATTTTACAACTATACCTTCCAAATTTATTTTTTTTACAAATTTAGATTAATTTTTTGTATTTCACACAACCAAATAATATAGACTCTTTTTAAAACAGAAAGAGGAACTATAAGTTCCTCTTTCTGTTTATTATTGTTGTTGCTGCTGCATAGGTGGAGCAGATTTTATATACAATTCGTAATAAAGCTCAAATGGTTTTGTAACATCAGCACTTAATTGTTTTTGCTTTTCTCGTTCTGCAATATCTTTTATTTTGTTTAAAACACCTAAACTTTGACGTTTTTCATAATCAAGAGTTTTGGCTTTGCTGCCTGTAAAACGGAAGTAATAAGCCAAGTCTTTTTTATTGATTTCGAGTAAACGAGTAAGTATTTTATTTGCTTTTGTTGGTTGTCCTGCTTTATAATATGCTTCTGCTAATGGCATTACAAACATATTGTATCCAAATCTGCTATCAGGCATTATTTCAAAACAATGATCTAAGACTTTGATGGCAGAATCTTTTTTCCCTTCATCCAATAAAGCATTTGCCAAACGAGCAAAAATATTACGGAAATTCATAATCATTCGCATATTGGTTTCATCCATATATACTTTTTGATCGGTCATATTGCCCCATTTGAATTTATTCATTATATTGTCATACATAATAGCTGTGTTTACACTCCCTTGTTGTCCATCAGTATTATGGGCATTCATGGGAATCAAGCGATAAGCTAATCCTTCGATTTGAAAGTAGTTTTCCAAGCCAATATAAGCTTCATCGCCAGTAGTAATTGCAAAATAAACAGGACGTTTCCAATCAAAGTTTGCCAATAAATCCAATTGCATCAACTGTGCTTTCTGAACACCATATCCATTCATTGTCCAGTTAACTGCATCTACTATAGAATCTCTCTTAGAAACATCAACTATGCCATTTTTAATAACTACATCTTTGTTAACAGGAATGCTGAATTTATCAGTAGGAAAATAACTCATCATTTTATGATTCGACATCATACGGGTATTGTTGTCGTCAGAAATAAAGTTGATAGCATCTTTAATATTAACATAAACGTCTTCTGTATTGGCTGATTTATCAAATAATACAAAATCACGGGTTCCTTGAATATATTGCTCTTTGGTAAGCGAAAAAGGGACAGGTTCTGAATTATAAGCTTTGCGTTTTGCCTGATCTACATACCAATCTGTATTTAAAAGACTGAGGTTAATTACCCTAATATCAGTACGAATTCCTTCTACTTCCTGAGCATACCAAAGAGGGAAAGTATCATTATCGCCATTAGTAAAAAGTATAGCATTGGGTGCACATGAATTAAGATAGTTTTCGGCAAAATTCAAAGCAGTATATCTATTGGAACGATCGTGATCATCCCAGCCTTCTTTAGCCATAATGGTAGGAACTAATAAAGTGCAAGCTAAAGTTGCTACTACTGCTGCAACTTTTGGCTCTATCTTTTGGCTCAAATAATCAAAAATTGCGTAAACACCCAAACCTATCCATATTGCAAAAGCGTAGAATGAAGCTGCAAAAGCATAATCTCTTTCACGAGGTTGGTAAGCATATTGATTTAAGTAAATTACAATAGCAATTCCTGTGAGGAAAAATAACAAAGCAACCACCCAACCACTGTATAAATCTTTTTTCATGTGAAAAAATAATCCCACCAAACCTAATATAAGTGGCAACATATAGAACTTATTGGTTCCACGGTTGTGTAATGTCTCAGGAATATTATCCTGAGGACCAAGCATTAAATTATCAATAAATGGAATACCACTGATCCAGTTTCCATTTAAAATATCACCCCTGCCTTGTAAATCGTTTTGCCTTCCAGCAAAATTCCACATAAAATAGCGGAAATACATATAATTGAGTTGATAAGTGAAGAAATAGCGTAAGTTTTCCAGGAATGTAGGTTTAATAAGCGTTTCGGGCTCTCCATTCCTGCCCTGAACCGTAATAGGAATACCTTTTACTTTTCCCCAATCTTTGTATGCATTGGCATGTTGTGGATCTCCATTACTCCACATACGAGGAAATACGGTTGTAAATTTAGGGTCATAAACAGGTTTGTCACCTTTTTTATCATCCGTAATTATATATTTACCTTTAATGCTGAGGTTAGGAATGTTTTTATTTTTTTCAACATATTGTTTGGCAGCAAATTCACTAAAAAAAGTGGATTGCTGTTGGTTACCCGACATTACAATATATGCTTTGGTATAAACAGGGCTTCCGTCTTTATAGTCAATAATTGGGGCATTGTAATATTGCCCATAAAATAATGGATTAGAGCCATATTGTTCACGTTCCAGATAAGAAACCAATGCAGTTGCATTATCAGGATTATTTTCATCAATAGGAGGGTTGGCATTGGAACGAATTACCAAAATAAAGAAAGATGAATAGCCTATTAGCAAAAATACCAAAGACAAAATCATGGTATTTAATACAACTTTATGATGCTTTTTTGTATAACGCAATCCCCATAAGATAGCCGCAATTAATAGAACAAAATAAACAACAGTTCCAGAACCAAAAGGCAAGCCAAAAGAATTTACAATTACCCTTTCAAAAAACCCAGATAAACTAACAATTTCGGGAATAATACCGTACAAAACCCCTACTAATAGTACCAAAGACAATAAGGCTGCTTTGATTACACCATTACGTGTGGTTTTAAATTTTCTGAAATAATATACAAATACAATGGCTGGAATTGCTAATAAGTTAAGTAAATGAACTCCAATAGATAAGCCTATTAAGTAAGCAATGAGAATGAGCCAACGAAAAGCGTGTTTTTCATCAGCATTTTCGTCCCATTTGAGGATAGCCCAAAAAGTAATAGCAGTATAAAAGGATGAAGATGCGTAAACCTCGCCTTCAACAGCCGAAAACCAAAAAGAATCAGAAAAAGTGTAAGCCAAAGCTCCAACGATAGCACTTCCGAAAATGGCAATTATTTTCCCGTCTGTCATTTCGCCATTGCGTAATACTAACTTTTTGCCCAGTAAAGTAATGGTCCAAAATAAGAATAAAATAGTAAGTCCGCTGACTATTGCCGACATGGTGTTTACCATGCGTGCTACTTGGCTTACATCGTTAAATGCAAAAAGTGAAAAGAACCGTCCGATTAATTGAAAAAAAGGAGCTCCCGGTGGATGCCCAACTTGTAATTTGTACGATGTGGCAATGTATTCACCGCAATCCCAAAAACTTGCAGTAGGCTCGGAAGTTAGAATGTAAACTGCCGCAGCTACAATAAAAACAAGCCATCCAAGGATGTTGTTCCACTTTTTGTATTGTGTAAGCATGTAAGGTGTTTTTATAATGTTTAGTCTGCGAATTTATAAAAAACTTTGGTATGTTGGCAAGAAAATTTGGAGGTTAATGGATTTGGTGA
>CAZUCB010000040.1:15774-20244 GCA_964618755.1 uncultured Bacteroides sp. | reverse complement strand
TGAGCGAAAAACGAGACTCGAACTCGCGACCCCGACCTTGGCAAGGTCGTGCTCTACCAACTGAGCTATTTTCGCATTTTTTATTTTCGGACTGCAAAGATATTAAAAAAAAATTATCCTGAGCAAATTTTTTTAAACTATATTTAATGTTTTCTTTGAAAAAAAACTTTATACTCAATTTTTATACTGATAAACTAACACTTAAATATATTCTTCCTTCTTAGTAATTAATACTTTAAACTTAATACTTAGTGCTTTAAACTTTTTTTATTTTCCCAACAATTTTTTTATCTCATTGAGCTTCATCAAAGCTTCTACAGGCGTTAATGTATTAATATCTGTATGGAGTATATCTTCTTTAATTTGTTGAAGAAGTGGATCGTCAAGTTGTATAAAGCTCAATTGATAATCGTTTGAGTGTTCTTTCCTTTTTTCTCTTTTACTACCTGTCTTATGCGATAACTCCTCACTACTATGCGATTTTTCGAGCTGGAGAAGAATTTCATTGGCTCTTTCAAGCACTGACGTTGGCATTCCTGCCATGCGTGCCACATGAATCCCAAAACTGTGTTCGCTGCCTCCAGCCTGCATTTTTCTTAAAAAAATTACTTTATTTCCTATTTCTTTCACCGAAATGTGGAAATTTTTAATTCTAGGCATTAATGCAGCCATTTCGTTCAATTCATGATAATGTGTGGCAAATAATACTTTGGCTTTAAAAAGTGGATGCTGATGTAAAAATTCTGCGATAGACCATGCAATAGATATGCCATCATACGTACTGGTTCCTCTACCAATTTCATCAAGTAAAATTAAACTTCTGTCGGAAATATTATTTAAAATACTAGCGGTTTCGTTCATTTCTACCATAAAAGTAGATTCCCCAGATGAAATGTTATCTGAGGCTCCAACACGAGTAAATACTTTGTCAACCAATCCTATTACAGCTGAATCAGCAGGAACAAAACTTCCCATTTGTGCCATCAATACAATTAAACCAGTTTGTCTTAGCAAAGCTGATTTTCCTGACATATTGGGTCCGGTAATGATAATGATTTGCTGATTTTCGTTGTCTAAATAAACATCGTTGGCAATATATTTTTCACCTAAAGGTAATTGTTTTTCTATTACGGGGTGTCTTCCGTTTTTGATATCAATACTATAAGATGTATTAATTAGAGGACGTATATAATGATTTTTAATTGCCATCATTGCAAAAGAAAGCAAGCAATCCAGACGAGCTATTAAATTGGCATTAAGTTGAATAGGTTGAATATATTCGGTTAAGCCAAGCAATAAATCATTGAATAAACATGCTTCCAAAGTGGCAATTTTATCTTCAGCACCCAGTATCTTTTCTTCGTATTCCTTGAGTTCTTCAGTGATGTATCTTTCGCAGTTTACTAATGTTTGTTTGCGATTCCATTCTGGAGGAACTTTATCTTTATGGGTATTGGTAACCTCCAGATAATAGCCAAATACATTGTTAAATCCTATTTTCAGAGAAGAAATTCCAGTGAGTTCGGCTTCGCGTTGTTGAACTTTAGCCAGATAATCTTTGCCCGAAAAAGCCAGATTTCGCAACTCGTCCAATTCATTGGAAACACCTTCGGCGATAACATTACCTTTGTTCAGCATTACCGGTGCGTCAGAATTTATTTCTTTTTCAATTCTATCACGAATAATCTGACAGATATTAAGCTGTTCAGCTATTATTTTCAATGCAGGATTTTTAGCCTGATCACATTCATGTTTGATAATTTCAACCGCAAAAAGTGCTTTTTTAACCTGCACCAGTTCACGTGGACTAATTCTTCCCACCGCTACTTTTGAAATCAATCGTTCCAAATCACCAATTAATTTAATGTTTTGAGAAAGTGTTTCCGAAATCTCAGTGTTGGTTATCAAAAAATCAACTACATCTAATCTTTCTTCAATTGGTTTTTTGTCTTTGAGTGGAAGCACTACCCATCGCTTCATTAAACGTGCACCCATAGGTGATATCGTATGATCCATGATATCTACCAAGCATACTGCATTTTCATTAGAAGAATTTACGAGTTCAAGGTTTCGGATAGTAAATTTATCCAACCAAACAAAATGATCTTCTTCTATTCGTGTAATTTTACAAATGTGAGAGGTTTTGTCATGTTGCGTTTCTGCAAGATAGTGTAAGGCTGCTCCTGCTGCTATGGTTCCACTTTCTAAATTTTCAATACCAAAACCTTTTAAGGAAGTGGTTTCAAAATGTTTGAGTAATATGTCATTGGAGAAATCTTTTGTAAAAACCCAATCTTCAAATGTATTCGTATAAAATTTTTCACCAAAAAGTTCCTGAAATTTTCTGAGTTTGTTTTTTTGAATGATAACTTCGCTGGGGCGGAAACTCTGCAACAATTTGTCAATGTATTCTTCAGAACCTTGAGTAACGTAAAATTCTCCAGTGGAAACGTCTAGAAAAGAAACTCCATTCATTTTCGTATCTAGATGTATGCTTGCCAAAAAATTATTGACTTTGTTTTCTAAAATTTTATCGTTGTATGAAACACCTGGTGTAACAAGTTCTGTAATTCCTCTTTTTACAATCTTTTTTGTAAGCTTAGGGTCTTCTAGTTGTTCGCAAATAGCCACTCGATAACCTGCTTTGACTAATTTAGGTAAATAAGTGTCTAGTGAATGGTAAGGAAATCCTGCCAGTTCGATATAAGTTGCATGCCCATTGGCACGACGTGTAAGGACGATACCTAATATTTCAGAAGCCTTTATGGCATCTTCGCCAAAAGTTTCGTAAAAATCACCTACTCTGAATAATAGCAAAGCATCAGGATATTTTATCTTGATAGCATTGTATTGTTTCATCAATGGTGTTTCGGCTATTTCTCTCTTTTCAGTCAATGTAAATATGTATTTTGATAGAGTACAAAAGTAAAAAAGTATTTTTCAATAAAATAATCTAAATAGGTTTTATTAATATTTTAGCCTCCATCATATCCAGAATAGCATATTTAACACCTTCTCTACCCAATCCTGAATCTTTAATTCCACCATAAGGTGCATGATCCACACGAAAGGTTGGAACATCGTTAATAATTACGCCACCTACTTCTAATTGATTAAATGCATGATTCATTTCATCAATCGAATTTGTAAAAACACCTGCCTGTAAACCAAAACGACTATCGTTAATATAATCTAAAGCATCTTGAAATTCATGATATGGTTCAAGCGTAACAACAGGTCCAAAAACTTCCATCGCACATACTTTCATGTCTTTGTGCGTATCAGTTAAAACCGTTGGAGGATAAAAAGCTCCGTTTCTAATACCTCCACAAATAATTTTTGCTCCGCTATTTATCGCTTCATTTACCCAATCTTCCACGCGAATAGCATTGGTTTCATCTATCATTGACGAGATATCTGTTTGTGTATCTAAAGGATTACCTTGTTTTAATAATTTTACAGCTTTAGCAAATTTTTGAATAAATTCTTCAAATATATCAGCATTCACGTAGATGCGTTGTGCATGAATACATACTTGTCCGGAATAAGCAAACCCACCTGCAACACATTTTGCCACAGCCACATCAATATCCGCTGTTTTAGTTATAATAACACCTGCATTCCCTCCCAATTCGAGAACTACTTTTTTCTTACCAGCATCATTTTTCATTTTCCAACCAACTTCAGGAGAACCTGTAAAAGTTAGTAGTTTAAATCTTTCATCTGTAACCAATTGGTTTCCTGCATTTCTATCCATGGGTAAAATAGACAATGCACCTTTTGGTAGAGAAGTATTATCAACAATTTTAGCAAATTCAAGTGTAGAAAGCGGAGTAGAGCTCGCAGGTTTTAAAATAATAGGACATCCAGCTGCTATAGCAGGAGCTATTTTATGTATTGCCAAATTGATAGGAAAGTTGAAGGGTGCAATACCAGCAACTATACCTATCGGAAAATATTTTACCCAGCCTTCTTTACCCTTTCCTGCTGCTGTCCAATCTATCGACAAATATTCGCCTTGTAGTCTTTTAGACTCTTCAGCAGCAATGATAATAGTTTGTATTGCCCTTGCTATTTCACCAAGAGCATATTTTATTGGCTTGCAAGCCTCCATTGCCAATACTTCTGCTAAATGTTTCTCATTGCCTTTCATTTCCGATGCAATTTCCATCAAAATAGCATATTTCTCATAAGAAGACATGTTTCTCATAATTGGCAAAGCTTTTTCAGCAGCTAAAATTGCTTTTTCAAGAACTGCTGTATCTGCCAGATAAGTTTGTGCAAATATTTCACCATCAAAAGAATTGATAACATTTAATTTATGAATAGTTGTTACAAATTCGCCACCAGCATATATTGGGTAAATTTCCATAGTTTTGTTTTTTACAAAATTAAAAAAAAAATGAATTTTTTTCTAATTATTTAATGATTTGAATCTAAAAGAACTAACTTTACCAAAAGTTTTGAAAA
>CAZUCB010000040.1:12314-15674 GCA_964618755.1 uncultured Bacteroides sp. | reverse complement strand
AAATTCAATGGTATTGATACAGCCATAATCGGTAATATGATAGGTTATTATGAATTTTCAGGTATTACGCCTTCATTTGGGATAGACACTGGTATCATTATTTCAACAGGAGGTGTAAGTGGTGCAATAGGCCCGAATAATACGATGTCAATGACAACACCTGCCGATACAATTATATATCATGATTTGACCCTACAATCATTAATTCCTAACCACATACTTACAGAAGCTGCTGTTTTGGAATTCGATTTTACACCATTAACAGATACATTAATTGCTTGCAAATTTGTTTTTGGTTCAGAAGAATATCCTGAGTTTGTAAATACAATGTTTAATGATGTTTTTGGGTTTTTTATCAGTGGATCTAATCCATTAGGAGGACTTTTTGTAAATCAAAACCTTGCTTTAATACCCGGTACAAATATGCCGATAACGATTGATAATGTAAATGACTCTGTAAATTCGAATTATTATGTTAACAATTCAGGAGGACAAACCCTGCAATATGATGGTTATACTACACCTATTTTGTTACAGCAAGTAGTTACTCCTGGACAATCCTATCACTTCAAAGTGGGTGTGGCTGATGCAGGAGATCGTGCTTATGATTCTGGTGTATTTTTGAAAATAAAAAGTTTTTATGGTTATGCAAGTATGCCTATTGCCAATTTTTCCTCAAGTGTAAATGGTAATATGGTAACTTTTAATAATACCACAAATTGGGCAAGATACTTTGTATGGGATTTTGGGGATGGAACAACTGATAGTGTTTTTACAAATAATACCTCTGTAACGCATGTATATAATAGTAATGGAACTTACGAAGTAAAATTAGAGGCACATAATTATTATCAGGTCAACACCTTCACTCAAACAATTCAGATTGGCAACATACAAGGTGTAACAGAAAGCAAAGGGAATACCTTTGAATTAATCCCATCTGGAAATGAAAACAACTATCAGTTGAATATTTCATTGAATCAACCCCAGGATGTTAGTGTTAATATTACTGATATTACAGGGAAAATTGTTCGCAAAATGTTTTTTAAAGATCAGCAAGAAATTAATCATACCATCCGTCTTTCTGGTTTGGCAAAAGGAATTTATTTTTTGCAGATAAAAACCAAAGAAAATACATTTTCTAAAAAAGTTATCAACAAATAAACAAAACTTATTAACATGATTTTGTTGCGTAACAAACAGTAAATAAAAGATATATCTAAATATCAGCTTGAATATATAATTTTTTAGATAAAAATATTGGTAATTAAAATAATTTGTTTAATTTTGCACTCCCAATAAAAAAACGAAAAATCAAAATACTATAATAATGTACGCAATAGTAGATATAGCCGGTCAACAATTTAAAGTGAAGAAAGACCAAAAGGTATTTGTTCACCGTTTGGAAGCAGAAGAAGGTGCAAATGTTGAATTTAACGAAGTATTCCTAACTGAAGAAGAAGGTAAAATAAACGTAGGAACTCCAGTTGTTGCTGGTGCTAAAGTTACGGCTAAAGTTCTTTCTCATTTACGCGGCGACAAAGTTCTTGTTTTTAAGAAAAAAAGAAGAAAAGGTTATCAAAAATGTAATGGTCATCGTCAATATTTGACTCAAATTCAAATTGAACAAATTAGTTTATAATTTATTGTAAAACATTCCTGATTTTCAGGATTTAAAATATTATATTATGGCTCATAAAAAAGGTGCTGGTAGTTCAAGCAACGGTAGAGAATCCCACAGTAAACGTTTGGGTATCAAAATATATGGCGGTCAATTAGCTACTGCCGGAAATATCATTATTAGACAAAGAGGTACTGTTCACAACCCAGGACTAAATGTTGGTTTAGGTAAAGATCATACTATTTTTGCATTGGTTGATGGTATTGTTGAATTCAAAAGAAAAAGAGATAACAAATCTTTTGTTTCGGTTAACCCAATCGAAGTTAACTAAGATTCTGTAAAAATCATTTAAAATATTATAATCTCCCAATTATCCATTGGGAGATTTTTTTGTTTTATACACATTAAGAAGTCAAACAGGCAAATCATTGTTTAGAATTCCAACTTCTGTCATCCAAGTTTTTTAATTAACTTTGCCCTTTAAAATAATCTGAAATATGCTACAATTAAATTTTATTCGCGAGAATACACAGGAAGTTATTGACAGACTTGCTGTTAAAAATTATAATGCAACGGAAATTATCCAAGAAATAATTACAATGGATAATAACCGTCGTGAAACACAAAAAAAATTAGACGATAGCTTGGCTGAAGCCAATAATATAGCTAAAGAAATTGGCATTTTATTCAAATCTGGTAAACAATCAGAAGCCAATGAGTTAAAAGAAAAAACAGCTGATTTAAAAGTGATTTCAAAGGAATTGAGCGAAAAATTAGAAGAAATAGAATATTCTTTAAATCAAACTTTGGTTCAATTACCTAATTTACCTCATCATTCTGTACCAAGAGGAAAATCTGCTGAACAAAATGAAAATATTCATCAGGAAGGAGAAATCCCTCAATTATACGAAGGTGCAGTTCCTCATTGGGATTTGTGCTCAAAATACGATATCGTTGATTTTGAATTAGGAAATAAAATAACTGGAGCTGGGTTTCCTGTTTATAAAGGCAAGGGATCCAAATTACAACGTGCTTTGATTAATTTCTTTTTGGACAATGCATCTGAAAATGGTTATTTAGAAATCCAACCACCATTGATGGTAAACGAAGCTTCTGGTTATGGAACAGGTCAATTACCTGACAAAGAAGGACAAATGTATCATGCAACTATTGATAATTTGTATTTAATTCCAACAGCCGAGGTGCCGATTACGAATATTTATCGCAATGTAATTGTGGAAGAAAAACAATTTCCTATCAAAAATACTGCCTATTCAGCCTGTTTTCGCAGAGAAGCCGGTTCTTACGGTAAAGATGTAAGAGGTTTGAACCGTTTGCATCAGTTTGACAAAGTGGAAATTGTTCAAATTCAACATCCTGATAAATCTTACGAAACCTTAGAGCAAATGAAAGAATATGTGGCTACTTTGCTTCGTAAGCTTGAATTGCCATTCAGAATATTAAGACTTTGTGGTGGTGATATGAGCTTTACGTCTGCTTTAACCTATGATTTTGAAGTATATTCCGTAGCACAACAAAAATGGCTGGAAGTAAGTTCTGTTTCTAATTTTGAAAATTTTCAAGCCAATCGCATGAAATTGAGATTCAAGGATTCCAATGGAAAAATTCAATTAGCACACACACTAAATGGCAGTGCTTTGGCGTTACCAAGGATAGTTGCTGCTTTATTGGAAAACAATCAGACTTCCGAAGGAATTCGCATTCCTAAAGCATTGCAA
>CAZUCB010000040.1:7380-12214 GCA_964618755.1 uncultured Bacteroides sp. | reverse complement strand
TGATACAAACACTGATAAGTGTAAAAGATTTTAAAAAGGCTGAAAAAATAATTAAAAAGAGAATCAAGCAAAATCCTGGCGATTTGAGATTATCGGTTGATTTAGGTTATATTTATTCAACTTCTGGCGATGATAAAAAAGCCGAGAAACAATACGTAGAAGCCATTGATAACCTTACTTCCAACCAACAACAAATCTATGATTTAGCAAATGCTTTTATGCTTAGAATGCAATATGATTTTGCAGCCAGTACTTATTTGAAAGGCAGAAAATTAATGAATTCTACCAGCTCTTTCGCTGTAGAATTAGCGATGCTTTACGAAACCAGAGGAAATTATCAGGAAATGATGGATGAGTATCTCAATCTTTTAATTTCTGATGCTAATTACTTGACATACATTCAAGCACGTTTGCAAGCAGTTTTGAATACTGATAAGGAAAGTAAGAAAAGTGAAGTTATTAAAACTTCTCTTTTGCGAAAATCTCAGAAATCTCCAGATAATGGAACGTATGCTAATTTGCTGATGTGGTATTCGTTGCAATTGAAAGACTTTGAATTGGCTTTTAATCAAGCGAAATCTATAGATAAGAGGTTTAAAGACAATGGAGAAAAGGTTTTTGAATTGGCAGAACTCTGTATTACCAATAAAGAATACATTATCGCTATTGAAGCTTACCAATATCAAATCAACAAAGGAGAACTTAGTACTTATTATCTAAAAAGCAAGATTGGTTTGTTGAATGCAAAGTACTTAAAAATCACCTCTTCCATTGCAATCAATAAAAAAGAATTGACTGAATTGGAAAAAGAATACACAAAAACGATTATAGAATTAGGGAAGAATGCTTCTACAATATTGTTGTTAAAGAATTTAGCTCATATTTATGCTTTTTATTCATTAAAATCTAATGAAGCCATTGAATTATTAAATGAAGCTATATTACTACCCAATGCAGATAAAAATATTGTGGCAAGTTGTAAAATTAAATTAGCAGATATTCAGCTTTTTACAGGTGACGAATGGGAAGCTACTCTTTTGTATTCGCAAGTAGAAAAAGCTTTTAAAAATGATCCTATCGGCTTTGAAGCTAAGTTTAGAAATGCAAAGCTATCATTTTATATTGGAGAATTTAATTGGGCAAAAGCACAATTAGATGTTCTAAAAGCAGCCACAGCCAAACTGATTGCTAATGATGCTATGGATTTGTCTTTGCTCATTAGTGATAATATTGATGAAGACAGCTCAACGCTTGCTCTTGATTATTATGCAAAAGCTGATTTACTTGCATACCGTAATCAATACGATTTAGCGTTTGAAACATTAGATTCAACCCGTTTGGTTGGATTATCTCATCCTATTTTTGATGATGTATTGTACAAAAAAGCTGAAATTAAGATTAAACAAGGCTTATATAAAGATGCTGATAGTTTGTTGCAAAAATTAATTGATTTTTATCCTGATGGATTATTGGCAGATGATGCTTTGTTTTTACAAGCAGATTTGAATGAAAATCAATTGAATAACAAGATTAAAGCAATGATGTGCTATGAAAATCTGATGTTCAAATATCCGGCAAGCTTATATACTGTTGAAGCCCGAAAGAAATTCAGAAAATTAAGAGGCGACCAAGTGAACTAATAAGTCGGAAGTCTGAAGGGAAAATTGAGTTTTTATAGTTGGGTAGAAGTATTTATTGTTTAACAACAACTTAATAACCAATAACTAAATAACATAATAACCAATAACTAAAAATGAACTACGTCAGACCAAAAAAACATCTTGGACAGCACTTTTTGAAAGATGAAAGTATTGCTAAAGAAATTACTTTAAGTATTGATGAAACAACTAAAAATCTCTTAGAAATAGGACCCGGAACTGGTGTGTTGACAAAATATCTGCTTAAGAATGAAAAACTGAATCTTCATGTTATTGAAATTGATACAGAATCTGTTGATTATCTTAAAAATAATTTCCCGGAATTAGAAGGCAAAATCATTTCAGAAGATTTCTTGCATTTTCCAATTGAAACCTTGTTTAACCATGAATCTTATTCAGTAATCGGCAATTTTCCTTATAATATCTCCAGCCAGATTTTATTTAAAGTATTGGAACATCGTACACAAATACCCGAAGTTGTAGGTATGTTTCAGAAAGAAGTAGCTGAACGTATTGCTTCAAAACCAGGCAAAAAAACGTATGGAATTTTAAGTGTTTTGCTTCAGGCTTATTATAATATTGAATATTTATTCACTGTGGATGAACATGTTTTTGTTCCACCACCAAAAGTAAAATCAGCAGTTATACGAGTAAGACGTAACAATGTAAAACAGATAAACTGTGACGACAAATTGTTTTTCAGAGTAGTAAAAACCGCTTTCAACCAAAGACGAAAAACTTTGCGTAATGCACTGAGTGTATTTGTTTTTGACACAGAAAAATTACCAAATGATATTTTGACAAAAAGAGCTGAACAACTATCAGTAGAAGATTTCGTAAATATTACCAATGCAGTTGTTTTGAATTAAGCATAAAAAATTGTAGAGATTATCAGTTATTTAAAAAATCTTCTGCCATTAAATAGCCGTGAGCTGTTGCATAAATAATTGAACGAGTATGTCCGGAACAATCGCCGATAAATTTTAAATTTTCCAATTTTGTATTGTCTAATAAATTAGAATAGAATTTTATTTCGGGCGCATAAACCAAGTTGTCAGGATAAGCAATACCCGGAATAACCTGGTCAAGGGTTTCGATAAAGTCAACGATACTTTCGATAATTCTTCTTGGAAAAGCAAGATTTATATCGCCTAAAATGTATTTACACTCATGCAAAGTAGGTTGTATGCGATATAGATTTTTAGTTCTTTTTGAGTTTTTAAAATGATCGTAAGTTTGAAGTATCACTTTCCCTTTTCCTGCAAGTAAATTAGATAATTTAGCAATATGCGAACCATAACCAATGGGGTTGTTAAAGGGTTCTGTGAGCTGTATGGTAACCAAAATTGCAAAATTGGTATTCTGACTTTTTTCCTTCATCTTTGCATGACCATTCACGGTAACAAAGTCGTCGTAAGTTTCGGTTACTACAAAACCTGAAGGATTGTTGCAGAACGTACGAACCATATAACCTGTTTTGCTTTTGTATTTTACTTTAAATTCATACATTTCTTTGTTCAGATCATCAACAATATGATTGGGTACTTCATAGCGAATTCCCAAATCTACCTTTGTATTATCTAAAATTAAATCAGGATAATCTTTAATGATAGAACCAACTAATTTGTGACCGCTTCTTCCAACTGCAATTACCACTTTATCAAAAGCCTCATCGCTATCTCCAATAAAAACTTCTTTGCCAACCGTTTTTACCGACAAAACGTTTTGTTCAAACCTAAAGCTTACATTTTTGAAAGCTTTAAAATTTTCGTAAATATTGTACAATACCATTTTTAGTTGATCGGTGCCAAGATGGTAAAAATCAGCCGAAATAGGCATAAAGCCTTTTTCATAGAACTTTTTAAAATAACCGCTATTTGTAAAAGACTGTCCTGTTTCTACTTGATGGTCTTCAGTATTGTCAATATAAAAATCAACTAATTTCTTTTGTAAAGCAAGGTCAATGTGGATATCTCCACCCATTTCCGAAGAAACAAAAAGCTTTCCATCAGCTCGTATGCCCGAAATACTAGAAGAATAGATATCTTTACTTTTTTCAAACACAACAATTTCGTGTCCTTCGTTTTTAATTCTTTCTATAAAACCTATGGCGGCTGCACCAAATCCTATTACTGCTATTTTCATTCGTTATTTTTTTTATTCTTATGACTATTCTATGTAAATACTTTTATGAGAATAATTTGTCTATTTCATTTAAGTCATTTAAAGGAATTTCTTTTTTATTTCCCAGCAAATGTGTTATTAAAGTTTGTTTAGCAGCGGCTTCTAATACTTCCATCCTGTCGAAAGCAAACAATAAATTTTTGCCAAAGGTAATAATTCCATGATTTTCCATCAATACAACATTTGCTTTTTTAGCTGCTTTCGCCACTCTTTCGGCAAGTGCATCTGTACCCATTAATGCATAAGATGCATTGATAGGTACACCAATAATAGCACGTGTTTCGCCTGTAAGTTTGCAATTAATTTCAGTATTGGTTGTAGCAAAGGCTGTTGCTGTAACAGGGTGAGCATGAACAATAGCATTTACATCATTTCTACACTGATATATTGCCAAATGCATGGCCGTTTCCATACTTGATATAAGATGAGGTGTGAGATTTTCTCCATTGATACTAATCTCAGCTATTTGTTCTGCCTGAATATACGCTTTGTCTGTTTGCGAAGGTGTAATAAGAATGATATCACCAATTCTTTGACTTACATTTCCTCCAGAGCAAGTTGTTAAACCTCTATCGTACAAACGTCGCATAAAAAGTGCAGTTTCTTGCTTTTCTTTTTCAAAATTCATGATAAAATATTTTTAATGGCAGTTTCATTGGCAGGAATAATTCCTTTTTCGGTAATGAAACCGCTGATAAATGAAGCTGGTGTTACATCAAACGCAGGATTATAGGCTTTACTTCCAGGAGAACACACTAAAATTTTTCTTAATTCATTGTTTTCATCTAAGCCTGTTTGATACAACATTTCATCTTCAGTTCTTTCTTCGATTATAATGTCTTCGCCGGAATGACAGTTGATATCAAATGTAGAAAGAGGTGCTGCAATATAGAAAGGGATATCAAAAGTTTTAGCCACAATCGCTTTTTCAAAAGTACCTATTTTATTTGCGGTATCTCCATTGGCTGCAACTCTGTCGGCTCCGCAAATCA
>CAZUCB010000040.1:0-7280 GCA_964618755.1 uncultured Bacteroides sp. | reverse complement strand
CCTATTTTATTTGCGGTATCTCCATTGGCTGCAACTCTGTCGGCTCCGCAAATCATCATATCAATTTTCCCTTTCGAAGCTAAATAAGCGCCTGCATTATCAGGGATAATTATATGAGGAATGTTTTCGTTATTTAGTTCCCATGCAGTTAATCGAGCTCCCTGACCTCTGGGACGGGTTTCGTCAGCATATACAAATATGTTTTTCCCTTCTTTACTGGCAGTATAAATAGGAGATAATGCACTTCCATAATCCACAAACCCTAACCATCCGGCATTACAATGTGTCAATATGTTTGTATTGTCTTTTATGATTGTATTTCCGTGGACTCCTATCATTTTTCCTGAGGCGATATCTTCTTCTGCAATTTTTTGAGCTTCTTCTATGGCTTTTTCTGTTGAAATACAACCTGCTTCAAAAACCCGTTTTGTTGCATAAAATAGGTTTCGGGCGGTAGGTCGGCTTGTTTCTATTTCTTTTCTTGCATTTTCGGCAAAGAGTATATTTTCTTTTGCCTGAATAAAAGCCTGAGCCATTGCAAACCCTGCTGCAGCTCCAATAGCACCGGCACCTCTTACAATCATAGTTTTAATCGCAAAACAAGTTTCTGCATAATTTTTCGACTCAAAAATTTCAAAATGAAAAGGTAGTTGATTTTGATTGATCATCATCACGTTCTCATTTTTCATCCAAATTGTAAGATAATGCTTTCCTTTTACATTCATTATTAATAATTTAATTTAAAAAGATTTTTCTGAAAAGATTTTTTAAAGCTAAGAAAAAACACCAAGTAGATTAGATAATAACATCTTATTTTTTTACGATATTTTTATAGTGCTTATATCTTTCCAATACTTCATTCACAAAACGATATGTTTCATATCCTCTTGAATATCCATATTTTACAACAGGGTCGTTGTAAAACTTTGGTTTAGATTTCATTTTCAAGTAATATTCCACATGATTGGTCCAAATGTTTGGGTTTTTTCCGTATTTTTTTGCTAAATTTCGGGCATCCATTATGTGCTCAAAACCAGCATTGTAGGATGCTAAGATAAATTTTATCCTTTCTTCAGGATCGGTAATTTCTTTGGGTAATAATTTATCTAATACCATTTTTAATTTTACTCCACCTTTGATTTGTTCAGCAACAGATGATTTTTGTGTAACTCCAAATCTTCGGGCTGTTTCGGGCATCATTTGCATTATGCCAAAAGCACCAGACCAACCAACCATTTCGGGGCGAAAATTTGATTCCTGATAAATAAGTGATGCCAATAATCGCCAGTCCCAACCAATCATTTTGCTGTATTTTTTTATCTCTTTATCATATTTTGATATTTTACCTTTTTTGATGGCGTAAAACTCATGTTGTACCATATATGCCGAACGTGGATTTCGATAATATTTATCGTAAATCATTTGATATTGAGATGTTGTTTTAAATTTTCTCAACCATGAATTGATGACCAATAAAAAACTATCTGATTGATGCCGAATAGCCCAAGCTAAGTTTTGCCGAAGACTTACAGATGTTTTTATATCTAAATTATTATAATACGTTTTGTTGACTTTGGCAAAATTTTCATCAGTCACTGTATAATCAATTCCACCATTTGATACTAATTCCATTAACTGCTCTGTTTCCAGAGAATCGCTTTCGATAATATGAATCTGGTTTTGAATTAGGTTCTCAATACGCTGCAATTGATTAAAATGCACACTGTTTTTCTGAACATATACCTTTTTACCTGCTAAATCGGCTAATTTTCTGATGAATGCAGTCTTTTTAATGATAGTATCTTTTGTCATATTAGGATCTCGCTGTACCAATACTTGTCTGGTTTGCAATATGGGTAATGTAAAATCAACGGCCTGACTACGCTCTTTTGTAATAGTGATATTACAAGCAATCATATCGCATTTTCCTATTGCCAAAAACCCTGCATTCGATGCCAAATCATTCGTAATCAATAGCTCTAATTTCACACCCAAGTGATTTGAAAAAGCTTTCAGCATTTCTAACTGAAAGCCCATAGGCAATCCTTTGTAAACAAAATATTCTATTGAATTATAATTGGTAGTAACTACTAATTTACCTCTTTTTTTGATAGTTGCCAGTAAATCTGCCTCTTTAGCGGGAGTAAGCTTATCTTGTTTACATGAAGTTATAGCAAACAGCAATACTAATAGTAATACAATTGTTTTATTTACAGATTTATACGTCATAGGCCGACTTTGAAAGTACAAATATAAACAAAATATATCTTATTATTACTTTTTGGTTAATAATTGAACTTTTAGTGATGGTAAAACTACCTTTAATATAAAATATTAACTGAATTATTATTGTTTTACTGTTATCCTAAATTAACAACCGATTGTTCATTTAATTTCTGATTTCTATTGAAATTATACTTCAGATTAGCTTATTTTTGGAAGTTCGATAAATACTTCCTTTATGAAAATCCAGAAAAAAACCATCTATATTGTTTTATTTGCTTTAATTGTTGTTGCCGTTCTTTTATCAGCTTATAGTTATTACCGTAAATTAAAACAACCGATAGCTCCTGTTATTACCGCTATTCCTTCCGATGCTTTGCTTTTTGCTGAATTCAACAATGTTGTTGATTTGTGGGAAGTAAATAATTCGTCTAATCAAATATGGATAGAGCTTCAAAAAATAAGTTTTTTTGCGAAAGCTAAGCAGGATTTAACTTTTATTAATTCACTAGTTAACAACAATTCCAGCATAAAAAATATACTTAAAACAAATAAATCATATTTGTCGCTTCACTGTATTGGTGGCGATAGCCTTGACTTGCTTTATCTTATCAATATTCCAGCAACTTTTGAAGCTACAAGTATAAAAACAATACTAAAAGATGCTGGTATTTTAGAAAATTCCGAACGAAAGTTTGAAGGGGAACACATATTTACTGCGAAATCTAATATTTCAACCTATCATTACTGTGTTTACAAAGGTATTTTTATTGGTAGTTTTAGTGAAAAATTGGTTGAGAAATCAATTATACAGTTGAACAGTAATAATTCTATTGCTAACGACGAAAATTTTGTTGAACTCCAAAAAACAGCTGGCAAAAAAGTGGATGCCAATATTTATATCAATTATGCTAATTTAAGTAAGTGGCTTTCTTCGTTTATCAATAAAAACGAAGCTATTGATATGCAAATTCTTACTGATATTGCTAAGTGGACAGAATTAGATGTATCTGTAAAAAGCAATCAACTTCTGTTGAATGGTTATACTTCCATAGGGAAAAAGAATCCATCCTATATTAGTATATTTACCGATGAAGCTCCACAGGAAATGCAAATCAACAATATATTACCCCAAAATACATTGTTATTTGCCGATGTAAATTTTAGCAATTATGCTACCTATCATTCAAAGTATAAAAACTTCCTGAAGGAAAATGACAAATTGCCTGATTACGAGAAAAAACTCTCAAATCTAAATCTTCAGGTAAAATTTAACCTGCGAGATAATTTTATTCAATGGATGGGAAATGAATTTGCTGTAGTTGTATTGCAAAGCGAATCCAAATTTTCAGACAATACTTTCGTGATCTGTCATGCAAACGATACAAAATTAGCTGATTCATGCCTGCAAGCCATTGCTAAAGCATCGCAACAAAAGGACAATGATACAGAAATCCCTGTTGTAAGTAATAATATTCAATTGTCGGACTTACTGAAAACGATGTTAGGTGGAGCTTGCCCAGCATTTAAAGTATGTTGGTACGAAGTAGCCAATGACTTTGTGATATTTGCTGCGAGCAAACAAGCCATTAGTAATTACAGAGATGCTTTTAGCTCGGGCGAAATATTAGCAAAATCAAAAAATTATGTTGAATATATTGCAAATATTCCCTCTAAGTCCAATATCTTTGCTTATATTGATCTCAATCTGGCAGCTAATTATTTAATGAATTTAATGAAAGCTGAAAACACTGTTACTTTTGGAAATGTATTCCCGGTTTTACAAGGATTTCAAAGGCTATCAGTTCAATTAAGTGCTGAAGATAAGCGTTTTTATACCACAATCAATTTCAACTTCAAAGGGAATGATAATATAAAACCTATAGAAGCACCAGTACAAATTCAAGCCATAAGTTCAGGTAGCGAAACCACTTTAGATGCAACTATGATTAACCGCCCTTATATTGTAAAAAACACCTCTTCTAACGAAAAGAGTATTATCGTATTTGATGCTTCCAATAGAATGTATATGATGAACAATGAGGGTGTTATTCAATGGAAGGTAATGCTTGATGGCAAACCTAAAAGTGATGTGTATGAAGTAGATTATTTGAAAAACAGCAAAATCCAATACCTGTTCAATACAGAAAGCAGTATTTATCTGATTGATGCCAAGGGGAAAAACGTTGAAGGTTATCCTATAAAACTTGCCAATAAAGCTACTTCAGGATTATGCCTGATAGATTATGAAAAGAAACGTGATTACCGAATTGCCATTGCAGGCAATGATAAAAAACTTCATTATTTTAATATTAAAGGAGAAACAGTAAAGGATTTTAAATCGCCTATATTTAGAGATGTAGTGGAACTAGCGCCTCAACATATTATTTTTGGAGGAAAAGATAACATCATTGTTACTGATAAATCGGGTAATAAGCTGATTCTTGATCGTAAAGGTAATGAACGTGTAAAATTAAAAACTCCTTTTTCAGCAAATACAGCTTCAAAGTGTTATTATGATGGCAGATATTTGATAACAAATGATAGAACCGGCAAACTTCAATACATTTCTGACAATGGAGCAGTGGATACTAAGGTTTTTAAGACTATTTCAGGTAACCCTACCTTTATGTATGAAGATTTTAATAACGATGGAACCAAAGATTTTATTTTTCTTACTCCGACAGAATTAAATATATGTAAGAAAGATGGTAAAGTATTATTTAACTATAAATTTAAAAACGCAGTAATGCCTGTTTTAAAGTTTTATGCCAATACTCAGCGTGGCAATTTAATTGCCATAATAGGGAAAGATGATAAGCAATTGTATATTTTTAA
Source organism: uncultured Bacteroides sp. (assembly GCA_964618755.1). Classification (GTDB taxonomy): domain Bacteria; phylum Bacteroidota; class Bacteroidia; order Bacteroidales; family JACABE01; genus JACABE01. Next base: position 2,219 of record CAZUCB010000040.1, on the reverse strand, counting down.
TAAAAATGGATTGATGGATGAATCCTTAGCATTTAAAGGAGAAACTTTGCCAGACATTGCTCCTTTGTTTGACAAAAAACAGTTGAATTTGGTTACTGGAAGTGGCAATAAGCTTTTGAAATACACGTTTTAAGTATTTAGAGGTATCTGAAGTAATTAAATTACAATGAATATCGTATATCTTTGGTCTTTTTTTAATTTCAAACAATAACAAAGAGTAAAGATAATAAAGTATTCATATTTAAATTGATAATTTATCTATCTGAAATACAAAAGGCCCACTAAATACAGTATAAAATTACTATAGTTTTGATTATTCTTTATAAATAAAAGCATAAAAAACCAAATCTTGATAGAATCGCTTAAAAACATAGATACACAATTATTTCTCTTGCTCAATGGCATACACAATTCATTTTTTGATGTTGTAATGTGGGGTTTGAGTAGTAAAATTATTTGGATTCCTATGTATGCGTATTTGCTTTATTTGCTTATAAAACTGTATAAAAAACAAACATGGATTATAATTTTGGGTATTATTATTGGTGTTGCTTTAGCTGATAGTTTGTCTGTGGCATTGTTCAAGAATGTATTTCTGCGATTCCGACCTTCGCACAACCCAGCTTTAGAGGGCTTAGTACATTTGGTAAACGGTTATAAAGGAGGAGATTATGGTTTCATATCTTCACATGCCGCCAATACTTTTGCGTTAGCAGGTTTTCTTGCTCATTTTTTGAAAGCAAGGTTTAGATATTTTTCAATATTCATTTATAGTTGGGCAGTTGTAGTTTGTTACAGTCGTATTTACTTGGGAGTGCATTATCCTAGCGATGTAATTTGTGGTGGATTATTTGGAAGCATTATAGCTTTAGTTGTGCTAAAAGCTTACGATTATTTTGGGAAGAATATATTTTCCTTTAATCAATAAATATATTTGTGCATTTTATACCTTTTGAATACACTAAATAATTAAAAGATTTTTTTATGGACTGCGTTAATATACAGTATTATAAAGCACCTTATGGGGAGTTAGTGTTAGGTGCTTATGATAATAAACTTTGCTTGTGTGATTGGCGTTATCGGAAATTGCGAGCCACTATTGACAGTAGAATAATGAAAGGTTTAAAAGTAGTTTTTGTAGAAAAAGAAAATGAAGTGTTGGATAAAACCAAACAACAACTAGAAGCGTATTTTTTTTCTGAAAGAAAGCAATTTGATATTCCTTTACTTATGATAGGTAGTGATTTTCAGCAAAAAGTATGGAATGAGTTGCTAAATGTCAGTTATGGAACAACATCCAGTTACTTAAAGTTAGCAGATAAAATTGGCAATAAAAATGCAGTTAGAGCTGTTGCAAATGCAAATGGAGCCAATGCTATTTCTATTATTATTCCATGTCATCGAATTATAGGCAGCAAGGGTGAATTGGTCGGTTATGCTGGTGGATTGAAAATAAAAGAAAAATTATTGCAATTGGAAAATAATTTATTTTCTGTTCATACATCAAACATGCAGTATAATATAGATTTTTGAGAATCTTCTTCTACTTATATTATGTGTTTTAAAATTGTTTTTACTACTATTAAAATAAATATATTCCGCTTAAAGAAAAGATAATGAGAAACAAAGAAATGGAATAATAAATAATTGTAGTCCAATATTTTCGTTTATCAAGCAGTGTGTTTATTGAGATTATTAATCCCAGATTAGCTATAAATAATGCAAATAGCATCATTACAATATGTTCGATGGGCCATAATCTTTTTGACACCAATTTTAATGACGAATCAGCACTTTGATAACTGAAACCCATTTCGGAACCTAGATTGGAAAACAATACAAAACCAAATATCAATTGTAAGTACAATGTAATTATAAAACAATATGAAAGCATTTTGTCGGTTTTTGAATAGGCTTTATTTTTAACAATACCGTTTACAGAACGAACAAACAACCATACTGCAAAAAACAAAAACGATAAACTCATAAAAATATGAAGCATTTTTATGGTATAAAAGCTTTGTTCTAAGTTTATTATATTCATTTTTGTTTTATTATAAAATAGATTTACTTCAAAACCTCTTCAGCCAGCATTTTTGCTTGCAATATTCTGTCGGCCATGCCAATACCGTTTCTTAAGTTACCTCCAATTAAAAAGCCAGGGTATTGTTTTTCAACTTCTTCAATGGCTTTAAAACGTTCGCCACTATCGGCTTCAT
>CAZUCB010000039.1:5760-20392 GCA_964618755.1 uncultured Bacteroides sp. | reverse complement strand
CGCTGAAATCAACTTCGGTAACAATGCCCCATCTGGCTTCGGTGCCAAATCGTTCCGCTTGTTTCTTTAATTGTTCCATCATTTCAGGTCCGGTAATACCTTCGGGATAACCGGGGAAGTTATCAACTTCAGTAGTTATCGTTAATTGTCCGCCCGGTTGCAAACCTTGGTAAACAACAGGTTTTAAATCAGCACGGGCAGCGTAAATAGCCGCAGTATAACCGGCAGGGCCCGAACCTATAATTAAGCATTTTAAGCTTTCAATTTCTTCACTCATGATTGTATTTTTATAATTGTATTACTAACAGTTTATAAGTAGAAATGATTTAATAAAAAAAGTGTAAATAATTATTTACACTTTTTAATTATTTATTCGTCACCTTCATCCTGATCGTCGCCGATACTTTCGATATGTTCTGATTCTAAATGTTCGTTTACGCCTTCAGCACTTTCGGTATCTTCGGTTTTGTCAGCAGCACCCGAAACTCCTTTGAACAGCAATTTATCGAAATCTTCTTCGCTCATCTTACTATCAACCCTTACGTCAACTTTTACAAGATAAGCTGCATCATCAGTATCTAAAGGAACTACGTAAATTACATCATTGTTGGGTTTTGTAACTTTAGTAATATAATCTGAATATCCATAAGGATATTTTTCTTTAAATGCTTCTAATGCTTCTGATGGAAGATTGTGATAACTGATTATTACCTTTCTTTTATTCATTTTCTTTACAAATCTTTTTTTTGCAATAATATTAATTTTTTAAACATGAAAATAAAAATTGATATTATTTTATCGAATTATTAAGTATTTTATTGATAAATTTCTTTTTTTGCTGCTTTCAATGTGTTTTGAAGCAATCCTACAATTGTCATTAAGCCCACGCCACCCGGAACAGGAGAAATATAGCTGCATTTTTTTGATACATTCAAAAAGTCAACATCTCCAATTAATCTGAATCCCGATTTTGTTTCGCTCGAAGCAACACGATGAATACCCACATCAATAACAACGGCTCCTTCTTTTACCATACTCGACGTTACAAAAAGCGGTTTACCGATAGCTGCAATTAAAATATCAGCCTGACGTGTAATTTCCTCTAAGTTTTTTGTTTTACTATGGCAGAGGGTAACGGTAGCATTGGCATGTTTATTATTTCGCGACATCAAAATGCTGATAGGTGTTCCTACTATATTGCTTCGTCCTAATACAACACAATGTTTGCCTTCGGTTTCAATATTGCATCTTTCGAGCATTTGCATAATACCATAAGGGGTAGCAGGAAGATAGGAGGGAAGATTCGCCAGCATTCTGCCTGCATTTATAGGATGAAATCCATCCACATCCTTTTTAGGGTCAATGCTTTCAATAACTTTGTCAACAGAAATATGTTTTGGTAAAGGCATTTGTACAATGAAACCGTCAATTTCATCATCCATATTTAAAAATTCAACAGCCTTTAATAGATCAATTTCAGAAATAGTAGAAGGATAACGATAGATAGAAGATATAAAACCAACTTCTTTACACGATTTTTCTTTACTTGCCACATAAGTTTGGCTTGCAGGGTCATCACCCACAAGAATAGCTGCTAAATGAGGCGGGTTTTTGTCGTCGTCTATCATTTTTCTAACCTCGTTAGCAATCTCGGTTTTTATTTGTTCGGCTATAAGTTTACCGTCTATTATGTTCATAGCTGTTTATTTGTGATTGGTTAATGGTTAATGGTTAATGGTTAAAGGTTATTGGTTAATACTTAATTCCTAATTCCTAATTCCTAATTCCTAATTATGAATAATTACCTTCTTTTCATATTTCCCATTGATTGTAATAATTTACTTCCTTTTCCGCCACTCATCATTTTCATCATTTTGCGGGTTTCGTCAAATTGTTTGATTAAGCGATTTACTTCTTGAATATCAGTTCCGCTTCCACTAGCAATTCTTTTCCTACGTCCACCATTTAATAAAGCAGGATTTGCTCTTTCGCCAGGTGTCATAGATGTAATGATTGCTTCTATGCTCTTAAATGCGTTGTCATCTATTTCAACATCTTTCATCATTTTTCCCATTCCCGGAATCATACCCACCAAATCTTTCATATTCCCCATCTTTTTGATTTGCTTAATTTGAGAAAGGAAATCATCGAAGTTAAAAGTATCTTGTTGTATTTTTTTCTGTAGTTTTTTTGCAGCTTCTTCGTCAAATTGTTCCTGCGCACGTTCTACCAATGAAACAATATCACCCATGCCCAAAATACGGTCGGCCATACGCTCAGGATAAAACACATCCAACGCATCCATTTTTTCACCGATACCTACCAATTTAATAGGTTTTTCAACTACCGAACGAATAGTAAGTGCAGCTCCACCTCTGGTATCACCATCAAGTTTTGTAAGAATTACACCATCAAAATTTAATTTATCGTTGAAAGCTTTTGCGGTATTAACTGCATCCTGTCCTGTCATAGCATCTACTACAAAAAGTGTTTCCTGAGGATTCACTTCTCTTTTAATAGCAGCTATTTCGTTCATCATTTCTTCGTCGATAGCCAAACGTCCTGCAGTATCAATAATAACAGTTGAAATGCCTTTTTCTTTGGCATAAACAATTGCCTTTTTAGCAATTTTAACGGGCTCTTTGCTGTCGATATCAAAAAATACTTCTACCCCAATTTGTTCGCCTAATACTTTCAATTGTTCAATAGCCGCCGGACGATAAACATCGCCAGCAACCAATAAAACATTTCGACCTTTTTTAGTCTTGATGTAATTAGCTAATTTTGCAGAAAAAGTAGTTTTACCAGAACCTTGTAAACCCGACATCAAAATAATGGCAGGGCTTCCTTTGAGATTAATTTCAACTTTTTCGCCTCCCATCAATGCAGTTAGTTCATCATGAACTAATTTTATCATCAATTGGCTGGGTGATATAGCTGTTAATACATTTTGACCTAATGCTTTTTCTTTAACAGTTTCAGTAAATTGTTTTGCAATTTTAAAACTTACATCGGCATCAAGCAATGCTTTTCTAACTTCCTTAAGGGTTTCAGCAACATTAATTTCTGATATTCGTCCTTGTCCTTTAAGAACTTTAAACGCTCTGTCGAATTTCTCACTTAAACTTTCAAACATATCTTTTCATTATTTTTAAAAGGAGTGCAAAAATAATAAAAAAGAATATAATATTTTGATAAATAAAATTACGTTTATACAAATTTGTTAAATTCGAAATAATACGTAACTTTGCATGCTTTTTAGAAAAAAATATAAATATATATGGCAACAACACAAGATTTTAAAAACGGATTATGTTTAGAATTTAATGGTGAATTATATTCTATTTTTGAATTTCAACATGTAAAACCTGGAAAGGGACCTGCATTTGTTCGTACAAAGCTAAAAAACTTAAAAACAGGGAAAGTAATTCCTAATACGTTTACAGCTGGAGTGAAAATAGATATTGCACGCGTTGAAAGAAGACCTTATCAGTTTTTATATAAAGAAGAAGGTGGTTATAATTTTATGCATTCCGAAACTTTTGAACAATTATTGATAAATGAATCAATAATCAATGCACCTCAATTTTTAAAAGAAGGTCAGAATGTTGAAATTACTGTTCATGCCGATACTGAAACTCCATTGCAATGTGAGTTGCCTCCTTTTGTTGAAATGTTGATAACATATACCGAACCAGGTGAAAAAGGAAATACAGCTACCAATGCTATGAAAGAAGCTACTGTTGAAACAGGAGCATTAATCAGAGTTCCTTTGTTTATAAATGAAGGCGAAAGAATAAAAGTAGATACCCGTACTGGTGTTTATTCAGAAAGAGTAAAATCCGCATAAAGAACTTAATAACTAATTAGATGAAATTATCTGCACCGTATAAATTAAATGAAATAGCTTCGTTAATCAAAGCTGAATTTGTAGGCAATCCTGATTTTCTAATTACAGGAATCAATGAAATTCACATGGTTGAAGCCGGCGATTTAACTTTTGTTGACCATCCTAAATATTATAAAAAAGCACTAACTTCAAAAGCAACTACTATTATTATCAATGCAAAAGTTGATTGTCCTGAAAATAAAGCTTTATTATTTTGTGAAGATCCTTTTGAAGCTTATGTTTCGCTGGTCCGTAAATTTAGAGGTTTTAAACCTTCAGCTTCTGCAATAAGCCCTACAGCTCAAATTGGAGAAGGAACAGTAATACAACCTGGTGCTTTTGTAGGTAATCTTGTTAAAATTGGTAAAAACTGTATCATTCATGCCAATGTAAGTATTTATGATCACACAGAAATAGGAGATAACGTTATTATTCATTCAGGAACTGTAATTGGTGCCGATGCATATTATTTTCAACGCAAACCTCAAGGATATCGCAAAATGGAATCTTGCGGAAAGGTAGTTATTGCAGATAATGTAGAAATAGGTGCTTTATGTGCAATTGACAAAGGCGTTTCTGGTGATACATTTATAGGAAAAGGTACAAAATTTGACAATCAGGTTCAAATAGGACATGATACCCGCATTGGCGAAAATTGTTTGATAGGATCTCAATCTGCTGTTGCTGGAGTAACAGTAATTGAAGATGATGTTATTATCTGGGCAAAAGTATCTGTAAATAAAGATTTAATAGTTGGAAAAGGAGCTGTAATACTTGCAACCTCAGGCGTTGATAAAAATTTAGATGGCAATAAAGTTTATTTCGGAATTCCTGCAGATGAAGCCAGAAAAAAATGGAAAGAAATTGCTTACACTAAACAACTTCCCGACTTTATGGAAGATGCATATAAGAAAAGTAAAAAATAAATTTTTTTATACTATATGTTATTCGTAATATATTGGTAAATAATATTTTGTATTGTAAGGTGATAAAGTAAGTGTTAGTATTGTCTTTTGTTTGCCTTTTTTGATATTGGGCAAGAATAAAATACTAAAAACACCTTCCTTTCCCGATTCTATATTAGTTTCTTCGTAATAAAATTTCAAACAATTGCAATCGGAACTTATATTATTAATACTGAAAGAATATTTCCCAATATTTTTAAATCGAATACTAAAAGCGTTTTCAGTTTGAGTGTTTAATTTTCCATAATTAATGGAATCAGCCATAAAACGGAGAATAGGTGTAGAATCAATGACTTTGGCAGAAGCATAATCGTAGTAAAGAATTTGAATTTTGCGTTCCATAGCTGCAGCAATGCTATAAACAGAATTTCTGAGATCATTAGGATTGTCACTTACTGTTTTGTTTGCCATACTTTTGCCTAAAGGCTCTTCATAAATAAACAGCTTTCCAATACTATTAGTGCTATCAGCAATAAAGGGTTCTAAAATTCCTCCATTGTAGTCTTTCAGATAATTACGTAAGCTTGAAATACGCCTTTTGCTTAAGTTTATATTGTATTCATCTGTATTAAGAGGACTTGCAAAACCTTTTACTGTTATTCTTATTTCGTTACCTCTTTGTAAATCTCGCAATAAAAGGCTTGCAAATAATTCTAAGGATTTAAAACCATCCCCAACTTCTTTGATGAAAAATGAGTCGATATCGTTGATAGCTTTTTGGCGATTTATAGCTTTTAATCCTTTTGAATATTCTGTTTTGTAAATATCTCTCATGGCGTAATAATCTGCCAGTGTTTGTTTGTAGTTTTTATCGGTACTGGTAATAATATTATTGGGAATGGGTTCATCGTTATGGAAATATAAAGTCAGTGGAAGTAATTTTTTGATGCTCTCTTCAATAGTGATACTGTCTTTTTTTATTTCAATGGGTATTTGTGTGATTGGTATTTTTTCAAATAATTTATATGCATAAATATCGTTGCAACATGTTTCACCTTTAATAAAATAGGATCCTTTTCGGTTTGAAGTGAAATAACCTTCATTAGGTGTTTCGTTAACAGTAAAATACATATCGTTGTAACTTGTATTGATAGGAAAACCTAAATTTTCAGGTTGTGTCCATTGGTTGAATTCTCCCTTGGAATTAAATATATCGTAACCACCAAAACCGAAGTGCCAATCGGAGCTGAAATAGAGCTTATTGGATTTAGTATCGTAAAATGGAGAAATCTCGTTTCCTGGAGTATTGATACTACTTCCCAGGTTTACAGCTTGTTGAAATTCTCCATTGTTACTGATTGCATACCAAATATCCGTTTGTCCAAAGCCACCTGGACGATTACTCGAAAAGTATAAAATATCTCTGCCATTATTAGTTGTAAACGTTGGTTGAGTGGAGGTATAGCCTTTTAAATTAATGTTATCATTCAATTTTTTTGCTTTTTCCCATTTTCCATTTTTGAGTTCACTCATATAAATTTCACAAATCATTTCAGCATTCTCATTTGAATTACATCTTGTGAAATAAAATTGAGTCTTTTTTATATCAGTACTAAGATTAGCTGTATGAAGTTCGTCACTATTGATTTTGTTTCCTAATTCACGTCCTGAAGAGTAACCTGCAACAGAAATCCAAGAAAAATAAACTTTTGAAAGAAATACATCGGGTAAAAAACTCTCAAAATCGTTTGAAACAAACTGTCTAAGCGAAGAGTAAACCAACATGGAATCGCCAAACTGAACAGCAGCAAATTCAGAAAAAGGTGTATTTACATTCTTTCCAAGATGTGTGATTTCTGTAGCAACAGTATCGTCAATTTTTTCTGCAGCCCAATTGCACGAACTAATTTCATTTAATGCTTTTTGAGTGAAGTAATCTTTTTTTTCCTTGTACTTATTGTAAAATGATTTGTAATTGCGAATTGCAAGTCCATATTTAGCATTATATTTGTTCATTTCTGCATGATAAAATCCACTTAATGGAAACTTTTCAGCTTTGTCTTTAGCCAAAACGTAGGAATACCAATATTCTGCTTCGATATAATTATTGTATAGCCTGTTAGCATTTGCATATTGATAAGCAATGTCTAAATTGCTACTATCTTTATCTAGCAATAATTTATAAAAAGAACTTGCACTATAATAATTTCCATTTTGGTAGGCTTCGTCTGCTAACATCTTGTATTCTTCATTGGTTTGGGCGTATATGCTTGCACTTAAAGAGGAAAATAGTATGCAAATTATGATACTGTATAAAAATACATAACATTCAAAATGTTTTTTTTGAAGAGATATAAAATGATATGTATTTGTTTTATAAGTCATTTTTATTAAAGCAGTTAGTTTTGTTTTTTTGTTTCAATAGTTCCCGAAATTCGTTTGTTTAAAAAATAGGGCAAGGTATTTCTTTTATTTTTCTTTTTCTAGACTGATTAACTATGTAACTAATTGATATTTCATAGCCTCCTAAATATTTGCTTGCAGGAGTAAGATCGGAAAAGTTAAAATCGTAGCTCAATCCAAATTTCCATTTTTGTTGCTCTAAACCTGCTTTTAAAATGAAAGCATCTTGATTTCTTAAAAATGCACCCACTATAATTGCTGAATAGTAATAGAAACTATTGTTGTTGATAAACCTTAAATCTGCACCAAAACATAACTCTGCATAAGGTCCTTGTTTCATAACTAACAGTGAGGGTATTATATCTGTGTTTACATTTAATCCTATTTCTGAATTTGCATAAAATGCTAAACGAGCATTTAATTTTACATTGCTATTATTAAAATAAGAAAGTGAGGGTTGATTAAGATGATAAACTGAAATACCAGCATTGAATAATAATTGATCCTCTAATTGCAAAAACCAATGTGCTCCAGAAGAAATATCGAGATAAAAAAAGTTGGTTTTATTAAAATATTCACCATTAAAACGATTTGGTTCATAAAAATCGCCGTTATATTGATTGTCGAAATTCAATTGAGTATAATCAAATCTATGTTGGGCAGCACCACCTTGTAAACCAAATGAAATAAAATGATTGTTTCTTCTGTTTAAGCTTTTTGTGTATGATAAAGAAAGGCTTCCTTGGGTTGTTCCCATTCCTGCATCTCCGGCTCTATCACTATTGAAAATTATTCCAATTCCTATAATATCTTGCTTGAATTTTCTTTTAAGCAATTGCATATCAAATGAACCAGAAAAAGTACTGTAAGGTTTGCTTACTGATATCCATTGGTTTCTATGATTTAATATAAACCTATGAGAACCACGAAAAAAACCCGTTTGGGCAGGGTTCAAATTTAAAGGTGAACTCAAAAATTGCGAAAAATGAATATCCTGTCCTGTTAAGCAATAAGGTAATAGCCAAACAAGAAATAGTATAAATAGTTTTTTGCAGTTTTGGATCTTCACAATCTTATTTAATCAATGTTATATTGCCTTTTTTCTCATAATATTTTTGATTTTGGCATTTTCCTCTAAAGTAATATACAAAAACACCTGGTTGACAGAATACACCTCTGAATTTACCATCCCATCCATTTTCAATTGAATTGCTTTCAAAAACTTTTTCGCCCCAACGATCAAAGACTTTAATATTCATTTCTTCCAATATCTTGCTGCGAACGAAAAATTTATCATTTTGCAAATCATCATTAGGTGTAAAACCATTGGGAATAAATATGTAAGGCTCACCACATAACTGATCTAGAACTACTATTGTTATTGAATCAGAATGAGTACAACCATACTGATCAGTCATCGTTAGATAATATGTTGTAGTTACCAATGGCGTTGCAATTGGATCTGAAGAATTTGCATTATTTAAACTAAAGGAAGGAGTCCAGCTATAGTTGACACTATTGAGGTGTGTAGCGTGTAAACGAGTACTCAAATCTTTATAAATTGTATCCTTATCAGCCCAAACAGCTGCATTTAAAAAAATACTATTTATTCGAATACTTGCTGTATCTTCGGCTTTGCAGTTTTTGCTATCAGTTACTATTACTGAATAAAGACCAGGACATAAATTACTGATAATAGAAGTATTTTGAGATGTGTTCCATGCATAAGAATATGGTGGGTTGCTTCCAGAAGCATTGGTATTTATACTTCCAATGCAAACACCATTACATGGTACATGGTTTATCAATGGATTAATTACTAAAGGCGTTGGGTTGCTTAATGTTATTGTTGCAAAAGATTTGCAATTGAGAGAGTCTGTAATAATAACTGTATAGGTTCCCGCACATAGCATAAAAATGGTGTCGTTTGTTGAGGTAGTATTCCATGAATATGAATAAGGAGGTGTTCCACCCGAAGGTAATATGGCAGCCATTCCATTGCATGAATCGTGACAACTTGGATTTTGTGCTATGGATGGATTAGATATAAAATTAGATTTAACTTTAATACTATCAATACCTTCGCACCATTGATTTTTTATTTTTACCCAAAAAAATGAACTTGATGTAATAAGATGAATCATAGCAGAACTATCACTTAAATTAGAATTAAGTGTATCCGTAAAATTTATATTTGATGACCAAAAATATTGAACCGGATTTTCAGAAGTATGTGCTGTTAGTTTTACAGAATCAGCACATATCAAAGTGTCATTTCCTGCATCAACTATCATTTTATGAACTATAACCGTTTGTTTAATAGTATCAGTGCATACTCCATTTGATAACAATAAACGATAAGTTGTGCTTACAGATGGATTTGCAAAAGGATTAGAAATAGTTGAATCAGTTAGGGTATTACCTGGTGACCATATATAAGTATTTATAGGATTGCCACTTGGAGGAATACCTATTTGGTTATTATCGCCCACACAATTATGAACACTGGGAATTGTATAAGAAGTATCACTTAAAACAATAACTTGTTTGATAACTGTATCTGTTAAGTTACATCCATTCAATAAATTTGAAATTAATTTCACATTATAAATACCACTATTTGTATAAATATGGGTAGGATTTACTTGTGTGTTTAATGGCGAACCATCTCCAAAATCCCAGATATAAGTGGTGCCAATACTTGTATTTTGAAAAATTACAGTATCAGGAGCACATCCAATTTGTGGATCAACAAAATCTGCTAAAGCAAAATCGTAATGTATATTAAATTTAAAAACTGCATTGTTACAATTTAATGAATGATTAGAATCCGACCAAACATTAGAAGGGTATGTAGGGAAAAGACTATATCCTCCACAGCTCGCACATACTGATTGGTAAACAGTGCCTTTTTTGTCAAAACGACTGGTGCCACCATCTACATGGTCTCTTCCACTGTATGGATTTGAAGCTGAATATAATTCACCAAAATAAGTGGCATAATCGAGACTTGAAGCATTATCGCTCATTACCATAATATAAAAATCTTGTCCATCGGTAGTTGTTTGAAACGCATTAGGTGTTATAGCCATATTAACAGTTCCAAAAACAGTTCCCCAATTATATGGAGAGTTTCCTCCCCAATTTCTACCCCAGCCAGAAAGATAAATCCTATTGCAAATATCAACTGAAAATGCAGTTAAAGAGATATTGGGTTTCCCATCACCAGTTCCAAAAACGGTTGACCATGTGATACTGTTTAAATTTCTAGGAAATTTAGCAATAAATTGACCACTATTTGGAATGTTATAAGGTGCATTGAAAATTAATACATTGCTGTCAGCTTTAGTTTGCCCAATTATATAAACTTTATCATCTCTTCCGCATCTTACAAAATATCCTTGGTCATATTTATTGCTTCCGTAATAGGTAGAAGCTACCAATGTGCTCCCGTTTTGTGAAATACGTGATAAAAAAGCATCAGTAGTGCCACCTTGGTAGGTGGTTTTATAAGCTCCCGTTGTTGTAGGGAAATTAGTTGAGCTTGTTCCTCCTGTAACATATACATCATATTGACTATCGTTATCAATTGAATAAATGGCATCATCTTCTGAACCACCAACGTAAGTACTCCAAATTAAATTACTTAAATTGTAATCTAATTTAAAAACAATGCCTTCTTGCTTACCTTGATTTGTAGTTTGAAAACCATTTGATGTGCCAGGAAAATTATTTGAAAATGTACAAGACCCAACATATACATTGCTTAAATTGTCGGTTATCATTTCCCCCCTTGCTCCATCTCCATAATTAAAATATAATGAATCATTTCCTATCATTATATTGTTATCATAGTGTTGTCTGTAGTTCAATCCATCATTAGCTGTACCACCCACAAAAGTTGAGGCTAATAACTGTGTGCCATCTGGATTTAATTTTGATACAAAAATATCAACTCCACTGGGATAACTTATTGAATAATCATAATTAATACTTTGTCCTCCATTAAAAGAGGTATCGTAAGCATTTGGTGTAACAGGAAAGTTTGGAGACCCAGTTGTACCATAGATTAACAATTGATTCGATGTATTTACTATTAAGCTATGTGGCATTTCACCATTTGTACCGCCCAAATAGGTTGCATAAAGTCTATTAATGCCTAATGAATCGTATTTAATAATACCTATATCCCAATTTCCACCATTGATATGTTGATAAGCACCTGTATTTATTGGGTAACCAGTTCCAAATACTATACCACCAGAATAAACATTTCTAAAAAGGTCATAAGTAGCTGTAAAACCCCAATTATCAGCTGTAGAACCAGTATAAGTTGAAAATATTAAGGATGGATCGATAATTAGTGCTTTCGTTTTGTCGTAATCGCCTATTTCAAAACTCAATACATTCTTTTTTAATACATAATTACATTTAATTTCTTTTTCCTCTCCATTAATTATTTGATAACAATAGGGGCGAAGCTCGATTATTTGATTTACAGAAGTTTCTATTAATAAATGCCCTTTACTGAGTTTTATATTATCAACATATTTGTACTTAAGTTGAATGTTTTCAGGCTTTGCATTGGGTTTTACAATAAAGTCATATTTTAAAAATTTATTATTGCTATATATTTTAAAATCAATATTGTTGTATAAATTTTTATATTCTACAATGTTGTATTTTAGTACGTTACTTGCCCATTTATTCTTATCATTTCCAATAAAATAGTTGCAATAATCATACATTTTTCCTGAAGGAGTGATTTCAGCATCATTGCAATTTAAAAACTCAACTTGATAAGCATGATAATGAATAGTATTATCAGATTCGTGATGTTTTTTCTCACTTCCATTGTGTGCATGAGAATGCTTAATATCAGAAGCTTTAACTAGATTAAATGTTAAGCATTTTTTTTCCAGAAAAAGCATTCCGCTTTCAACATCAGCACCAAAAAGCACTTTGCTATCCCATTGATTTTTATTTTCAATAAATTGCAGCATGGGAGATTGTGTGGTGTCACGTACTGCAAAACTTATTTTATTACAGCTAATTACAAATAATAAAACAATAAATAATACTCTTTTCACTTATTCTCAATTTTAAGTTACTGCTAAGAAAATAGCAAGGTATAAAATTACATATTTTTCACTATATATACACATAATAGACAATAAAATATAAATATTAGTTGCTTAAAAAATAATATATGGGTTTTAAAAATGAATAAAATCTCTTAAAAAATATTTTGTTGCTTTTCAATACAAAGATTTATAGATATTTAAAGTGAGATTTATAATAAAGATTTTAACTAAAACTTCATTATTCTCAAAATAAATTATTACTTTTACACAAAATTATTTATTCATTTTGGTAAGCTTTTTTGATGAAGATGAAATTCGTTGGTATTAAATTTAATAGATTTTTAATAAGTACTATGAATTGTTTAAAAATCAATATATTGTTTACATTGTAAGTTTTATTTTATGAAAAAAGTCATATTATTATTCAGTTGTTTTTTTATTTTAGGAAATTTCTTGTCAAAAGCTCAAGATAGACCTTTAGCTCCAAAACTTGTTGGAACTGGTGTTTTTTTAGGAGAAACACCTCCTTTAAGAAGTCTTCCTGCTGTGACAGATGAAGAAATTGCCTTTTTAAAAGAAAAAGCATTAAAAAAGGCTGCTCGTAAAGTGATAAAACAACGTAAATATCCTTTTGCTGAAACTGCTTTACCTAAAACTGAAGATGCTGCATGGCAAAAAACTATGGGAAAAACAAGTGTTATGAAAGCACCACTTGTCAACTTCGAGGGACAAACTACCTCTTCCTTCCCTCCCGATTGTAATGGAACAATTGGCCCTAATTATTATATGCAAACAGTAAATACAACTTATGCCATTTACAACAGAACAGGAACATTAGTTGCAGGACCAACCAATATGAATCTTTTGTTCAACGGAGTTTCTGGTGCAACTTGCAATGATGGTGATCCATTAATTCAATATGATGAACAAGCACAACGATGGGTTGCTGTTGAATTTTCTCTATGTGGATCTAATGACTTAATGTTAGTAGCTGTTTCATCTACAAATGATCCAACAGGCACATGGTATGCTTATTCATTTGATGTTGCTGACATGCCAGATTATGAAAAGATTGGTATCTGGCAGGATGGTTATTATATGGGAACCAATACTGGTTCGGGGAATGATACCTACGTATTTGAACGTTCAAAAATGTTAATTGGTGCTGCAAACCCTCAGATGGTTGCATTTGACAATTCTTGGAGACCAGGTTCCGGATTTCTTTGTGTTCCTCCTTTAGACAATGATGGTGCTTTTGCCCCAGCTGGTTCGCCAGGTTTATTTATTGCATTCAATGATGATGCTGTTGCTGGAGGTTCTGACCAACTTTGGATTTATGAATTGGCTGTAAACTGGACTACACCAGCGAATTCAACTTTTGTAAGATCTCAGCAAATAGCTGTAACAGCTTTCGATAGTCAGTTTGATGCCAATTGGGATGATATCACTCAACCTGGAACACAAAAATTAGATGGAGTGCCTCAGGTTATTATGAATGCTCCTCAATACCGTAATTTTGGAGATTATCAAACTATAGTTTGTTGTCATACTGTGGATGTTGATGCTACAAATCATGCAGGTATCAGATGGTATGAACTAAGGAAAACAGGTACTAATCCATGGACAATCCGTCAATCAGGCACCTATGCACCTGATGCAAGTTCTCGTTGGATGGGAAGTATCATGCTAAATGGAAGTGGAAAGATAGGTTTAGCGTATTCTATAGCAAGCTCAAGTATATATCCCGGGATTCGTTATTGTGGACAATCTTCTAGTGCTTATACAAATGCATCTGGAGTGCTCGATATTCCTGAAGAAATTATTCATAATGGAACAGTTGCTCAAACCACTTATAACCGATGGGGAGATTATTCACTATTATCTGTTGATCCAACTGATGATGAAACTTTTTGGTATTCTACCGAGTATGTTAAATCAGGAGGAACTTTAAAAGGAACTAAAATTGCATCTTTTAGATTTGGCAATAATCCACAGGTTTCAACTTTGGCAGCTACATCTGTAGCACCAACAACAGCAACTTTAAATGGAACTGTAAATCCAAACAGTTTGGCTACAAATTATTATTTTCAATGGGGAACTACAGTAAGCTACGGTTATACAACCTCATCTACTTCTGCGGGAACAGGAACTTCTAATGTAGCTGTTAGTGCAAACATAACAGGACTTACCGCAGGAACTACTTATCATTTCAGATTGGTTGCTATAAATAATGATGGAACTACCTATGGAAATGATTTTACTTTTCTACCTGGCGCTGCAAGTATTACAACTAATTCTATATCCTCAATTACTTCTTCTTCGGCATCTTCAGGTGGAAATGTTGTAAATGA
>CAZUCB010000039.1:0-5660 GCA_964618755.1 uncultured Bacteroides sp. | reverse complement strand
CTTCTACTTTAAACCCTACTGCTTTTAATCAGACAATAAGTGCTGTGGCAGGTCAAAGTGCAGTTAAATTCAAATGGAATTATACTGCTACATGGGGTTATTTTTGGGCTATTGATGATATAATAATTTTAGGTACACCATTATGTACTTTACCATCTGCTGCAGCTGCAATAAGTGGTACAGCAAATGTATGTCAAGGGCAAAACAATGTAGTATATACAACAGCAACTATAGCTGATGCTACATCATATATATGGACATTGCCAACAGGTGCAACAGGTACAAGTACTACAACCTCAATCACTGTTAATTATGGTTCATCAGCTGTATCCGGAAATATTACAGTTAAAGGAAATAATACTTGTGGAAATGGCACAAGTTCATCTTTTGCAATAGCAGTTAATACATTGCCTTCTGCTGCTGGAACAATTTCAGGAACTACAACAGTTTGTCAGGGACAAAACTATGTGGTTTACACTGTGCCTGCAATTGCTAACGCAACAAGCTATATATGGACATTGCCATCAGGTGCAACAGGTACAAGCTCTACCAATTCAATTACCGTTAATTATGGCACATCAGCTATTTCAGGCAACATAACTGTAAAAGGCAATAATAGCTGTGGGGATGGAGCTAGTTCTTCGCTTTCAATAACTGTTAATCCATTACCTGGAACTGCTGGTGTAATTTCTGGAATTACTTCTGTTTGTCAGGGACAAAATAATATAGTTTATACGGTACCAAATATAACTAATGCTACTAGTTATTTATGGTCTTTACCTACTGGTGCTTCAGGAACAATTACTTCTAATTCAATAAATGTTAACTTTTCCCAAAATGCAATTTCTGGAAATATTTTTGTATATGGCAATAACAATTGTGGAGTTGGAAGCAGTTCTTTGCTTGCTATTACTGTAAACTCACTGGCTGATGCAGCAAGCACAATTTCGGGAAATGCAACAGTTTGTCAGGGACAAAACAATGTGGTTTATACTGTTCCAACAATTACAAATGCAACAAACTATATATGGACATTGCCATTAGGTGCAACAGGTACAAGTACTACCAACTCTATAACTGTCAATTATGGTACATCAGCTATTTCGGGAAATATTACTGTAAAAGGTAATAATAGCTGTGGGGATGGTGTAAGTTCTTCACTTGCAATAACTGTTAATTCATTACCAGGAGCTTCTGGAACAATATCTGGAAATACTACTGTTTGTCAGGGACAGGATAATGTTGTTTATACTGTTCCGGCAATAACTAATGCTTCAAGTTATTCTTGGACTTTACCTTCCGGAGGTACAGGGACAATTGTTTCAAACTCAATTTATGTACACTTTTTCCCATTTGCAGTTTCAGGTGATATTGTTGTAAGAGGTAGTAATAGTTGTGGTAATGGTGTTAGTTCTTTGCTTGCAGTAACTGTAAATCCATTACCAGGAGCTGCTGGTACAATTTCTGGAAATACTTCAATTTGTTCAGGGCAGAACAATATATTATACACTGTTCCTGAAATTGCAAATGCAACAACTTATTCATGGACATTGCCATCAGGTGCAACAGGTACAAGTTCTACCAATTCAATAATAGTCAATTTTGGAGCATCGGCAATTTCTGGCAACATTACAGTTAAAGGTATTAATGATTGTGGAGATGGAGTAAGTTCTACTCTTGCGGTAAGCGTTAATCAATCGGTTGCTGCTGCTGGTCCTATAACTGGGAGCACTATTATTTGTTCAGGACAAAACAATGTGGTTTATACAGTAGCTCCTATTACTAATGCTACATCATATATATGGACTTTGCCAGTAGGTGCTAGTGGTTCTAGTAATACTAATTCAATATCAGTTAATTATGCTACATCAGCTGTTTCAGGAATTATTTCTGTAAAAGCTCATAGCGCTTGTGGATATGGAGATTCTTCAGCTTTGACAATTACCATTATTCCACGTCCTACTATAACTGGAACTATTTACGATACACATTGTGGAGCTGGAATTGTAAATTTAAAAGCAATAACAACATCTGGAACTATCAATTGGTATTCAAGTATTACAGGTGGCTCATCAATATATACTGGTGCTAATTATTCTCCTATGATTTCGCAAACCACTACTTTTTTTGTTGATGTTACTAACAATGGATGTACGAGCTATCCAAGAATAGCTATAACTGGAATTATAAAAACCATACCAGCTATTATTTCTACAATTTCAGATACAGTTTGTCCTTCAGATATTGTTACTTTAGGTGCAACAGCATCTTTGGGTACAGTTAACTGGTATTTAGATTCACTTTCTTCTACTCCAATAGCTTATGGTAGTACTTATTCGCCATCTATTACTTCTACTACAAATTATTATGTTGAAGCAATTGAAAATGGATGCGTTTCTCCAACAAGAACTTTAATAACGGCAATTCTGGTTAATTCTCCAGTAATAATTGCAAATGCCACAGCAACTAATATTTGTGAAGGAATAGCTGTTACCTTAAGTGGTAGTGGAACAGCTGGAGTTACCTATTCATGGGATAATGCTGTATTAAATGGCATCCCATTTTATCCGACTGAAACAAAAACATATACTTTAACGGGAACAAATTTCTTTGGATGTCAAGATACAGCAACAGTTGTTGTTACTGTAAATCCTGCTCCAGCACTTAATCCAATAAGTGGAACTACTACTCTTTGCGAAGGTGTATTAAATTCTGCTTATTCTGTTGATTTACATACTTATGGACAACCATTGCCTCCTACAAGTGGACATGGAACTGATACTACAGATCAAGCAGATGGTGCTGCTTTTACTTATGCATGGTCTTATAGTGGCGTTGCTACAATAATTCCTTCAACTTCGATAAATGCTATTAACATGAATTTTTCAGTTGGTGCTACAAGTGGTATATTAACTGTTGTAGAAACAGATCCAACATCTGGATGTTCTAGAAGTAATCAACTAACGATTACTATAAATCCACTTCCAATGAGCTCATCTTCAATTTCTGGGTTAAACACCATATGTACTGGGCAAAACAGTGTTGTATATAATATACCAGTCATTGCAAGTGCTACTAATTATGTTTGGACTTTACCAACAGGTGCAACAGGTTTTAGTGACACTAATTCAATAACTGTGAACTATAGTTTATCAGCAATTTCTGGTAATATTACTGTTACAGCAAATAATAGCTGTGGTGATGGCAATACCTCAATATTGGCAATTACTGTAAATCCATTAACTGGTTCGGCAGGAATAATTTCAGGCAATTCAACTGTTTGTCAAGGGCAAAGCAATGTAATATATACTGTACCTGCAATTGCTAATGCTACATCTTATATATGGACATTGCCTGCTGGTGCAACTGGAATTAGTTCTACTAACTCAATAAGTGTTAATTATGGAAGCTCTGCTGTTTCTGGAAATATTAGTGTTAAAGCTCATAATTCTTGTGGTGATGGAGATTCTTCAACAATGGCAATTACTGTAAATGCAACTCCGTCTGACAACCCAATAACTGGAACACAGATTCTTTGTGAAGGTAGTTTAAATTCGGCTTACTCTGTTACTATACACACTTATGGACAACCATTGCCTCCTACAAGCGGACATGGGACTGATACTACAGATCAGGCTGATGGTGCTGCATTTAATTATGCTTGGTCATATAACGGCACTGCTATTATTAATCCTTCTACTACTGTTAATGCAATTAGTATGAATTTCCCAATTGGTGCAACAAGTGGTATTTTAACTGTTGTAGAAACAGATCCTACAACTGGTTGTAATAAAAGTAATCAACTTGCTATAACTGTAAACCCACTACCTTTAACTCCAGGAGCAATTACTGGGGTAAATGCTGTATGTCAGGGACCAGATTTTGTTAATTATACAATTCCATTAATCCCCAATGCTACCTCTTATAATTGGACATTACCAACCGGAGCAACCGGAGTTAGTACAAGCAATTCGATAGATGTTATTTATGGATTATCAGCCATATCAGGTGTAATTTCGGTAAGAGGAAATAATAGTTGTGGAGATGGTGTTGCTAGTTCAGAGAATATTGTTGTGAATCCACTGCCTGCTGATGCTGGAGTTATTTCTGGTTTAGCAACTGTTATGCAAGGGCAGAATAATGTGATTTATACTGTCCCTGTAATAAATGCTGCAACTTCTTATGTTTGGACTTTACCAAATGGTGCAAGTGGTTCAAGTTCTACAAACACTATTTCTGTTAATTATGGTCTTAGTTCTGTTTCAGGGGATATTTCAGTAAAAGGTATAAATGCTTGTGGTGAAGGTGTTGCTTCAAATATTGCAGTTACTGTTAATCACTATCAATGCATTATTCGTTTAAAAGTAAATGGAAGTGCCAATGCTTATACCGACGAAACTATTGTTAGCTTTTGTAATCCAAGTGATCAGGATGGTGCCGAAAAAATGTTCAGTGTTATTCCAACAGCTCCTAATATATACTCTACGAAGTTAAATAAAAACTGGAGTGTTAATTATCTTACTACTGTTACCGAACATCCTTTAGTACCTATTGGTTTTACAGCAGGCGTAAATGGAAATTATACGATTACTGCAAGTATTTTGAGTGCTTTTATTCCTACTGCTTATATTTATTTAAGAGACTTAAATACTAAAATAGTTACAGAATTAAACGATAACTCTACTTATTCTTATACTGCAACTACCAATGATAGCAGCCATCGATTTGAGTTAATATTTTCGTTACAAAAGTTAAGATGGTTAGGAAATTATTCGACTAATTGGGCTGATATTACGAATTGGTCAAATAATACGTTACCTTTAGCTTCTGATGATGTTATTCTTAATTCGTGGACGAAAAATCAACCACATGTTACAATGCCAATATCTTCACCAGCAACGTGTATGAACTTAATAATTAATCCTGCTACCAACGTTACAATTGAACCTGGAAAAGCATTAACTGTGAATGGTACTCTTACTAATAATGCAGGAAATTTGGGACTTATTATTAAATCTGATACAAGTGGAACAGGTTCGCTTTTGCATACTACTGCAAATGTAGTAGGTACTATTGAAAGATTTATTAATCAACCTTATGCTGACGAATTTCACATGTTGGCCACACCTGTAGCGGCTCAGCCTATTAGTCCAAATTTTAATGAAACAGATGGCTTTTATGTTTGGAATGAGCCAAATTATAGTTGGGTAGAATATGCTGATTCTGCAAATTTTGTGTTGATAAATGGGGGAACAAATTTTGTTCCTGGAAAAGGCTATGCTGTATCTTATCCAAGTTCTCAAACAAAAATTTTTACAGGTATTCTTAATCAAGGTGATATTACAATTCCAATTTCATACACTATTGGAATGGATGCTGGTTGGAATTTTGTAGGTAATCCATATCCTTCACCTATTAGTTGGAATGCAAATAGTGGTTGGAACCGAAATATACTGGAGAATGCCAATGTAAATGAAAAAGCAATTTGGATTTGGAATGCTGCCGTTGGAAATTACGGTGCATATATTTCAAATGCAAGCATAGGTACCAATAGTGTTAGTTCAAATATTCCATTGGCACAGGGGTTTTGGGTAAAGTCTGCTTCTGCGGGCATGCTAAGTATGAACGACGATGTGAGAATACACGCTAATCCGGCATTT
>CAZUCB010000038.1:0-20393 GCA_964618755.1 uncultured Bacteroides sp. | reverse complement strand
TTCTGTTATAGGACTAAAAAACACAAGAAACTAAAACCAAATACAATGATAAAAGCAATAATCGTAGATGACGAAAAAAAATCAAGAGAAGTTCTCATGGGATTAATAGATAGGTATTGTCCCGATGTTTTTGTTCTTGCTCAAGCCAATGGATGTATAGATGGAATAGAAAAAGTAAAAATTCATAATCCAGATATTGTAT
The DNA here is from genome assembly GCA_964618755.1 of uncultured Bacteroides sp. GTDB lineage: Bacteria > Bacteroidota > Bacteroidia > Bacteroidales > JACABE01 > JACABE01. The sequence goes on along the minus strand of CAZUCB010000038.1, from coordinate 20,191 downwards.
TTCTTGATATTCAGATGCCTGACGGTAGTGGGTTTAATTTTTTAGAAGCTTTTGATGCTTTTAATTTTGAAGTAATATTTACAACAGCACATGATCAATATGCTATAAAAGCTATAAAATATAGTGCTTTAGATTATTTGTTAAAACCTATTAATCCTGACGACTTAAAAGATTCTATTGCTAAATATGTTCAAAAACAAGATAAGGGTCAAATTAGCAAGAATATAATGGTACTTCTCGAAAACATGAAAACACCAAGTTCAGATCCTAAAAAAATAATATTATCTACATCTGAAGGAATACATGTACTCAGCACCAATGATATTATAAGATGTGAATCGGATGATTATTATACGAAATTTTTCTTAACGAAAGGAAATCCAATATTGATTTCCAAAACACTGAAACAAAATGAAGCAATGTTAAGCGATTTTGATTTTATCAGACCCCATAAATCACATTTAGTTAATCTTAAATATATAAAGAGTTATTTAAAAGTAGATGGGGGTTATATTTTAATGATAGATGGCAGTAAAATACCCGTATCAAGAAGAAAACGTGAAAGTATTATAGATATATTGAGTCATTTATAAGTTTGACAAAAAAATTTCCTAATTAAATTTTTTTTATTAAATTTGCCCCCTTGAAAATTCTATTTCAAGAGTGGGTGATAGAATGTTTTTAACAGGATGAAATAAAGTATAACCGTAAACTTTTTTATAGTTACCGTAAACTGATTTCTTTTATATTTTATTTGGAAACATTATTACTTTTATAAAAAATTCTAAAGACAAAATATATGCCAGTAAATGGGTGTAATTTTTAAAAAATGTTAAATATAAAAAATGCAGTAATAATATTATATTAATTTTGGATTAAAAGAATATAACTTTTTTGTAATTTTAAATTCTAAGAAATTAAAAATCAATAAAATAAACACAAAATAATAGTTAAACAAAAATAATAAAGATGGGTATTGATTTTTTTTATAATTTTACCCACTTTATAAAACGCACATTAATTCTAACATAAATTTATAGGTGTATGTTGAAAAAATTATTCTTTTCATTAGGAATCTTACTATCAGTCAATCTGATGGTGTTTTCGCAGTCGGGAGAACTTAAAGGTAAAATTACCGATAAGGATTCCAAAGAACCCATTGCTTTCGCTAATATTATTATTGAGCAAGCGGGAAAACAATTTGGTGGTGGTACAACGGATTTTGATGGTAATTATACCATTAAGCCAATACCTGCTGGTCGTTATGATGTTAAAGCAACCTATGTTGGTTACAAACCTCTATTAATAAAAGGTGTGTTAATCAATGCAGATAAAATGACCTTTAACAATGTAGAAATGGAGCCTACAGCTACTACACTAGAAACTTTTACTGTTGTAGATTACAAAGTTCCATTGATTAATAGAGATCAAACTTCAAGTGGAGCAACTCTTACTACTGAAGATATTTCAAGAATGCCCGGTCGTTCTGCAGAATCTGTTGCCGCAACTATGGGTGGTGTTCAGTCTGTTGATGGTGGCATGGGTAGTGTGAGAGGTGCCCGTTCCGATGATGGAAGTACTGTTACTTATGTAGATGGTGTTAGGGTTAGAGGAAATGTAAACTTACCTAAATCAGCTATGGGTGAAGTAAGTATGATTTTAGGTGGGATTCCTGCTAAATATGGTGAAGCTACAGGTGGTGTAATGAATATTGTTACTACTGGTCCTTCTCGTGAATTTGGCGGAGGTTTAGAGTTTGTTACTTCTGAATTTCTTGATAAATTTGGATATGATTTATTTTCATTTAATTTAACAGGTCCCTTATTGAAGAGTAAAGATGATAAAAAATCTTCTTTATTGGGTTTCTTTTTAGCTGGAGAATTTGGCTATCGAAAAGATACAAGACCATTTGCAAATGGTGATTACAAAGTAAATGATGCAAAAAGAACCTACCTTGAACAAAACCCATTGCTAATTGAAAATGGTGTTTCAAGATACAGTGCTGACTTTCTTAGAATGTCTGATTTAGAAAAAATATATTCAAAGGAGGATGGTGCAAATTATAGTGCTAATTTTTCTGGTAAGGTTGATGTTCGTACTACTAAAACAACGAACCTACAATTTGGAGGTAATTTTAGTTATGACAAAGGTAGAAGTTGGAGTCGAGCAAATTCATTACTTAACTCTACCAATAATGGTGAATTTATTTTAACTACTTGGAGCGTAAATGGAAAATTTACTCAACGTTTTCCTGCTGAAAAAGATAGTAAATCATTGATTAAAAATATTTTTTATCAAATTCAGGCTGATTATTCTAAAACTAACCAAACAACTCAAGATAGAAACCATAAAGATAATTTATTTAATTATGGATATGTAGGAAAATTTACTACAACCATGCGTCCTACTTTTAGCACAGGTTCCGATACTGTAGATGGCATTGTATATGATAATGCATTGATAATGGACAATGTAACTCCAACTAATGTTAGATTTGAACGTTCTGAAATTAATCCTAATTTAGCAAATTACACATCACAGTTATACAATTCATTCGGACAAGATTTCTTTCCAAACCAACTTACAATACAATCATTTAATGGTTTGCGAAATGGAGATATTCCTCTAAATATATATAGTTTGTATAATAGAACAGGATCTGTTAATAATGGATATAGCCTTTATGACAATACTCAAATCGGAATAAGTGTTAATGGTTCTGCAGATATTGGAAATCATGCTTTGGAATTTGGTATTCAATATGAACAAATTATAGAAAGGTATGTCGGTTATTCTCCAGCTCAATTATGGACTCTTGCAAGAACACTTACAAATAGTCATATAGATCAAATAAATACAAACGATCCATATTTGAGATTAGGTGGTTTACAAGATACTATCTATTATAATTATATTTATAATCAGGCTAAACAAACAACTTTTGATATGAATTTGCGTCAAAAGTTAGGTATGCCAGTAAATGGACATACTATAAATGATTGGATTGATATTGATAAATATGATCCATCAATGTATTCTATTGATATGTTTAGTCCAGATGAATTACTCGATAATGGAAACAATCCTGCTGTAAGTTATTTTGGATACGACTATAAAGGTAATAAATTAGGTAGTAATCCTTCTTTAAATGATTTCTTTACTGCAACAGATGAAAATGGCAGATACAAACGCGAAGTTGGAGCTTTTGAACCATTGTACATGGCTGGTTATATTCAGGATAAATTTGCTTTCAACGATTTGATTTTTAATGTTGGTATTCGTATTGACCGTTTTGATGCCAATCAAATGGTATTGAAAGATCCTTATTTATTTTACGATTCTAAAACAGTAAAAGATTTAGAATCTGGCAAATACAGCACAATTTTAGGTGGAAGTCATCCCGCAAATATTGGTTCTGATTATGTGGTTTATGTAGATGATTTTAAAGCTACAGTTCCTAAAGTTTTAGGATATAGAAGCGGTGATGTATGGTATAGTGCAACAGGTACTGTTGTGTCAGATCCTACTTCAATAAGTGGAAATTCTGGAAGTCCTACTCCATATAGAGTTAATAAAGACCAAGCTAATGTGGGTATTGATGCGTTTAAAGATTATGAACCACAGACTACTTTCATGCCTCGTATTGCATTTTCTTTCCCTATTTCAGATGAAGCATTATTTTTTGCACATTATGATGTTATTACCAAAAGACCTACAGACGGTTTAAGATTAGATCCAATTGCTTATTTATACATTGCTAATGCAGGTACTGACGTTGTGAATAATCCAAATTTATTACCAGAAAGAACAACTGATTATGAACTTGGATTTCAACAAAAAATTAGCAATTCATCATCTTTAAAATTCTCAGCTTTCTATAGAGAAATGAGAAATCAAGTACAAGTAAAACGTTTAACAGGAGCTGATCCTAATCCAAATTACCTTTCTTATACAAATATTGACTTTGGGACTGTTAAAGGATTAACCATTGCTTATGATTTAAGAAGAACAGGTAATGTCAGATTATCAGCTAATTATACATTGCAATTTGCAAATGGAACGGGTTCAAATTCCGAATCTCAGAAAACAATGGTAAGTTCAGGTCAACCAAATTTAAGAACAATGACTCCACTTACTTATGACCAAAGACATGCCGTAAAAGCTTCTATTGATTATCGTTATGATGGTGGGAAAAAATACAATGGTCCTAAATTTACAAAGAAAATAAAAGGTACTGATAAAGTAAAAACAATACTTTTACTAGAAAACACTGGGCTTAATGTTACTTTTAATGGTAGCTCAGGTACACCTTATACAAAACGTGATTTCAATGAAAATACAATTGTTGGACAATTAAACGGTTCACGTTTACCATGGCAATTTTGGATTGATGCTCAAATTAATAAAGCATTTATGCTAAAGATTGGAAGTAGAATGTTAGACTTAAATGTTTATCTTTCAGTATTAAATGTTTTAAACACTCAAAATATAAGAGCTGTTTATGGTACAACTGGAAATCCAAATGATGATGGTTACTTAACTAATCCTAAATACCAAGCACAGATTAATTCTTATGAAGATCCTCAGTCTTATAGAGATTTACGCTCAGTATCAACAGATAGCCCATATAACTATTCACTTCCAAGAAGAATACGTTTAGGTTTAGAACTTAATTTTTAATAAAAAATATATATTATAAATGAACTTTAATAAAAACGAATTTATGAAAAACATATATCGCTTATTGTTTTTGACACTTATAAGTTTTTTCTTATGCACTAATATTTTTGCTGAGAAATTTAAAGGTCAAATCACGCATAGCAACGTTTCGCAAACCAAATCAGAAAGATGTGCTCCAGCTTCTGGATCTACTGATTTAAATATTAACAATGTAAGAGCACGTATTAATACAGGTGGAGATATGTGGTGGGATTTTACTGCAGCAAAGTATGAAATTCCAAGAGGAAGTAGAAAAACTTCAATGTTTGCATCAGCATTGTGGATAGGTGGATTGGATAAAGATGGTAATTTAAAATTAGCAGCGCAAAGATTTCGCCAGGCTGGACAAGATTATTGGACAGGTCCTTTAACTACAGATGGAACTGCAGATATTTCTGCTGAAGTTTGTAAAGAATATGATAGACATTATAAAATCACAAAAAAAGAAGTGCAAGATTTTATAGTTGACCCTTCAAAAATAACAACTGTCATTGAAAAATGGCCAGCTCATGGTGATGTTACTAAAGGACAAACCAGATATTTAGCCCCTTTTCGTGATTTAGATGGAAATTATGATTATAACCCCGAAAATGGTGACTATCCATATTATGATTTTACAAATTCACTTTGTCCTACCGATCCTCGTAATCAAAATCCTGATGGAACATGGAAACCTATGGCTCCAACTATGGAAAGTGATCCTGCAAGTCCACAGGGAGTTACTGTAAAAGGAGGCTTATTGGTTGACCAAGTTCTTAAAGGTGATATGACCTTATGGTGGGTATTTAATGATAAAGGAAATGATCATACTGAATCTAAAGGACAATCCATAGGTTTAGAAATTAGAGCTCAAGCGTTTGCTTTTTCTACCAATGACGAAATCAATAATATGACTTTTTACACCTATGAAATCATTAACCGTTCAACTTATAAATTAGACTCAACTTATTTTAGCCAATGGGTAGATGCAGATTTAGGATATTCTGGCGACGATTATGTTGGATGTGATGTTAGTAGAGGATTAGGTTACTGCTATAATGGTAGGGCTACAGATGGTGCAGGTCAATATTTTGCTTATGAAGGAAACCCTCCTGCAATTGGTGTTGACTTTTTTCAAGGTCCATATATGGATCCTGATACTATTGATAATCCAAAATTAGATGCATCAGGTAAACCAACTGTACTTAGTATAAATGGTGTTAACTTTGGTAATGGTATTGTTGATGACGAACGTTTTGGAATGAGAAGATTCGTATATTATAATAATGACGCAAATCCTATAAATGGAGAACCTGATAAAGCGATTGATTATTATAGATATTTAAGAGGTATATGGAAAGATGGTAGGGTTATGACTTATGGTGGTAATGGAACTAATTTTGTTAGTGCTTCAAACCCTAGGTGTGACTTTATGTTTCCAAAAGATACTGACCCATTATTTTTAGGAACAGGTGGTGCATTAGTTTCTGGCGCACTTTGGTCAGAAGAAACAGCCGGTAATGCTCCTGATGACAGACGTTTTATGCAATCAGCAGGCCCTTTTACATTGCAACCAGGTGCTGTTAACTACGTAACAGTTGGTATTCCATGGGCAAAAGCAGCAACAGGTGGTCCTTTTGCTTCTGTTGAATTATTAAGAACTGTTGACGACAAATGTCAGGCTTTATTCGACAACTGTTTTAAAGTATTAGATGGACCTGATGCTCCAGATTTAACTGTTAGAGAATTAGACAGAGAATTAATTCTCTTTATTTCTAATAGAAAAGGGTCAAATAATAATATTTTGACGAATGAAGATTATAAAGAGTTAGATATTAGAATAAACGAAAGAAGAGTTGTAACAACTACAACAGATACTATAACTTCTCAAAGTGGTGACACATCTATTCATACCATTATCACTAAAAGAGATACAATCTTGAATGATAGATTTTATAAATTTGAAGGTTATCAAATTTATCAATTGGCTGATGCAACTGTTTCTGTATCCGATATTGGAGATCTTTCTAAAGCAAGATTAGTAAAACAATGTGATTTGAAAAATTTTGATCCTAAAACTTTAGAACCAATTGATCAACTCATAAACTATAAGAAAAATGACAATCTAAATGGAGCTTTGGTTCCTATTGAAAAAGTAAATGGAGCTAATACAGGAATTTCACATACTTTTAAAATTACTGAAGATGAGTTTGCCTCAGGTGATAAAAGATTGGTAAATCATAAAAAATATTACTATATTGCAATAGCTTATGCTTATAACAATTTCAAAAAATATGATCCTAGTTCAGCTGATGGATTAGATGGACAAAAAGAACCTTATTTAGCAGGCAGAAAATCAGCTTCTGGCGAAATTCGTTCTATTACTGCCATTCCTCATATTACATCTCCTGAAGCAAATGGAACTCAATTAAATTCTGTATATGGTTCTACACCTAAAATACAAAGAATTGAAGGACAAGGAAATGGTAATTTAATTATTGATTTAACACAATCAAGTGTTGATGCTTTGATGTCAAAAACTTCAACTCCTTACATCGTTGAAAATCCTATTTATCAAAATAATAAAGGCCCCATCAATGTAAAAGTTATCGACCCTCTAAATGTAAAACCAGGTAACTTTGTAATTAAATTTTTCCCTGGTTCTAAGACTGATTTAACCGATGCGACTTGGAAATTATATAATAAAGAAAATGGAAGTTTGACCTTTATAGATTCATCTGCTACTACAATCAAGGTTAATAACGAACAGCTTTTTGTTGACTATGGTTTATCTGTTTCTATTTCTCAAACTCCAAAATTGGCTACAACACCTGAAGATCTTAATCTTCCAGTTAATCCAGCTCCAGCGATAAATATTGTAACTGATGATGGTTTTTTAGAAGCCACTTTAACTTATACCGATAATACAAAACAATGGCTATACGGTGTTCCAGATCAAGATGCAAGTGTAGTTGGTTTCAATTGGATTAGATGTGGTTCTGTGGCAGCTGGTGAAAATTCCTCTCAGGAAGAAAAAGATGCAGCTGACTATGCTATATTTAATGCACCTGACCCATTAGATCCTGGTCGTAAAATAGATATTTTTCTTGATAAAAAAGAGCAATATGAAAAAATTCTGGGCGGAACTTGGGCTCCTTATCGTTTAACTTCTTTCTATACAAACGGACCTGCTTACAACGAAACTTGGACTTCACCAACTCCAGTTCCAATGCATCCATCTATCGCTAATAATTTAATAGTGAATATAGATAATGTTGACGTAGTTTTTACAGCTGATAAGTCAAAATGGACAAGATGTCCTGTAATTGAAATGGGTGAAGATCCAACATTATCAATAGGAGGTGCTAGAAAATTTGAACTTAGAGGTAGTACTTCAGTTAATAAAGAAGGAGTTGCAATTGTTGACAATAATCATCCAAAAGGTATGGGATGGTTTCCTGGATATGCAATTAATGTTTCTACTGGCGAAAGACTTAATATGATGTTTGGAGAAGATTCTTGGTTAGGTGGCCATAATGGAAACGATATGAAATGGAATCCAACTTCATCTTTTTATGATGGTAGTGCTTTAGTTTTTGGTGGCAAACATTATATTTATATTATGGGACATAATGATAATTTTGAAAATGGAGATCCTTATGAAAACTGTCCTGCTTACGACAATGGTGAATGGTTATATCAACATTTAAAATTTGGTTTAGCAAATACAAATGCTCTTAGACCAGTATATTATAATGCAATGTGGGTGACTTTACCACTTACATTTCCACGTCTAAACGATCCATCACAAATACCTACCGATGCTAAAGTTAGATTGAGAGTTGCTAAGCCTTATTCACGTTATTATTCTGCTAAAAATGTTGGTCCTACAACAGTACAAAATGATAATTATCCAATGTATCAATTTAATACAGAAGACTTAGCTACACAAAAAGGTGTTAATTCAGTTGCTCAATCTGCATTGGATTTAATAGGAGTTGTTCCAAATCCATATTATGCTTTTTCAAGTTATGAAGAAAATCAAATAGATAATAGAGTTAGAATTATTAATTTACCTCAAAAATGTACCGTAACAATTTACACGCTAACAGGTACTTTGATTAGACAGTACAATGTAGATAAACAAGGTGTCATATCTGGAAATGGAGAAGCATTAACATCAATTGACTGGGATTTGAAAAATTTTGCTAACATTCCTATTTCTGGTGGTATTTACATAATTCATGTAAAAGCTGATGGAATTGGAGAAAAAACAATTAAATGGTTTGGTGCATTGCGTCCAACAGATTTAAATTCATTCTAAATCTATAAATGAGTTATAATAAATTATATAATAAATATATAAACCAAAGAGTATGAAAAAAATATATCGCTTATTAATTCCAGTGGTTTTAATAACTTTATCAATAGTTTCTTCGAGAGAAGCTAAAGCGGGAAATGAGGATAGAGTTGGGCAGTCAGGTGCTGCAGAACTACTTATCAACCCATGGGCAAGAAGCTCAGGTTGGGGAGGTGTAAATACAGCTAATTCGAGAGGTTTAGAGGCAAGTTTTAATAATATTGCAGGCTTAGCTTTTACTCAAAAAACAGAAATAATATTTTCTCAAACAATGTGGCTTAAAGGATCTGATGTTAATATATCAACTTTTGGTTTTTCTCAAAAAGTTGGTGAAACAGGAGTTATTGGTCTAAGTATTATGGCATTATCTGTTGGGGAAATTCAAATAAGAACTGTTAATCAACCTGATGGAGGTATTGGAACTTTTAAACCATCCTTTATTAATATCGGCATTTCTTATGCGAAAACTTTTTCAAATAGTATATATGGAGGTATTAACTTAAAAATTATATCAGAATCAATTTCTGATGTTAGTGCCCAAGGTATTGCTATTGATGCAGGTATCCAATATGTAACAGGCCCTACTGATAATATTAAATTTGGTATATCCTTAAAAAATGTTGGTCCAACATTATCTTTTTCTGGTGATGGATTCTCGTTTAGTGGAAAACAGAATAATTCAACTAATTCTCATACCATTGAAGAGCGTCAAGCTGACTTTGAATTACCTTCTCTTATCAATATTGGTGCAGCTTATGATTTTAACTTTAATGAAGAACATAGGTTAACATTAGCAGGTAATTTTACATCTAATTCTTTTTCGAAAGACCAATATACTTTAGGTGCTGAATATGGATTTATGCAATATTTAATGGTTAGAGCAGGATTTACTTATGAAAAAGGTATTTTTGAAAAAGCTACCCGTACTTCGGCATTAACAGGTCCATCAGCAGGTGTTACCATTCAGGCACCATTAAATAAAGAAAAAGGATCAACTTTCTCTATTGATTATTCTTATAGAGCTTCTGATCCATGGCAAGGAAGTCATACCATTAGTGCTAGATTTAATTTATAAAACCTATTCTTTTATTTAGAATTACAGGTTATAAAATTTTGAATATTTTAAAAGACCCTTTTAACAAAGGGTCTTTTGTATTATTAATTATTAAGTAAATTTCAATATGTCAAATATTGCTTATTACAATGAAGAAGGATTGAAAAAGCTGAAAGATGATTTAAATCTGATGCTTACAATTGAGCGGCCTGCAGTTTCGCGTATGATTGCAGAGGCACGTGATAAAGGTGATTTGTCAGAAAATGCTGAATATGACGCAGCAAAAGAAGCTCAAGGTCTCTTAGAATTAAAAATTTCTAAATTGCAAGAGCTAATTAGTAATGCTCGTTTAATAGATGAATCAAAATTAGACATATCAAAAGTATTATTGTTGTCCACAGTAACAATAAAAAATTTAAATAATGGAACCACTATGAAGTACATAATTGTCCCTGAAAGCGAGGCTGATTTGAAAAGTGCAAAAATTTCAGTAACTTCACCAATTGCAAAAGGATTGTTAGGAAAGAAAGTTGGTGATAAGGTTGATGTTCAGGTACCTGCAGGTATTGTTCCATTTGAAATTATTGATATTAATAGAGTTTTATAATTAATGCAATGACAAGTGTTTTTACTAAAATAATAAATGGGGAAATTCCATCCTATAAAATTGCAGAAAATGAAGAGTTTTATGCTTTTTTAGATATCTTCCCTTTGTCAAAAGGACATACATTGGTCGTTCCTAAAAAGGAAACTGATTATATTTTTGACATTGAAGATAATGAATATAAAGGATTGTTCTTATTTGCAAAAAAAGTAGCCAAAGCAATTGAAAAAATTATTCCATGCCAAAAAGTTGGGTTAACAATAATTGGACTTGAGGTAAGGCATGCACATATACACTTAATTCCAATCAATACTATTTATGATATGGATTTTAAGCAGCCGAAATTAAAACTTTCCAATGAGGAATTTCAATTAATTGCTGATAACATTTCAAAAGAATATGAAATAATAAAGGGCTATTAAAAATTTTATTTCAATAGTTTATAGTGGCTTTTTTATTACTTTTTCAGGATTTTTAGATACATAGCTTTTCCAACCTGTAAATGAAGAATCTCCATCTCCTCCAATATCTCGTTGGAAAAAATGACAAACTGCAGCAGCTAATCCATCTGTAGCATCTAAATGTAATGGAATTTCTTTTAAGTTTAATAGTTTAAGTAACATAGCTGCAACTTGTTCTTTTGATGCATTTCCATTTCCTGTAACAGATTGCTTTATTTTTTTTGGTGAATATTCAAAAATTGGTATTGAACGATACAAACCTGCAGCCATTGCAACACCTTGAGCTCTACCAAGTTTTAACATTGATTGTACGTTTTTTCCATAAAAAGGAGCTTCAAGAGCTAATGCATCTGGATGATATTTTTCAATTAAATCTAAGCATGTTTCAAAAATTTTCTTTAGTTTTATCGGCTGATTAGAAAATTTGTCTAATTTTAAAACATCCATAGTGATAAAGCTAATTTTGTTACCAGTTTGTTTAATAATGCCATAACCCATTATGGTTGTGCCAGGGTCAATACCTAAAATTATTTTATCAGTTATCAATTTTTGTAAATTAAATGTTTAAAAATACAAAGTTAAATAAAACTTATAATTTTTTACTAAAGTTAGTAATAATAACTGCTTCTTTTGGATATATAGGTTATCAGCTATTCTTTATTGAAAGTTATAAACAACTATTGAATTTGTTTTCTTCAAGTAATAGCTTGAAAGAAACGATGTTATTATTGGTAATTATTTTTTTATTAATGATTATTAATTGGAGTATTGAAGCTTTTAAATGGAGATATTTAATCAAAAAAGTTGAAAATATTTCTTTTAAAAAGGCATTAAAAGCAATTTTAGCAGGATTAAGTGTTAGTACTTTTACACCAAATAGAGTTGGTGAATTTATAGGACGAGTATTTATTCTGCAAAAAGCAAATCCATGGAAAGCAATTTTTATTACTATATTGTGTAGTATGAGTCAGTTAATGAATACTTTGTTAATTGGATCAATAAGTGTAATTATATATATAATTGCTTTTTTCTCAAAACAAAATATTTTCCCTCTATACATTTTGTATATCTTTATTGCTTTGCTCTTTATTGCAAATTTGCTGATGTTTTCGGTTTACTTTAATGTTTTATTTATAAGTAAATGGCTAAATTATTTAATAAAACCAAAATGGAGGAAAATGAAAGCTTATTTAAAAGTTTTTTCATTTTTTAAAATTTTTGAATTAAGAAATGTATTGTTATTTAGTTTTATGCGATATTTAGTGTTTTCAATGCAGTTTTATTTATTGCTTAGATTTTTTGGTGTACCTTTAAATATATTTGAAGGATTTTTTCTGATATCTTTAGTATATTTTATTCTTTCTGCTATTCCAAGTATTGCCCTTGCGGAGATTGGTATTAGAGGTTCTGTTGCAGTTGGAGTGTTTGATTATTATTTTAATACAACTTTAAATATGCATATAAATTTTAATTTTGCAGTCCTAGCAGCATCATCTGTTTTATGGATTATTAATATTGCTTTACCTGCTTTTATTGGCAACTTTTATGTGTTAAAATTAAAATTTTTTAAAGAATCAAAAGTTTAAAATGGATGTAATTTCTATAGTATTAATAATAACAACATTTGCATATATTTTTTTAATTTTAACGTATGCTTATTTCTTTAAAAGGATAAATTATCCTATATCAAATTACCAGTTAGATACGTATGTTAATATAAGCATTATAATCCCTGCCCGCAACGAATCGAATTGTATTTTAGAATTAATGCAATCGATTAAAAATCAAACTTACCCGAATCAATTTATAGAGGTCATTGTTGTGGACGATGCATCTACAGATAACACCTTTGATGTTGTTAATCAATTTATGAATCAGTATCCTGAACTGAATTGTAAAATTATTAGAATAGAAGATGATGCATTTAAACCAACCTATAAAAAATTTGCAATTACCAAAGCTATTCAAATCTCTACTGGAAATTTAATTATTACTACTGATGCTGATTGTATTGTTGATTCCGATTGGATTTCGAGTATTGTAAGTAAATACAAACAAACTAATGCTAAAATGTTAGTTGGCTTGGTTGCTTATCATAAAGACGAAAATGCTTTTCAGAAAATGCAAAATCTAGAATTTTTAAGTCTAATAGCATCAGGAGCTGCAGCTATTAAGTTTGGATTCCCAATAATGTGTAATGGTGCAAATTTAATCTATGAAAGAAAAGCTTTTGATGAAGTAAATGGTTTCAATTCTGATGATAAATTTGCATCTGGAGATGATGTTTTTTTATTACTAAAAATAAAAAAACGTTTTGGAGCTAAGAGTATTATTGTATTAAATGAATTAAATACAATTGTTTATACACAAGCAAAGAAAAGTCTTTCTGAATTTGTACATCAAAGACTAAGATGGGCTTCAAAAACAAAAGGATATAAGGATTTCTCAATTTTATGTGTTGCTGGAATCGTATTTTTATTTAATGCTTCTATTATTCTAACGCTATTATTGGGAGTTATTTATCAGGAACTTTTGGTTTATAGTTTAGTCTTATTTTTGTTCAAAATCATTGTAGATTTTCCAATTTTATATTTAGTTGTAAAATTTATGAATCGAAAGGACTTATTGTTTTATTACATTCCATTACAAATTGTTTATTTACCTTACGTATTAATTATTGGGATAATAAGTAATTTTGTAAGTTATCAATGGAAAGGAAGAATAATTAAAGATTGAGTTGCAAAGAGTTTTTATTAACTTTAAAAGAGAGAAGCTTATTATTATAAAAGTAAGGTGTTAGCAATCATTAAATCAGTAGGATGTGTAATTTTAATATTTTCTTGATTTCCTTCAATAAGATTTATTTCTTCACCTATTTTTTCTAGAACAGAAGCATCGTCTGTAAAACTACTATCAAAAGTCTGATCATAAGCTTTTTTGATTAACGTAACCTCAAAACATTGTGGTGTTTGTATTATTCTAATTAGATTTCGGTTTAATGGTTTATTTCCATAATTATCTAAAATTCGCAATGAATCATTAATTCCAATTGTTGGTATAGCATTGCCTTTTGAAATTGCGGTTTCATAAGCTCTTTTAATAGTCTCTAAAGAAACAAAAGGTCTAACAGCATCATGTATTGCCACTATCCCATTTTTGATTATTTTCAGTCCGTTTTTTACAGAATCAAAACGAGTTTCTCCTCCATTGGCTAATTGCAAAGGAATGTTGAAATTGTGTTTCTCTACTAATTTATGCCACAATAAAATATGTTGTTCAGGTAAAACAAGGATGATAGTTATGGAACGGTCGAAAGAATAAAATTTTTCGATGGTGTGCATTACAATAGGTTTGCCTGATATTTCAAGAAATTGCTTTGGAATATCTGAATTCATCCTTGTTCCTATTCCTCCTGCGACTATAATGACTGATTTCTGCATATATTTTAAAATAAAAAAGACTTAACCTTGAGTAAAGTTAAGTCTTTTTGCGATATAAATTATTTCTAAATAATTAACATGGCATCACCATAGGTTAAAAATTTATATTTCTTTTCAATGGCTTCTTTGTATGCTTTCATAACTAAATCATAACCTCCAAATGCAGCAACCATCATCATCATTGATGATAAGGGCTGATGAAAATTAGTGACCATACAATTTGCAACGCTAAAATCATAAGGAGGAAAGATAAACTTATTGGTCCAACCATTGAAAGGTTTTACATTTCCTGAAATTGCTACCGAAGATTCAATTGCTTTCATGGTTGTAGTACCAACAGCACATACATTTCTTTTGCTTTCTCTTGCTGTATTTATTATCAAACTTGCTTTTTCAGAAATAATCATTTCTTCTGAATCGGTTTTGTGTTTTGTAAGATCTTCAACATCAATAGATCTAAAGTTTCCTAAACCAGCGTGTAGTGTAATATTCGCAAAGTTAACGCCTTTTATTTCTAAGCGTTTCATTAATTCTCTGCTAAAGTGGAATCCAGCGGTAGGTGCTACTACAGCACCTTCGTGTTTCGCATATATCGTTTGATATCTTTCTTTATCCTCAGGCTCTATATCCCTTAAACGTTGTAATTCATCAGGTAAAGGTGTATGCCCTAATTTTTTTATAGTTTGTTTGAATTCTTCATACGTTCCATCGAAAAGAAATCTTAAAGTTCTTCCTCTTGACGTTGTATTATCAATTACTTCTGCTACTAATGAGTCATCTTCTCCAAAGTACAATTTGTTACCAATTCGTATTTTTCTGGCAGGATCAACTAATACATCCCACAAACGACTTTCTGCGTTTAACTCCCTAAGAAGAAATACTGTAATTTTAGCCCCTGTTTTTTCTTTTTCCCCATACAATAAAGCTGGAAAAACCTTAGTATTGTTTAAAATTAGAACGTCCCCATCATCAAAATATTCAAGAATATCTTTAAATACTCTATGTTCAATGGTTTGTTTCTTACGATTAAGAACCATAAGACGCGATTCGTCTCTTTGGTCGGAGGGGCGATCAGCTATTAATTCTTTAGGTAAGCTGTACCTGAATTGAGATAACTTCATGCTTATATTATTAAATGAGTGTTAAATTGCTACGAAAAAGTGTGCAAAGATAATCAAAATCGAGCCTAAAGTCAATAGTTTTTTCAACTATTTATAAAAGAGGCATAAATATTTTATATAACGGAAGAAGAATGCTTGTTATTGTGCTCTGTAATAATAGATTTAAACGTTTCAATTTCTAAAGCATCTTTTAATTCAAAATTTCCAATTCGTGTTCTGCATAAAGATGAAAGATAGGCTCCGCACTGCATTGTTTCTCCAAAATCGCGTGCCAATGCTCGTATATAGGTTCCCTTACTGCAAACAATTCTAAAATATATTAATGGAAGTTGAATATTAGTAATTTCAAATTCACTGATTGTTATTGTTTTAGACGATATTTTAATTTCTTCACTATTTCTAGCGAATTCATACGCTCTTTTGCCTCCAATTTTAACAGCTGAGAAAATAGGTGGTATTTGTTCAAAAGTGCCTGTAAATTTTTGTGCAGTTTGAAGTATTAGTTTTTCATTCACATGAGAATAGTCAAAAGTAAAGTCAACTTCTTTTTCCATATCGAAAGATGGCGTAGTTTCACCTATGGTAAAAGTACCTGTGTATTCTTTTTCTTGTGCTTGAAATTCATCAATCTTTTTAGTAAATTTTCCGGTACAAATTATTAATAATCCAGTCGCAAGAGGATCAAGAGTCCCAGCATGACCAACCTTAATTTTTTTAATATCAAGGGCTCTTTTTATTTGATTTCTGATATTACTGATTACATCAAAAGAAGTCCAGTCGTAGGGTTTATTGATGAGTAAAACTTCTCCTTCAGAAAAATTATATTCGTGCATATTTATATTATAGATAGAGGAATTCCAAGAGCGAATAATATCAGGATAATTGCTCCGAGAAAGATACGATAATAGCCAAATACTTTAAAACCATATTTGGTAAGAAAAGCAATGAAACTTTTTATTGCAATCATAGCCACAATGAAAGCAACAATATTTCCGATAATCAGAATATTAATATTTCCAGCATCAATGCTTTTGTAGTTCTTAAGTAATTTATAGGCTGTAGCGGCAAACATAGTTGGAACTGCTAAGAAAAATGAAAATTCGGCAGCAGTCTTTCTGTTTAATCCTTGCGACATCCCTCCAATAATAGTTGCAGCTGAACGTGAAACTCCAGGAATCATTGCAATACATTGAAATAAACCTATTTTAAAAGCTGTAGGAAAACTTACTTCTTGATTTTCTTTAGGTTTATTAAATAATTTATCAACAAAAAGTAAAAAAATGCCTCCCAAAAGTAAAGTAATTGCAACAACTATAACGTTTTCAAGCATTGAATCAATCAAATCGCCAAATATAAAACCTAAAACCATAGCTGGTATAAAAGCAATGAAAAGTTTGTAGTAGAAATTAAGTGTTTGAAAAAAACGTTTCCAATACAAAACAATTACTGAAAGAATAGCACCAAACTGAATGTTAACAGTAAATGCTTTTAAAAATTCGGTACTTTCCATACCTAAAATTTTCTCAGTAATAATCATGTGTCCTGTGGATGAAATAGGCAAAAACTCAGTAATGCCTTCAACGATGGCAATGATAATTGCTTGAAATATAGTCATAAAATAAAGATATAGTTAGAACGATTAATCTTTTGGTTTAATCATAATTGCAAAGACTTCAATTACAAAACCAATAATTAAAAGAATAGGAGCAAGGGTTAAACGTTGAAAGTCGAATATTTTATCGCTAAATACGTTTGGATCATCTGAACCACCACCTATCATTAAAACATAACCTGCTAATAAAAACCCTAAACCAATAAGTAATAAGCGATAATTTTCTTTTCCAAAAGCAAATTCAAGCACATGATTATCTGTTGTTTTTGCTTTGCTACTTGAAGCAGTAGTTTTTGCTTGTACAGTATTTTGATTATTTGTAGTGATTGTTTTTTTTACGTTCTGTGCCATAAAGATTTTTTTACAAAAATAAATAAATTAATAATACAAACTATCTGTTTTTATGTTCAAGTATTTCCTTACTGCTAAAAAAGTTGATATCCATGAAAACAAAATTCCTAACAAGATTACAATTCCAAATACGATTAAATATAAATCAATTTCTTGTAAATTTACTAAATCGGGAAGGTTTTGTTGAGCTGTATATAAAACGCCAGATAAAAGTGCAATAGCTATTAAAGCTCCGTATATACCACTAATAATACCTTTAAAAATAAATGGTTTTCTAATAAAGTGTTGTGTAGCACCAACCAATTGCATGGTTTTTATTAAAAAGCGATTGGAATAAACGGATAGTCTGATGGTATTATTAATCAATGCAATTGCTATGATTAATAATAAAAAACTAAATGATAAAAACACCAAACTTATTTTTCTGATATTTTCGTTAACCATTTCTACCAATGATTTTTGATAATAAACTTCTTTTACAATATCATTTTTTATAATTTGCTTTTCAATATAAGCTAAACTATCGTTATTAGCATAATTTGCATTTAAACGGACATCTATTTGAGCTGTTAACGGATTGTTTCCCAAGAAACTTACAAAATCTTCACCTAAATTTTTTGAAACATTTTGAGCTGCTTTTTCTTTTGTAATATATTCTGTAGATTTAGAGAAAGTGCTAGCATCTAATGATTTTTGAAAGCGAATAATATCTGCTTCTTTGGCAGTTTCTTTCATAAATATTGAAAAGCCAATATTTTCCTTTACCTGATTAGAAATTTTTTGGGCATGCATAACTATTAAACCCAACAATCCGAGCATAAAAAGCACCAATGATATACTTACAACAGTAGTAATATATGAACTTTTTAGCCGACGTTTATTATATTTTTCTTCTTGTTTTGACATAAGTAGGAATCTCGCTGCTAAATTAATAAAAAATTACGTAATTGTATATTTAATTGAATAGAAAAAAATATTTGATCTTAGCCCATTTTATTAGGTTTGCTGCTTTAAATTTTTTCAGATAAATGTATTTTAAGTCTATCTTTAATAATATTTAATGGAGAAGCCAGTGCATTTATGTATTGAAAATTACCTTCCCTGCTGTTGTTTATCGAAAGTTGAATAGGACAAGCTTCGCTTTGCACTGCATTGACCTTAAATTTTTTGTTTTCATTGTCGTAAAATACATAAGGTGCTCCCGAAGAGCCAAAACGAAAGTATCCTTTTATTAAATATCGTAATCCTTCGAAGGTGTAGTTGCCACCAAAACGATCACCAAAAGTACCATGATGATCAAGGAAGCCTTCTATTTGTGCTTTGTTAAGGAGTTTTCCTAAAAACCCTACCGGTGAACTTTGTAAGCAATAAAAGTTATCTTGATTATCATCCAATACCGAAAAATCAATATCAATATAAGGTAGTTGTTTGATTATTTCGGGAAGGGTATTGACAATTTTATACAATGCAATATCTTCGCTATAATATGCTTCTACTAATTCTAATTCTACTAAAAAAGTATGGCGGTTTAGATAGGGTTCGTGAAAGCATTTATTGGTTGAGATAAAATGTGTAGTTAATGTTGGATTTTTATAAAATTGAGGTTCTTTGAACTGAACTATAAGATGTGGTGTGCAAAAACTTCTTGACGAAAGTGTAAGCCAACGTGAATCAAAGTTTATTGTTTTCAAAATTTCAATGAGCTTTTGTCCGTCGGTTTGATTTATAATATTAAGATGTCGTTTATTGGTAGTGATATCTAAGGGGTAGCATTGATTGAATAACTGTATTTGCTCAGGGTTTAGTTTTGGAATAATTTCTGTTTGAAATATGGCTTCGGGTATTGATTTAATAAGCGGGCTTTCGGTTCTTAAGTTGTGTGCTACCGAAAGTATTAAACCATTTCCAATATGAAAAGCACTGATATTGTTATCAAATTGTCTTCTGATTGGTTCCTCAACATTATATAAGCACATTATTCGGAACAATGGTGAAGTTTGTTCGTTTGTAAGTTCGAGTTTTTTTGTAATCATTGTATTGGGTTTGGTTAATTCTAAAATCTATATCAATATCTATATTTTAGAGATGGTTTTAATATTATTATTTTGCTTTTCGGGCAAATTTATTTAATCTCTTTTCAAGGTTTTGGGTTGCGGTATAGGTAATTATTTCTGTAACCAATGCTTCGGGGAAAGAGGTATTTGTTGGAAATCTGATTGCTGATTTTGAAAGTTTGTATTCGGTAAGTCTTTCTTTAAATACATCTAATACTTTAGGTTTTACGAAAAGGCTATAATGATTTGTAAAAGCTGCAAAGTAAACCAATATTCCTTGTAATTTGAATGCAGGCATCTGATAGCTGATTAATTCTTCTGATTCAGGAGCTGCTTTTTTGATACATTGCCTGAGTTGTTCCAGCTGTTGTTGTACTTGCTCCGGTTGCAACTTAATGTATTCATCTATATCTTTATATTTAATTCTATTCATATA
>CAZUCB010000037.1:0-20398 GCA_964618755.1 uncultured Bacteroides sp. | reverse complement strand
TGTGATCCCGACAGGAATCGAACCTGTATTTAAAGTTTAGGAAACTTCCGTTCTATCCGTTGAACTACGGGACCTATTTTACAATATTTAATTCTCTATGGTTTAATCCTTGTTCTTTGTTTTCTTAATGTATTTATTAGTGATGCAATTATCATAACTGAAATGATACTTACTGATATTATAAAAAGTGTATCTTTCTTATGTTCAGGATGATTAGAGAAATCTAAATATAATATAAAACCCCAGAAAAAAACTAAATATGTTTATTATTAATGAATATTTCTTTATGCTTGTAATGAAATTCTCCATTTTTTTGCAAAGATATAAATTTTATTTTTCTTTCTCAAACCAATATCTAAATCAAGATGATGTTATAAAGACTGCTTTTATAGAATAAATACTTCTCTTTTTTAATCAATCACACATTACATATAAATCATCTCTTGGATTAAGACACATAACTGAAACATTTTCTTTGTTAGTTATTAACGCCAGTTCTTTAGGACCTCTTAGCAAATCAATTATATTATAGCTTTTGGTTGATAAAATTATTACCATCCCTGCACCCTCTTCGGCTGCGGTATGAATGGCTGCTTTGTCAATTGTATTTTGTTTTTCAGTTGTCTTTATAATATTATAATTTACCTCTAAGTTTTCAAATATTTTTTTTATAAATTTCAAGTTATTATTTAGTTGTCGCAAAAAAAACTCATCTTTTACCTTTGCTGCCATTACTTTTAATTCTGATTCATTGAAGCGTCCAAAATAACTTGCCCAAAGTACTTTTTCTTTTGATTCTTTGGTAGCATCTATCGGTAAAATTATCTTTTTATAATAGCTAGCATCTGTAATTAATTTATTTGCAAATATATAAGGAATACGCGATTTGTGAAACATCTTAAGTAATTTAGAAGGATGAAAATCGCTTTTAATATCACTATTATTACAACAAACTATTGCCAAAATAGCATTGATTTCAGGTATCAATTCATTGAAAGTTTTCGCATATTTAGCTTTAATTACTTCTGTATATACATGAATGTTTTTTGCTTTAACAATAGCTTGCATCTTCTGCTTTAGAATTGCTTCATCTTCATTATTTTTATTTAAACATACGAGACTAATCTCTTTTTCCAATACTTTGCTAAGTATAATGCCATGTTCAATTGCAATATTACTCCTTTCCGAAAAATCAATTAAAATAATGATTTGTTGTTGTTTTTCTTCCATCTTTAATACAATCCTTTAACAACAGGTTTAGCCGCAATAAAATCTTTCAAATAAAATGGTTCAAAATAAGCAGCATTTTCAAATTCCTGTAGTTTATACTTTTCCTCAGCAAGTTCAATCATATAAGTGGATGAGAGCTGTATGTTTTCGATAAAATGAGCATTTGGGTGTTTCAATAAGATATCTTTACATTTTTCAGAACCATTACCAAAAAAATAAACCGCATGTTTTTCTAAATACTCAATATAAATTGTTTCATCCACAATATCAGCTTTCACTTCTCTAATTTGTAAAAGATTAGAATTATAAAAAGCACTGTAAACCTCCATTCTTCGAGCATCTATCATAGGGCAGAATAATGCATTCTCATCAGTAATGTTATTATTCATTAAAACGCCATAAGTCATTGCTTTCAGTGTTTCAATTGAAATAAGCGGAATATCAAGCCCATAACTAAAACCTTTGGCTGAAGAAACGCCAATACGCAAACCCGTATAAGAACCAGGCCCTTTGCTTACTGCAACTGCATCTAAATCCTTTGGCGTTTTATTGCTTTCTTTTAATATTTCATCAATAAAAACAGCTACATTAGCCGAGTGCGAATTGCCTTTGCTTGTTTCACGTAAGGAAATTAATTGTCTATCAAGAGCTAAAGCAACAGAACAAACTTCTGTAGCAGTTTCTATCATTAAAATCAATGCCATAATAATAGCTTGTAAATTATAAATTTCTATGATTATCCCTTAGAAAAAAAACCTGCGTTTCTTTTTTAAATCTTGCTTTGCAAAAATAAGCATAGTTTTTGTAAATTCTCTTTTTATTGCCTCTCTTTGCTAATAAAACCTGCGTTTTACAGCTTTTTCTTACATAAAAAATGCTGTAAAATTTAAAAGCTTTTCAGTTTTTTTGACAAAATAAAATAAAAAAGAGATGAATTATCGGGCTATCCAATCGGATGGATTCATTTTTGCATTTCCTTTCCAAATCTGAAATTGTAATACAGTTTTATTGTCATCATTATCGGTATAAACAGTTCCAATACGCTGTTTTGTCGAAATCTTTTCACCTCTTCTTACAAAAACATTTTCTAAATTGGAATATACCGTAAGATAATTTCCATGCCTAACAATAACTACTTGTTTTCCATTAGGACCAGAAATAACTGCAGCAACTTCTCCATTAAAAACGGATCTGGCATTTGCACCACGATTGGTTGTAATATCTATACCATCATTATTAATTACAATTCCTGGCAATTCAGGATGAGAATGTGGACCAAAAGTACTCGAAATAATTCCTTTTTCTGAGGGCCATGGCAAACGACCTTTGTTGTTAGTAAAACTTGTTGATAGTTCTAATTCTTCGGGTGTTGCCGACATAATATCAGCCGACTTTTTAAATTTTTCTTCTACTACTTTTGTTTTCTCTATTTCTTTTACTTTGGTTTCTTCTTTTGTATCTGCTTTTGCAACTTTCTTTTTTGCAGCTTCTACTCTTGCAATGGAAGCTTCGCGTGCTTTTCTGACCTCCTCATCAATAATACGCTTAATATCTTTTTGTAGTTTTTTGGCTTCAGCTTCTTTTTTCCGAAGGGTAGCTAACAGCGCTTTTTCTGTTTTTTGTAAGTTTTTTACTGCTTGGTTTTTTATTTCTTGTTCTTTGGTTAGCTTTTGCTTTTCGTTTTCGTTACTCGAAAGTAATTGTTTTTGAGTTGTTTTCTGAGTTTCTAACTCTTGTTTTTTATGCGTAAGTTTATCCTGAGTTTGCTGAATGAGTTTAATTTGTTTTTTTCTGTAAACCGAATATTGCTGATAGTATTTAAGTCGTTGGTAAGCTTGATTAAAATCTTCAGAAGCAAATATAAACATCAACACATTGTATGAACTGCGATTGCGGTTAGCTGCAATAATCATTTTGGTATATTCAGCTTTTAACGAAACCAGTTCTTGATTTAATTGTTCTACGGTTTTTTCAGTAGTCGAAATTTCGGAAACAATTACAGAAAGTTCATCACTAATATTTGTAATAAGCTCTTCTCTTTTCCCAATTTGATTTTTTAGAATTACCAATTGGTTGAGTGATGTTTGCTTGTTTTTCTTGGTTTCGTTCAGAAGATTATTAGTATATTGAATTTCCTGTTCAATCTTTTTCTTATTTTCCTGTAGTTTTAATTTATCTATTTGGGCATAAGAAGACTGTGTAAGAAAAATAACAAAAAATATCCTTAAGACAAGAATTTTAGCAAGTAAGGAAAATATGTTTTTTAATAGATGCGTCATTTTTGTTATTTTCAGCGAGTCCAAAGATACAGTTTTTTTTTATTTTGGAATTATTCTTTCGTAACTTCCTGGAATTCTAAATGGGAAATTTAATGGTTCATCAATATTTATTCGAGAAAATTCAATATTTATATTTATTTCTTTCTCAGCTGATATTAATACATTTAGTTTTCGTGGAAATAACTGTCCGTTAATATTTTCGTAACTACTGTAAGAAGCTTTAAGTTTATTGTTTGCTTTTACTTCCTTAACCGAAAGTTCGTTTATTTTAAAGGTTACAGGATCGATTAAAATACTCTGAACCAATATTTTTAACTTGTCATTTTCAGTTTTAATGTATTTTTTCAGTTTATGCCGGTTTACGGTTGACAAATGGTATTGGCTACCATCAAAATTAGTTTTAAACTTATCGTTTTCGTAATATTTGAAATCGTTTCCTACAAAGAATGCCTGAAGCATATCAAAATCAACTGCATTATTAATAAACCTGTTGATGTAATTAAAATCACTTTTAAAGTAGGTATTATCAGTCCAATTAATTGATTGAACGCTATCTTCTGTAATCAATATTCTTGCAACTTCAAAAGAAAATTTTGAGATTGAAATCCAAATAACACTGTCTTTTCGTATTCTGATTTGTCCACTGAATGAAGTATTGTTGTTATCAACTTCGTAATCTGCAGAGAATTTTGCAGTAAGCCAATCAAAATGGAATTGGCTTTTATTCATTTTTTCGAAAATACTGTCTGTAGCATTTTCTTTGGGAATTACAGCTTGTGGAATTATTTCTTTTTGAACAATAATTTGTTTTGTAGGCTTACAAGCAACAAATAGTGAAATTGCTATTATAAGCAATAAATATTTATGTAAACACAATTTATTCATACAGTTTTTTATCAGCTATTTTCTTTTGTAAAAATTCGGAACCATCTCCAACTAATTTAGCTTTAAACCAATATTGAAAAGCATTATCTTTGTCGCCAAGTTTGTAAAATATATCTCCGCAGTGTTCTAGTATTATATCATTTTTTGATCCACCATTATCTAATGATTTCATAATCCATTTTTTTGCTTCTTCATATCTGCCTAATTTATAGAACACCCAAGCGTAAGTATCCTGATATGATGAGTTATTTGGTTCTAAATCATTAAGTTTACGACCCATTTGTTCGGCTCTGTCGAGATCTTCAGCCTGAAGAGATAAATAATAAGTATAATTATTTAATACATAAACATTGTTGGCATCAATTTCCAAAAGTTTGTCAAAAGTATCAAAAGCATTTTTATAGTCTTTATTTTTGTAATAAATATCGCCTAAATAAGTATAAAACTGTATCAGAAGTTTATCGTTATCAACAACTAAACCAACGCCTGTTTTTAATGCTTTAATAGCCACATCTGTTTTATTTGCCTGAAAATTGGAAATTCCTGAAAAAAGATACAACAAAGGTTGTTCGGGAAATAGTTCAATAGCTTTGGCACTTTCATTCATAAGAGCAATTGTATCATTCAATTCCGACTCCACAATCAATAGAGTTTCCCATATTGCATATTTGCTGCTGTCGATAGTATTTACTTTACGAAATGCATCTCGAGCTTCCAAATATTTTTTGTCACGGTACAAAAAATCTGCGTATATTGAATATGCTTTTGCTTCATTAGGATGGGTTTTAACAAGTATTTTTGATAATTCAAACGCTTGTGGTTTTAGTTCGCTATAAATTTCAGTTACTGTATAATATGACAGAAGAATTTGAATTTTAGTGTCAATATCTAAATTAGGATTGCCAATACCTTTTTTTAGCTCTTGGTAAGATTTTTCTTTCTGTCCAATTTCGCGATAATAACCAGCTAATGAAATATGTATAAATTTATCGTTCGGGTCTTTTTCCAATATTTTATTATAATATATCAGAGCTTTATCATACATTTTCTTTTTGTTGTGCAATTCGGCAAGCATAGCGTAATAGCGAATATCGTTGGGCGATTGAGCAGAAAGTTTTTCAATTTCCTCTACAGCTTTACTAAACTTATCCATTGAAAGATATAATTTTTGTTTTTGCAAAGAAACATCTTCAGTAATACCTATTTTATTTTCAATCTGATCATAAATCTTTATTGCCTCATCAAATTTTTTTTCATAAATATAAGCATTTGCCCAATCGTAGTAAGATTCAATTTTATCAGGGTTGTTCTTAACAATGGTTTCCAAGATGGCAGTAGCTTCTTTGTATTGTTGGTTACTACTATATAAATCAACTAATAACAATTGAAACCAAATATTATTTTTGTCAAATTCATTTGCTTTTTTTGCATATTGAATTGCTTCAGAAGTTTTTTTCTGTACTTGATAAATACGAGCTATTTCATATAAAGATGCTGAGTTTTTAGGGTCTTTATTGAGAACAACTGCAAACAAATCTAATGCATTTTGATAGTTGCCTTGCAATCGTTCTTTATTGGCATCAATAAAAATGCCGTCAATAAGTAATCGATCTGCATTTGATTTTTCGGTGTTTTCACCTTTGCGACTTTTTATATTTTTATCCGTACTTTTACAAGCATTTGTTAGAAAAATAATCACTATCAGGCTACTAAAGAGTATTTTTTGCATTTTCATTTGTTCTCGGTGGAATTCAAAAATAATTAAATCTTAAGATATTTCATTTAACGATACTAAGGTTTATTTGTTGTATTGCTAAACGTTATAATTGATTGTTGTAAAATCACCGATACTTAATTCGTTGATATCTCCTTTATATTCAACATAACTACCAATCATCGAATTGTCAATGTTAGCATTCTTAATTTTGGAATTGGTTTGAACTATAGTATCGGTAATAATTGAATGGCTAACGATACAGTTTTCACCAATTGAAACGTAAGGACCAATTATTGAGCTTGTAATTTCAACATTTTCGCCAATATAACATGGATGATTGATAATTGAATTGTTAATTTTCGCTGTATTGGAAACCAATTCGTTGTCATTGCTATTTTCTAACAAACTACGATTCGTAATAACCGTTGCATCTTTATTGCCACAATCTAACCATTCCTTTACCTTTCCAACAGAAAAATTTGTGCCTTTTTTCATCATATTCTGCAAAGCATCGGTAAGTTGGTATTCATTACCCTTAACTACATTATTATCAATTAAATATTGTAATTCGTCTTTTAAATAAGCTCCATCTTTAAAATAGTAAATACCAATAATGGCTTTATTGGAAATAAATTCTTTAGGTTTTTCGATAAAATCTGTAATAATTTCGCTTTCATTGGTTTTTACAACACCAAAGGCACTTGGGTCGTCAACTTCGTGTACCCATATAATGCCATCCTGATTTTCGTCCAAAACAAAATCAGCTTTAAACAAAGTATCGGCAAATGCCACAATAACTTTTCCATCGAGTGATTCTTTGGCGCAAAGTATGGCATGTGCTGTTCCTAAAGGCTCGTGTTGGTAATAAATTTTCCCTTTAGCACCTAATTTTTCTGCAATTGCAATAAGCCTTGTTTCCACTTCAATTCCAAAATCGCCAATAATAAAAGCTATTTCGTCAATTTTCCCCTGACTTATTTTAACAATATCTTCAACCAAGCGTTGAACAATGGGTTTTCCTGCAACAGGGATTAATGGTTTTGGTATCGTTAATGTATGTGGACGCATTCTTTTGCCCATACCCGCCATTGGAATAATTATTTTCATTTTTTCATTTTTTGTTTAACTGAACTTCATTTTTTAATGCTAACGAAGGAAGCATCTCATTTTCTTAAGTCTTTACTATTTCCCAGTATGGCCAAATCCGCCTTCACCTCTGGTAGTTTCTTCAAGTTCATTTACTTGTACCCATTCTGCTTTGGCATGTTGGGCTATAATCATTTGTGCAATTCGTTCCCCGTCATTAATAACATATTCATCATTTGAAAGGTTTACGATAATTACTTTTACTTCGCCTCGATAATCAGCATCAATTGTACCGGGTGAATTTAAAACTGTAATGCCATGTTTATAAGCCATTCCGCTACGTGGACGGATTTGTGCTTCGTACCCAACAGCTAACTCAATATACAATCCCGTGGGAATTAAACATCTCTCTAATGGCTTTAATGTAATGGGTTGCAATAGCTCTGCTCGCAAATCCATACCTGCCGAAGCTACAGTTTCATAAGCTGGCAAAGGATGTTTTGATGTATTGACAATTTTAATGTTCATCTTTTAAATTTTTAGCAAAAATAATGAATTATAACAAACCTAAATAAGCATTAAGATTTTTTATGGGAAAAACTAAAGGAAGAAGTTAACGAATTCTTGTTTGACTTAATATAAAAATTGTCAATTAATGATTACTACTTTTTTATCATATTCGGCAACATCTGTTTTGATTTTAACAAAATAAACGCCAGTCTTTAAATTACTTATATTGATATTGAATTTATTAGTTGGATTGTCGTTTTTTTCAATATAGAATACACTTCTTCCCAATATATCAAAAATGGAAAGACTAAAATTTTTAATAATATTATAATTAAAATCTATCCATAATTGCTTGCTTAATTGTGGATTAAATATTTTAATGTCATCCCAAACTCTGATAAAATCTGTTTTTATTGTTGTTTTATTAAAACTTGAATCCGGAGTTGTATAAAAGGCTTGAAGAGACACATCAAAAATTCCTGCTTCTGAATATAATACTCTATCAGTAGGATTTTTATCGGTTGAAGTACTAGGATGTCCTTTTTCAAAGCTCCATAAATAGTGGGTAGGAGATCCCAAAGATTTATTAATAAAATTAACCGATTCACCTACTTTTATAAAATTAAAATCTGCAATAAAATCTGCTTTGCTATAAGTTAATCCATCTAATTGTATTGCATTGCTGCCAATTGGATCGAGCCATTCTTTTAAACGCATTGTTGATGTATCTCCATTTTTATCCCAATGCCAATAGAATTTGCCATAATAATCAAATTTATTAATGGATTGTAAACAACTAGAAGGACCTCCCGTTAACGTTCCAATAATTCTCCCAGATGAACTAAAAACTGGAGAACCGGAAGAACCACCTTCTGTAACGCCATAGTTTGTTATAGTAGAATCCCAATAAACCTTCCAATGTGATAACACAGGGCCATTGTCATTATTGGTAGTTGTTATTAAAGGAGTGGTATATGTACTTATTTTCTTTATATCTCCAGCTGGATGATGTATTGAAACACCCGAAAAACTCGTATCTCCACTTCTGTCCCATCCCAAAAAGTATGGATTATAAGTTTCCGGCACATTTGCATTCAATAATAATAGCTGAAAATCCGAGCCAGTATTTCCTGAATTCCCTCCATGAGCAACTTTAACAGCACCAGTCATACTTTGTGATGCAAGAGCTCCTTCATTTGTAGGATTGTTACAAGAAGGTGATTCATAATTAAAATAAAACATCCATTGCGTTAGATCATTTACAGATGCCATAGTTCCACAATGATCAGCTGTGAGTAAATATGGCTTAAAATCCTGCAATGTATTATTGATCAATGAACCTGTACACCAGCTTGAACTTGCACCAACCCGAATATTAATTCTGGCAACACCAGCCTTTTCTTTTTGCCAATTATAACCTTCTATACAATTTATATTTACTTCACAACCAGCAGATGATCCAAACCCATATTTATTATTATTTGCATTGCTTACACCTCTATAAGCATAATTAATATCAGATATATTAATGATTACAGTATCATTTACCTTGAAAGGTTCATAATATTCGAGTATTGTAGCATCTCCTGCTATCAATTCTGTTGCAAATAAACCACTTTTATGATTATTTTTATTGGTAAAAGCTCCTATCAAATTAGATTTATCATCATTATAAACGTACAAACGACTACCTTCTGGCAAATAAAATTTATCGTAATATAAACTTGTTGCCAATGCATCTTTTACTGTTATTCTTAGTTGCCAAATTTTATCACCATTGTTTAATTTTGTCCAAGTCCCAGAATTGTGGATTCCTTTATTTATTGGCAACAGAATGCCCATGCGATAGGCTTCTCCTTTACTATCGGATAATTCATCTTCTAAAACTAGGTTTGCAATATTCGGTTTGTCAACATTTATCGTTTGAATAGTAGATTTACTCAAATTATTTTCAAAGCTTGGAGGAATTCCTCCAATACTAATCTGGCTTTTTAACATTAAAGGAAATATGCATAAATATATGAAAAAGAATAAAATAAATTTACTTTTTATTATTTTCATTTGATCATTTGTTTTTATTGAGCATAAAATAAATAAATATCTTTTACTACACAAAAGTATAAAAAATAGACATTGTTACTGTAAAAAAACACAAATTAAACATTGAATAAAAATTCAGTAAGAATACATGGTAAAAAAATTTAGTAAGAACTTCAATTAAAAGCTTTCTTTTTAAAGAGATAGCATCTATTTAAAATTTCCTATCTAAGAATAATATTCTTTTTTTATATAGAAAGTTACATTTCTCAAAAAAAAATTGTAGGTTTGTATCGTTTATGATTTTTTAAAATGATTAAAGCTATACAATTAACAAATCTTTGTTGCAACCTGATTAAAAGAGACTTACTTAAAAACAGGTTGTCAATGGCGAATTTGCCTTATGAGAAATTGAATAAACTTCTTTTTCAATTGTATTATAGTGGAATCCTCAATTATAGTGAAGTTTCTAATGAAAAAACCATCAAAAGATTAGAAGAATTAAGTTTTATAAAGATTATTGAAGTTGTTGAAAACCAATTAGAATCTAAAATTGAAGAACTAAAAAATCAATATCAGCATTTTCCAATTGCCCACGTTGAAGCTATTAATCTTGAACTTACTTATGAGTGTAATTCCAATTGTCCGCATTGTTTATTACACTCTGTTAGAAAAGCATATCAAGGCAAAGAATTGTCTTACGAAAAAATTAAGCACATTATTGCTGATGCTTATTTTGCAGGTTTATTGCAAAATGGCATTAACTTTACAGGTGGTGAAGCCTTATTGGCTAAAGTAGATATTTTCGATTTGATCCGTTACGCATCCAGTTATGGTATCCCAACTAGGTTGTTTACCAATACTTTTTGGGGAAGCAAAATTCTTTTTAAAGTTGGAAATCAGAGATTTGCAACAGCTTTAGCCTTGGTAAAAGTATTGAAGAAAAGCGGTTTAAGCCATCTGTCATTAAGCTTTGATTCTCGTATTGATAAGAACAAAGCTGGCATCAAACAACTTACATCTGTTATTCAGGCCTGTGAAACAATAGGCTTAAGTTACGAGTTAATTTCAAGTATTGAAGTTAAGCTTCTGTTAGATTCTTTTATACAATATCTAAAAACTACGTTAGAACTTAAAGAGTTGAAATTTATGACACCTATCACTATGGATTTAGTGGACATGGGAGGAGCTAATGATATTGTAAATAAGCCAATAGAAAACCTTTCTATTAAGGATCTAATTTCTTATAGTTTGTGCAAAAGCAAAGGTTTCTATCAGCCAAGTATGCTTACCATTGCTCCTGATGGTAGTATGAGGTCTTGTATGTATGGGTTGGGAATGTGTAATTTAGGCAATATTCATTCACAAAATTTATACGAAATTATCAATGATTTTGAAGACAATGTTACAAAAGCTTTTGCTGAGAAAAAAGCAATTGAATTAGCCGACTTACTTTATGAACCATATAAAAAAATATATAAACCATTCTCTCATTCATGTTCTGCTTGTGTTTTGCTTGCCAGACTTATGCAGGATTATTATAAACTTTTAAAAACACAAAGCGTTTCAGAAGCAGATATTTTAGCAATAAACTTAGCAGTTGCTAAAGACCTTAATCTTCTAAAAAGTTGATTTAATAAACAAGTTGTTGTATATCATGCGAATATTTTCTTATTAAAAACCATCGCAATTATTTACCATTAACCATGCTTCAATTTACTGATAATCCTTATTCATACCAACGCTTTGTTACCAGAGAAGTTAGAATAGGAAATGTTCCGTTGGGCGGAAACAATCCTATTCGTATACAATCTATGTGCAATACCGATACTATGGATACCATGGCTACGGTTGAACAAACTATTCGAATGATTGAAGCTGGTTGCGAATATGTACGAATTACTGCACAAGGTGTTAGGGAAGCCGAAAACCTTGCCAATATCAAAAATGAATTACTCAAAAGAGGTTATAATACACCATTGATAGCCGATATTCATTTTAATCCGAAAGCGGCCGAAGTAGCTGCCAGTATTGTAGAAAAAGTCAGGATTAATCCAGGTAATTATGTTGACCGAAATACAGGAAAATATGATTTTACAGAACTCGAATACAAAGAAGAAATCAAACGTATTTCCGATCGGCTTTTTCCTTTGATTGAAATATGTAAAAGAAATCAAACAGCAATCCGCATCGGGACTAATCATGGATCATTGTCGAATCGTATTATTAGTCGATATGGTGATACACCAAGGGGAATGGTAGAATCGGCTATGGAATTTATAAGGCTATGCGATTATTTCGATTTTCACAACTTGGTGTTATCAATGAAATCAAGCAATATAAAAGTAATGATTGCCTCAACACGCCTTTTGGTTGCCAACATGAAGGCTGAAGGGATGAATTATCCTATTCATTTGGGTGTTACCGAAGCTGGAGATGCAGAAGACGGTCGTATAAAGTCGGCTGGTGGCATCGGAGCTTTGTTAGAGGACGGAATTGGGGATACAATAAGGGTTTCGCTTACCGAAGATCCTGAATTTGAAATTCCCGTAGCCCTTAAAATCGTTGATTCTTATAATAACAAAGCTATTTTAAGCAATACTGAAAAAATAAGTATTGACTTTCCCATAGACGCTTATCAATACGCAAGGCGAACTTCTTATGCTTACGATAATATCGGAACTTCTTATCCTGTAATCATTATTGGAAACGATATTAATAGAAAAGCTGATTATTCGTTTGTAGAAAACCAAATAAGGAATAATCGTACTGATATTAACTTTGATTATAAGCCGTTTGATGATGCTAAAATTGCTACTCAAACTCAATTTGTTTTAATTTCAACTACAAAAGCTATTGATTTTAGCAATGCTGATTTGATAAAAAGCATTAGGAACAATAAAAATTTAGTGTTTATTACTGCTTTCGACGACAATGGCATTAAAAATGAAAGGCTTTTCTTTGCAAATTTGATAACTGCAAACGTTCAAACACCTGTGATTGTTAAAAAAACATACGAAATTTCCGATAAAGAAGCTTTTCAAATGAAAGCTTCCGCAGATTTTGGAGCCTTATTAGTAGATGGTTTTTGCGATGGAATTTGGATAGAAAACTCTGATTTTTCATCAGAAATTATTACCGAAACTTCATTTGCATTATTGCAGGCTAATGGTGTTCGTATTACAAAAACAGAATTTATTGCGTGTCCTTCCTGTGGAAGAACACAATTCAAAATTCAGGATGCTTTAAAAACAATTAAAGATAGAACTTCTCATCTGAAAGGGCTTAAAATAGCAGTAATGGGCTGTATTGTGAACGGTCCCGGCGAAATGGCAGATGCACATTATGGCTATGTAGGTGCCGGAAACGGCAGAATTACCCTCTATAAAGGGAAAAATGTTGTTGAAAAAAACATACCAGAAAGCGAAGCCTTAGAAAAATTAATAGAATTGATTAAAATAAATGGGGATTGGAAGGAAATTGGGAGGGAATAAAATAATTTTTAAATATAATCGACTATTCAAAATTTGTATTGAAAACTTTAACATAATCAAATGAAAAGAATTTTATTTGCTATTATTATTTCAATAGGAACAATGTTATCCTATTCGCAAACATTAACTATTATTGATATACAAAACAAACAACCTATTCAGGGTGTAAATATTTTTAATAAAAGTAAGACAATTAATGTTACAACAAATCAAAAAGGCATTGCAATAATAAATCGTTTTTCAAGTGACGATACTATTATTATTTCATGCATAGGATATGGAAAGCAAGAATATGTCTTAGATAAATTACAACCTAGAAAAACTATAGAACTTATTCAAAGTGTAATAACTTTAGATGATGTTGTATTTTCTGCAAATAAATTTGAAGAAAAGAAATCTGATTTACCAAATCGAATAGAAGTTATTGAATCTAAGGCAATTGAATTAAGTATGCCTCAAAATTCAGGTGAAATTCTTTCACAGACAGGTGCTGCTTTTGTACAAAACAGTCAATTAGGTGGTTCGAGTCCAGTTTTAAGAGGTTTTGAAGCAAATAAAATTTTATTAGTTGTTGATGGTGTTCGCATGAATAATGCCATTTATCGTTCGGGACACCTGCAAAGTATTATTACAATAGATCCTTTAATGCTAGATCGTATTGAGGTTGTTTATGGACCAGGTTCTGTTATTTATGGTAGTGATGCTTTAGGTGGTGTAATGGCTTTTCATTCAAAAAAACCAATCTATTCTACTGATAGTAATCTTTTAGTTACAGGTTCTGCAATAACAAAATATGCTTCGGCAGCAAATGAATATGGAGGAAGTATGTTCATTAATATTGCAACTAAAAAATTCGCTTCAATTACTAATTTTAGTTATAAAAATATTGGAGACCTTACAATCGGTAGTAATAATAATTCATTATACGGAAACTGGGGAATGAATACTTTATATTCCGAAAGAATTAACAATAAAGATAGTGCTGTAGTAAATAGTAAACCTTATACTTTAAAAAATAGTGGCTATTCACAATATGATATTTTACAGAAATTTTACTACAAACCTTCGGAAAAGGCTGAATATATTATTAATTTTCAATACTCAAACTCAAGTGATGTGCCTCGTACCGATAGATTGTTGTCTGTTATAAAAGGCAAACCAGAATATGCCGAATGGTATTATGGTCCGCAAACAAGGTTGTTTACTTACGTTACAGCACATTTTAAAAACAGCAAATGGTTTGACGATGCTTGCTTTACTGCTGGTTATCAAAATATTAGTGAAGATAGAATTAGTAGGAAATTTAGCAAAAACCCTAAAAAGTTTCAGTTAGAAACTGTTAATGTTTTCTCTTTTAATGCCGATTTGCAAAAGAATATTACGTCAAAAAATGAACTTCGTTATGGAATAGAATATACTTATAATGATGTTAACTCCGAAGCATATAATATTGATGTAGTTTCTTTTTTGAAAACTTATGATGCAAGTAGCAGGTATCCTGACGAATCAAATTATATGATGAATTATTCAGCTTATGTTGCCCATAATTGGGAGTTAAGTAAAAAATTAATATTAACTCAGGGGATTCGTTTTTCGGGAAGTCGTTTAAAATCTATTTATAGCGATACAATGATGAATATTAATAAATTCCCTTTTGACAAAATTATTCAACAAGATAATAATGCTTTTACAGGGCAGTTAGGTGCAATTTATATGCCATGCAATGACTGGCGTTTCGCTCTAAATTTAGCATCAGGATTTAGGTCGCCAAACATTGATGATATTGGAAAAGTTAACGATTCAAAATCGGGAACTATACTTGTAATTCCAAATCCAGATTTAAAATCGGAATATGTATATAATTCAGAATTAACAATTAGTAAAATCATAAACAAAAAATTTCAGTTTGAATTAACTGGATTTTATACAATTATTCAAAATGCGATTGTAGACCGTGCAACACAATTAAATGGAATAGACTCTGTTATTTTTGGAGGAACAATGACTGCTGTTCATACAAACAAAAACGAAGGAGAAGCTTATATTTGTGGAGCACAAGGGAATATTTCAGCTAATATATCTAATAATTTCTCCATTGTTAGTAACTTAACTTATACCTATGGTCGTGTAATTAAAGACAATATTCCGCTTGATCATATTCCTCCGGTATATGGTATGACTTCATTCCGATATAAGATAAATAAACTATCCACCGATTTATATATTAGATATAATGCATGGAAAAATCTGAAAGATTATAGTCCGTCAGGAGAAGATAATATAACTGCCAATCCTGTTGATGCAAATGGTAACTATATCGGTATGCCCGATTGGTACACAATAAATTTAAAAGCTGCCTATAAAGCGTCTAAGTTTTTAACTATTCAAGCAGGAGTAGAAAATATTTTAGACACGCATTATCGATATTTTGCTTCGGGTATCAGTGCACCTGGTAGAAATTTTATTGGAGCATTAAAAATAAATTTCTAGAAAGAAAACATAGCATTTCATAAAGCTTCTTATTCAGTTTTGTTTTTTAACATCCCTAACCAACTACCAAAGAATTTAATACTATTTTGATGCCAGTTGTCAACAGGATTGTTTACATCAAAATGCAAAGGAATGTGGTTTAATCCTTTTACTTTGTCTCTTGTATATTCAAAAACTATTCTATTAGCATCATACTCTGGATGTCCTAAGTGGGCTATAAATCTCTCGTTAGAAGATTCAAAAATAAAATGCCCTGCTTCTTCCGAATTTGCAAGTAATCTGATAGTGGAATTTTTTTCTGCTATTGCCAATTCATCTTCGTTTAATCCAGCATATCTACTTTGAGGGCAATCAAATACAGGCTTTGTTTCATCGTACATCCAATGCTCTTTATGCAAAAACTCTGAAGTGAAAACTCCGAATAATTTATTTGGCAATGCAACCTTATTAATTCCTAAATATTTACCGATGGCAATTCCACCCCAGCAGATACCCATTGTACTTATAATATGTTGTTGTGCATAATCTAAAATTTCAAGTAATTCGTTCCAATAAGTAATTTTTTCAAAATCCATATTTTCTACTGGAGCACCTGTAATAATGAGTCCATCAAGTTTTTTGGCTTCAACAGCTTGCCAAAAAGTAATATAGTGATTATTGATATGTTGATTATTACTGCTTTTATAAGTATGATTAATGGCTTTTATTAGCACTATTTCAACAGAAATTGGCTGTTTATCCATCAGTCTCAATATATTTATTTCATATTTTTCGGCTTCTGGCATAATATTCAGCAAACCAATTCTCAGCTTTTTTCTCATATTATAAGTGCAAAATTAATGAATGCTATTTAAAAATATGATTTTTTTTAAACATTCTGCTTCGAAAGACATCATTATTAAAAAAATTGATGTAGATTTGAACCTTCATTTTAAACTTCTGTATTCGATGTCATACTTAAAACATTTATTATTACTTTTTATAGTGATTTTATTATTAAATAATAATGCTAAATCACAAGTAGTCAATGCTAAATCTGAAGATTTTCAAGGAATTTGCAATCGTCAATTAATTGTTCAATTGATAGCTGAAGATGCTTATTTTGTAGAGGATTTACAAAAAAGGATTTCAAAAACAAGCAATGCAAAGAGAAAAGAAGAGCTGGAAAGTGAATTAAATGCTTACAGGGAATTTGTTTCTGCATATAATAGCCAGATAAAGGAAGCTATTACAAAAGATTGGCAATTTAACAAAGATAAACCCATAGAATTTAAGACTTTTTCTGATGTACAAGAGGTGAGAAAAATTAATCCGAAAAGTTACACTTTATTACAGTTTGTACAAACAAAGCTATGGGTAACCAATGAATATGGAATACAAACATTTACTAAGAAAACTATTCCTACCATGGTTTATTCTCGAATGGAAAACAGTGAGCCTTATGATGAAGATTTCAATAAGAAAATTGATTATAGTTTTTATATGCCTTATATTAATTCAAGAAAAAATCAGCAATTATTTGATTCTGATTTACTTATATCTTTAAAAATCATTCAAAATCATATTAAAGAAATTAGAAATTTTGACAAAAAAAACTATACTGTAACAGATTATGCTAAAGATCAGGATGATGAGAATTGCATTAAATTAAAAAATATGACATTGTTTGTGGATGATAAACTAATAGATGCAAAAACGAAAAAACCAGATATTTCAAAAGCTTTTTCAGGAAAAATTAATTTTGTTTCAAGCGAAGAAATAAGTAAAATTATTAACAATCAAGAAGAGGAAGCTGTAAGTATTTCTTTACCAATTGCAATAAAATCAGACAAATCAGGAATTGCGGGATTAGAGTATATGGAAGAAGTAATGTATATGAAATGCTTTGTAAACGCTAAATCTGGCATTTTTTATGCAACTTATATTTCCAAAACTGGAGGAAATTGGGAGCCACTTTACAAAACACAAGAGTTTAAAAAAATTGAAAAATGTAAATAATTAATTATAATAGATTTTTAAAATCAATATTTACATCATATAACCCAACTACCAGCGTTTCATCAATCAGTTCTATTTTGTATATTTTATTTGCTTCTGAACTATACCATACTTCACAAAAGAAATCATTTAATTGATAAAGCTTAATTGAAAAGCCATCTGTATTGCGTGAGAATAATTCTTCTCCATCTTCAAAAATAATTGTCAATTTGTCAATTAAGCTTAATCGTTCAAAATTATTGGCAGTCAGCATTCTTATTAGTATTAATAAATAAAGTTCGCAAACCTATCATTTAGCTTCTTCTTTTGAAGTAAAAAAGTTTGGTTTAAAAGTTACCATCAAATAAGCAAATTGTGCAAATTTACTTTCTCCAATTTTAATTTTAGAAAGATATTCCATTGACTCATTTGGAAGCATTGTACAATAGCCTAAACTAAGGTTTATAATTTTATTATATTTATATGTATAAACAAGGTCTATTTCAGATCCTAGATTTTTATTAATCAGGGAACCTAATACATAGGCTTTATCAAGATTATATAAGTGATAGGTGGCTTCTAAATTATGCTTTTCTTTAAAATTAAAATTTGCCCTAATGTAAAAATCATTGATGCCAGCTCCCTTTGTAATATCAGAAGAATTTCCTGTAAAATAATCCATATATCCTAAAAATGTATGTCCTGTTCCATATAGTTTGTCAAATGTTGTTGACTCCGTTTTAGCTAATACTGTATCTTTAAAATCTGTACCCGAATAATGGTCGTAAGCAATTGCAAGTTCTAGGTTTTTGGTAATATTATAACTGAATTTGGCTGAATAAAAATTGGATTTAACTGTTTTTCCATCTGCTAATTTACCTCCTTGATAATAAAAAATACCTCCTATTTTAAATTTTTCTGTTTTAAAATTAAAGTTTGGTCCTATTGTAAATCTTGAGTTCAAAATGTTTGGATCTGCTGGTTTTTGGTTAACATCAATTATCGACATCAATGAAACATCCAATTTATTATTCATAAATGTTTTATTAAGCCATAAATAACCTAGATATTTATAACTTTTTACAGTATAATCAGATAAATAATTTGAAAAAGCAGAAAGAGTATTGTTATTCATTGCGACAGCTAAGTCTGCTTTTAACGTTTTTGCTTTGTTATCGTATTGAAAAATAGCTAAATCATGAACAATCCCTTGATCGCTCCAGTTTGAAATTGAAAATAATCTTTCATCATCATATTTTATTTGTTGACGGCCGAATTTAATTGCCAATTTTTCGTTGAAATTATATTTAGCCCAAGCTTCAAATACTCCAATATTGGTGTTATTTGTTGAAGTAGCTTCTTGTCCCCAGTTTCTAACATCTTGAACAGAGAAACCAAAGCTTAGCTGGTCTTTTTTATAATCTAATAATAAACGGCTTCGTTGAACTATTAAGCCATAAGGATTTTGCGATCCATTAAATAGTTGTTTATAACCATCTAAAAACATAGTTTTTGTGCGTAATTCTCCATTTATTACAAATTGAGCAGAAACCATTTCAAACGAAAATACGATAAAGCAAAAAATCAAAAATTTGTTTAAATACTTCATAATTATAAGATTTGAGATTATTAATACTGCAAATGTAAATAGTATTTTTAGAATAGGAAAGAAAAATCGAATTTGCTAAGACTTTTTATAATTCTTTTAGTTGTAAGTTTAATGTGTTTATTGAAAAAGCACAAATTGAAAATACAATTTGTAAATACAAAGCTTTATGGAAATAATCGTTAATTTAGCCGATTATTTAAAAAGATTCTCCCAAATTATTAATTTTATACACTTAATTTACTACATTTTATTTTTTTAAGATGCTAAAAAGAAAAAAAACATGAGAATAACTGCAAAAAGAACAGCAACAATATCAGAAGTTTTATTAGATGAATTTGGAAGTGCATCAAAAACTAAAATAAAAAAGTTAATTACCTCAGGAAGTATTCGATTGGATGGTAAAGTAATAAAAAAGACCGAAACCATTATAAAAGAGGGTCAAGGATTGGAATATACTAAATACAAAGATTCTACAAATAAAGTTAAATCTCCATTTAATGTGGTATTTGAAGATGATCATTTCGTGGCAGTTATAAAACCTGCTGGAGTGCTTACTCATGGTGATACAGGAAAGAAAAATATTTCGTTATTGAAAATGCTAAGTGATTATGTAAAAGAAGAATCAAGAGGGAAAAAGCGTGCATTTATTATTCATAGGCTCGATAGAGAAGTGTCTGGAATTATATTGTTAGCAAAATCAGAGGAAATAATGCAACTGATGAAAGATAATTGGCAAGCCACTGAAAAACTTTATTACGCTTTGATTGAAGGAAATCCAGAATTAACAGAAGGAAGCATCAAAAGTTGGTTGAAGGAAGGTCCGCAACAAAAAATGATGTCAGTACCAGAAAGTGAAGATGCCAAATTTGCTGTTACTCATTATCGTGTATTAGAAAGCATAGGAGAACAAACTTTATTAGAAGTTAAATTAGAAACAGGACGTAAAAACCAGATTCGCGTTCATTTTTCAGAAATGGGTTGCCCAATTGTTGGCGACAGACGTTATGGTGCTGATGATACTTTTGTTCGTCAAATTCGATTGCATGCTTTTAGCTTATCCTTTACGCACCCTATTACCAAAGAA
>CAZUCB010000036.1:3235-20956 GCA_964618755.1 uncultured Bacteroides sp. | reverse complement strand
GAACTTAAAAAACTCTCCTATGCTGTAGAACAAAGCCCTGTAATGATTTGCATTACCGACTTGGATGGAAATTTTGAATATGCAAATCCAAAAGCATCTGAAATGACAGGTTATTCTTTGGAGGAATTGCTGGGACAAAATGCACGTATTTTAAAATCAGGTGGAAAGTCTAAAGATGAATATCGCATACTCTGGGAAACCATAGAGTCAGGAAATGCTTGGTATGGAGAATTTCGAAATAAAAGGAAAAACGGCGAGTTGATATGGACATCTGCTTCGCTTTCACCTATTTTTAATTCATCAGGTAAGATCATGAATTTTCTTGCAGTACAGGAAGATATTACAAAACGCAAACAAGCTGAAGCTGAAATCAATGATCTTAATTCCAATCTTGAACATAAAATTAAAGAAAGAACGACTCAACTCGCAGAAATAAATATCAGTTTAAAGAATGAAATAGAAGAGCGTAAGTTAACACAAGAAGCTCTACAATGGAACCAGACATTGTTACAATTAATGTCTGATTCTTCACCTATGGGATTTTTGGTAGTTAATAATCGTACGGATGATATTTTATATTTTAATCAACGTTTTTGTCAGATATGGGGGATTGAAAAAATTGCTGAACAAATGCAAAAAGGTGAACTAAAGAACAATGATATTATTCCATATTGTTTACCTGTGCTGGCAGATATTCCCGCTTTTGCCGAATCGTGCAAACCCCTGCAGGAAGAATCGAATCGGATAGTACTTGAAGATGAAATTGCATTTACAGAAAACAGAACAGTAAGACGTTTTTCTACTCAAATACGAGGAAGCAATGATGAGTATTACGGACGTTTTTATATATTTGAAGATATTAGTCAACGCAAACAATCTGAAGAAGCTTTAAAAGAAAGCAGAGAGCAATTAAATTTGGTAATTAAAGGTTCTAACGATGCACCCTGGGATTGGAATTTAGTAACAAACCAACTTTTTTATTCATCAAAATGGTGGGAACAATTGGGGTACTCAGAAGGTGAAATTTCCTCAGACTGTGATTTATGGAAAAAATTAACACATCCTGATGATGTTGAAAATACAAACACTATTTTAACTAATGCATTAAATAGCAATATAGCTAGTTATGATGCTGAATTTCGTTTATTGCATAAAAAGGGGCACTATGTCCCGGTTCTTTCCCGTGGATTTATAAGCAGAGATATAGAAGGAAAAGCAATTCGTGTAACAGGTTCAAATATGGATCTCACAGAACGAAAAAAAGCTGAAAAAGCTATACTTGATAGTGAAATAAAACATGCTTCAATGATATCAAATATTTCGGATGTTATAGGTATTATGGGCGCTGATGGTGTAATGATTTATAAAAGTCCGAATATTGAAAGATATTTTGGATGGAAACCCGATGATTTAATAGGAACTGATGGGTGGTTAACCATTCATCCTGATGATTTTGAAAGAATTCAATCAGAATTTTACCACCTTCTTCATACAGATAATTTCTCAAAAACAGTTGAATACAGATATAAATGTAAAGACGGAAGTTTTAAACAGATAGAACTAACTGCAACTAATCTTGTCAATGATCCGATTATTAATGGCATATTGCTTAATTATCATGATATAACTATACGTAAGTCAATAGAAGATGCGCTCAGAGAAAGCGAAAAAAGATTTTCGCTATTCATGGATTATTTACCGGCTATTGTATTTCTTAAAGATCATGAAGGTAAAACTTTATTTGTTAACAAATATATGGATACAGCTTTTGGAGCTTCAAAATGGATAGGTAAAACAATGCTTGAAGTTTTTCCAAATGAATTAGGTGAAAAATTGATTGCAGATGATAAAAAATCTATGGATTTAGGTTACCAGAAAATTGAGGAAAGCATGCTTCAACTTGATGGTGAATTACATAATTACGAAACTCAAAAATTTATAATAACCAATCAAGGACAACATCCTATGCTTGGAGGTA
Source organism: uncultured Bacteroides sp. (assembly GCA_964618755.1). Classification (GTDB taxonomy): domain Bacteria; phylum Bacteroidota; class Bacteroidia; order Bacteroidales; family JACABE01; genus JACABE01. Next base: position 18,978 of record CAZUCB010000036.1, on the reverse strand, counting down.
TTTCGCTTGATATTACTGAGCGTAAACAGGCTGAAGAAAAAATTCTGCATGCAATGGAAGAAGCTGAGAAAGCCAATCTTGCCAAAAGCGAATTCCTTTCACGTATGAGTCATGAGCTAAGAACTCCAATGAATTCTATACTTGGTTTTGCACAATTACTAGAAATGGGGCCGCTGGATGTAAAACAAAAAAAAGGCGTCCATCATATTTTACAAAGTGGCAAACATTTACTAAGTCTGATTAATGAAGTGCTTGATATTTCGCGTATTGAATCAGGTGAATTCTCAATTTCGATGGAACCAATACAGCTATCATCAATTATTCGTGATATAACTGATATAATGGAACCAATTATCAGAGAAAATCATCTGAACCTTAAACTCTCTATTTCTCCGAATGATCAACTTTTTGTATTCTCTGATCGTCAACGTTTAAATCAGGTATTATTTAATTTATTGAACAATGCTGTAAAATATAACACTAAAAATGGTTCTATTAGTATTGAATGTGTTGGCAATGCAAGGGTTTTAGATGGTATGGCATATGTTAGGATATCTATAAAAGATACTGGTATTGGAATTTCGCAGGAAAATATTTTTAAGCTTTTTAAACCTTTTGAAAGAATTGGTGCTGAAAAGACAGAAACTGAAGGAAGCGGACTGGGTTTGGCTGTTGTTAAAAAGCTTATGGATGCTATGAATGGTTTTGTTGGGATTGAGAGTGAAGATGGAAAAGGAAGTACTTTTTGGATTGAACTCAGGCAATGTAAAGGTCAACTTGAATCAACTGATAATATAAATGATTTCAATTTTATTGAAACAAATCATGTTCAACAGTCAGGATGCATACTTTATATTGAAGATAATGCATCTAATATTGAACTCATGGAACAGATACTTAATTCACAACGCCCTAATATTCGTCTGATTACAAATAAGAACGGGAAAATGGCTGTAGAATTGGCAATGGAATACATGCCTGATTTGATTTTTTTAGATATTAACCTTCCTGATATCGACGGAGCAGAAGTATTAAAACTTCTTCAACTTGAAGAAAAAACAAAATCAATTCCAGTAATAATTATAAGTGCAGATGCAATGTCTCATCAGATTGAAAAATTAATGAAAGCAGGCAGTAAAGCTTATTTGTGTAAGCCATTGGATATTAAAACTTTAATAAATATAGTGGATGATTGGATTGGAAAAAATAATTAAAACATACGAATAAATAAATACAAGTCGCTCAAACAATGCTTCACCATAAATTATAAAATTTATGATATGTATTTAAAATTGATTATTGAATCTTAATAGATAATATACTATAATTTAAATAATCATATAGATTTTTATTTATTCAAAACTATAGAAATTAAAGAAATGCTTAAAAAGATATAAATAACTTATCTTTGCAAAATCTAATATGATTTAGATTTTCTTAGTATATTTAGTATAATAACAAATATAATAGTAATATATGTTTATCGGAAGTAAATTTTAACTGATAGTATTATCTAAAAAATATGCAATAAATAAGCGGATAATTATGATGGATTCAAACTTTAAAAATGCAAATATTCTTATCGTTGACGATAAAGAAGCCAATATTGATATTCTTGTAGGATTACTAGAATTTCAGGAATATAAAAATATAAAAACGACAACTGATTCACGTTTGGTGGTTGACTTACTTAATTCGTTTCAGCCAGATTTAATTCTGCTTGATTTAATGATGCCTTATTTTTCAGGTTATGAAGTGATGGATCAGTTAAGAGAACTAATTCCTAAGGATACTTTCTTACCCATATTGGTACTTACTGCTGATTTAACTGAGGAAGCAAAACAACGCGCATTGTCTGGCGGAGCAAAAGATTTTATAGCCAAACCTTTTAATCTTAATGAAGTTGATCTTAGAATTAGAAATCTGCTTCAAACCCGCTTTCTTCATCAACAACTTAAAAATCAAAATAAGATATTAGATAAAAAAGTAAAAGAACGAACACTAGAGTTACAGATAAAGAATTCAGAATTAATAGTGGCAAAAAATAAAGCAGAGGAGAGTGATCGCTTAAAAACAGCATTTCTTAATAATATTTCACACGAAATTCGTACACCTTTTGTTGGTTTACTCGGATTTCTTTCAATGATTCAAAACGAGAAACTTAACAAAGAGGATAGAGATGAATATATTAGCATTATTAACAAAAGTGCTAATCGCCTTATGATTACCATTAATGATGTTATTGAAATTTCACAAATTCAGGCAGGTTTGATAAAATTGAATAAATCTGAAATAAATATTAAAAGTTTGATTGATGATATTTATGTTCAAAACAAAAAAAATGCTGACAGCAAAGACTTAAAGTTCATTGTCAAAAATGAATTGTCTGATTCAAATAAATACCTATCGACAGATGGGCTGAAACTTAATTCAATTCTATCAATATTTGTTGGAAATGCTATAAAATTTACACTAAAAGGCGAAGTGGAAATTAATGTTAAACTTGAATCTGATTTTATAGTTTTTTCTGTTAAAGATACAGGTTTGGGGATTCCTAAAAACATTCAAAAAATAATTTTTGAAAGATTTATGCAAGCTGATGTTTCAAGTACCAGAAAATATGAAGGTATGGGGTTAGGTTTATCTATTGCCAAAGCGCATGCTGAAATACTCGGAGGAAGTATTAGTCTTCTAAGTGAAGAGGGAAAGGGTTCTGTTTTTAGTATTTCAATTCCTTACTTGGAATCAGTTAATGAAGAAATAACTTTAGCGAATAATGTATTACCTCAAAATAATGAAGACGAATTAGAAAATCTTGTGATATTAATTGTGGATGACGATAAATTGTCTCAAATGATAATCAGTATAGAGTTTAATACATTTTCCAAAGAAGTTTTAATCGCAAATAATGGTATTGAAGCTGTCGATATTTGTCGCCTTCGAAAAGATATTGATTTAGTACTTATGGATATTCAAATGCCTGAAATGGATGGGATTGAAGCTATCCGACTAATAAGAGAATTTAATACTGATATCATTATTATTGCACAGACCGCATATGCGTTTTCTGGTGACAAAGAGAAAGCCATAAAGGCAGGATGTAATCAATATTTGAATAAGCCAATTAATCATAATGATATGCTTAATATTATTAAAAACGAAATAAATAAAAAAAATCATAATAAAGTTTTGCTTTCCCAATTTGAAAATGATTACTCCAATGAAAAACAAATTTTAGAGTGTGTAGAAAACTTACCCCTTTCTATTATTAAAAATTTGTCTGATGCAATTGCTGTTGCCGATATTGATTTGACGCTATCTGTCATTAATAGTATCACACCTTTATACCCTGAACTTGCTCAATATTTACTTAAACTTACGAATGATTATAATTATAATGAAATTCAGGAATTATTAAGTAAAAAGGGGTAGGTGTCATCAAGATTAACGAAGTTAAGGTAACTTAATTAAAATCTCAATCATTTTCTGAATACTTATTTAGTTGATGTTAATAAATTTTTTTATAAGAGAAGTTTTATATTTAAATTTGAGTACTAGAAAATTACATTTTTATTCACTGAAACTTACCAAAAATAAAGGTTTTTTAATCAAATTCAGGAAAATTCAGAGCTTATCTACCAGATATTTTTCCTATTTTTGCGCAATATAAAAAGCTATTGGACGTTAATTTTACATTCCATTTCTATAGACTTTCATTATGAATATAAAACGTTTACTTTTTGTTGTTTTCTTTACTGCTTTAGCATTAGTATCAGGCAAATATTTTATTTATTCTTCTCAAAGGGAAAAAAATTCTGACGAGGCTTACCGTAAAGCATTTCAAACTAATTATAAGATTTTTTCGGCTGAAGTGCCTTCTAAATTGATGTTTTGCAATGAAGATGTTCCTTTAAAAATGTTTTATGTCCGCGAGTCGTTAGAACGCGAATTGCTTACCAATACTTTTTGGCAATCGAATACCATGTTGATGTTAAAGCGTGCTTATCGCTGGTTTCCTATCATTGAACCAATTTTGAAAAAGAATGATATTCCTGACGATTTTAAATATTTGGCTCTAATTGAAAGTGGTTTTCTTAATGTGGTTTCGCCAGCTAATGCTGCTGGGTTTTGGCAATTTATAAAGCCTACCGGACAAAAATATGGCTTGGAAATTACGGAAGAAGTAGATGAACGTTATCATCTTGAAAAAGCAACCGAAGCTGCTTGCAAGTTTATAAAAACTACCTATAATATTTTTGACAACTGGACCCTTGCCGCTGCTGCTTATAATATGGGAGAGTTTGGTGTAAAACGTTCGCTCGAAAGTCAAAATGTTAGTTCTTATTACGATTTATATCTAAACGATGAAACTTCGAGATATGTTTATCGAATTCTGGCACTTAAGCTCATATATTCACATCCTGTTAAATATGGTTATTATCTTCGTTTAAAGGATTTATATCCGCCTATTCCTTGTAAAATTCTTACCATAGATTCGAGCATCAGTAATTTGGTAAGTTTTGCAAAGAGCAATAATATTACCTACCGTTTATTAAAAGACTTTAATCCATGGTTGCGAAACAAACAACTTATCAATAAAGCCAAAAAGACTTACGAAATTAAAATACCAAAAGCTGGATACGAAAACTATGATAATTTACTTGGTAAAGACAACGATCAATTGTTTAATGATACTTCTAGTGTGAATGGTATTTAATGATATACTGATATAGATCATATTTATAGTAAGTTAAGATGGGTTTTTATAGAAGGAGTTTTAAAATTTGCAGGTGCTGCTATATTTGCAACTGATAATGCTAGTTATACTCATAAATAAAGTGAGCAAATTTCGAAAAATTATGTCATTACTTATTATAATGCTACATTCAATATTTATTGTGCAAATACAGTAATTAATATAAATAGTTGAAAATATTTTTTTAACAACGATATATTATTATTTTTTAAGAGATAACCTACATCAAATCGATGTGGGTTTTTTTATGCTGATAATCTAATTTTTTAAGGTTTATCTTACAAAAAAATCAGATTTGTCTTACAAAAATTAATGATTTTTTATTATCTGATTATTAGTATTATACACGATTTTTTCTTTATTTCATTTTTTTTTCTGTTATTTCTTTAACAAATTCACCAAAAATGTTAATAGAAGTTAATAATTAGAAATTTAATGTTGTATCTTTGTCATAGGATATCATTAAAATAGATTTTCATAAGTTCTTATATTTATTTATTTATTTATTGTGTATACAAGAATCAATTTTTCAGAAGCTATTTTAAAATTTCTTCAAAATTAAATTTTTAATACTAATTGCTTGTAAATTTATATATTATGAAAAAAAAATTACTTATTGCAATAAGCATTTTATTTGTATTGTTTGAGTTTGCACAAGCTCAAACAACAAAAACAGTAGGTGCAACAGGTGCAAACTACTCCACATTGAAATTGGCATTCGATGCGATTAATGCCGGAACCATCCAAGGGCAGATTATCCTGCAAATTATTGACAATACCACAGAAACTGCCACTGCCACATTGAATGCAAGTGGTATGGGAAGTGCTAGTTATAGCTCTGTTATTATTTATCCTACAGTAAGTGGTAAATCAATTACTGGAAATCTGACTTTACCAATCATTTATTTTTTGGGAGCTGACAATGTTACTATCGACGGACGCTTAAATGCAGTTGGTTTTACAAAAGATTTAACCATTACGAACAACAGTACAGCTACTGGAGCCGTAATAGTCAGATATGTTAATTCAGCCGAATTCAATACTATTAAGTATTGTACACTGAAAGCTTCGCCAAACAGCGTAGGTACCGGAATTTTGTATTTTACAAACTCTGATTTTGGAAATGGGAATAACAACAATATTGTGGAATACTGTGATATTACATGTAATAGTTCGGGACGTCCGCGAAATGCTGTTTTTACCTCTGGAACTTCGGGGCGAGAAAACAAATTCAACATTATTAGAAACAATAATTTTTATGATGTTTTTAGTCCATCAGCGTATTCATATACTATTAATATATCTAATAGCTCAAGCGATTGGATAATTTCGAGCAATAGTTTTTACGAAACAGCAACGCTTGTTCCTGTAGATGATAATAAATATTTTTATATTTATATTAATACTGGCAATAACCATCTTGTGAGCAATAATTATTTTGGGGGAACTGAACCGGAATGTGCCGGTAGTCCTTTGACTATCAATTCGAGTTTTGCACATTATTACGCTGCAATATTTATTAATGGAGGATTAACCAATAAGAGTATTGTATCCAATAATATTATTCGTAACATGAACTACACGAGTACAAATTCTAACCCCTGGGACGGAATTTATATCAACTCAGGAAATGTGGATGTTACTGGTAATACAATAGGCGCTGAAACAGGCACTGGATCGATAATTATAACAACTCCAGTAGCTTCTGCCACCGCAATTGTATCGGGAGGAGAAGTTATGGCCATCAATATAGTTGGTGGTGGAAGTGGTTACACTGTTCCCCCCACTATTACTTTCTCAACAGCTGGAAGTACTATTCCAGCTATAGCAACTGCCAATTTAACAGGTGGTGTGGTTACAAGTATAACCTTAAATTCAGGTGGTACTGGCTATACCAGTGTGCCGTCGGTTAGCTTTGATGGAGCTTTGTATTCCACCTCCCACGGGATGATACAAAATAGCTCTGGAACAGTTAACATCAGTAATAATAAAACAGGATCAATCACAACAGTTGGTTCTTCAACTTATTCGCATGGTTTCGAATCCATTTATGTGCGAACACTTAACACATCGGCGACTACGACTATTACCAATAATTTATATGGTAGTTTAACCACTCCAAATAGTATTTATACAAGTTCAAGTGCTGCAAACTCAATAGTAAAACAAGACGTTTATGGTATTTACAGCTCATCGGTTGGAACTACAATCATTACCGGAAATACTATTGCCAACTTAACGAATGGAGATCAAGGAACAAATTCAGGCTCAAAAACACGAGGGATTCAAACGATATCAGGTTCAAATACCATTCAAAATAATATTGTTCGCAATCTTTCAGCTTCAAGTGGAAATAATGGTAAAAAAGTAAGTGCATCAGTAATTGGTATTTCACAATCATCATCAACAGCTGGTACAATACAAATAGTTAGCAACAATATTGTTTATGCAATTTCCAATACAAATGCCACTGCAAAGACAAGTGCGATTGGAATGTATTATTCGGGTCCTACAACAGGATCACACCTTGTAAATGGAAACTTTATACATACTATCAATGCATCGTCTTCCGATATTGGTTCTGAAATAAATGGGCTTGTTATTTTTAATGGTATGATTACTGTTTCAAACAATATAATAAATATTGGTGGAGGTATTACAACGGGTTATTTAATAAATGGTATATGGGACGAGGGTAATGCAACCAGCAATAATTCAGTTTATTTCAATACAGTTTATATAGACGGAGCTGTAAGTTCAGGGGCAACTTCAAATACAGCAGCATTGTGGAATAATTTTAACGGAGCAACCCGCAATTACCGCAATAATTTGTTTGTAAACAATCGTTCTGCTGGAAGTGGAGGTAAACATTTTTCAATATTTTTGGCAGGAATAGCTAACACAAGCATTGATTATAATGATTATTTTTGTCCAAATGGAGTACTTGGAAAAATTAGTGCAAACGAAAGATCAACATTAGCTCTTTGGAAAACAGCCACAAATCAAGATTCGAATAGTGTAAATATTTCGCCCGGATTTATAAATGCCGGAGGGAATACTATTGAAGATTATTATATTTCGGCTCTTTTAGCAGGTGTTTCAGGCACAGGTATTACTACCGATTATGCTGGTCTTGGCAGAGGTGCTTTTCCAAAAATGGGCGCATTGGAAGCCAATAATTACACATGGCAGGGAAGTATCAGTTCTGATTTTGCTACTGCCACAAACTGGGCGGGTGGAGTAGTACCGACTGATGGAGCAGATATAACATTTGCAGCTAATCCTGACCGAAATTGTGTTTTGGATCAGAACAGAACACTTAAAAATATTACAAATGCTCAATCCACTGATAAACTTGTCTTGAATGGCAAAAAACTAACACTGACAGGAAATCTAAATTTTGAAGATGGTGCACAAATTGATGGTACTGCTGCGAATTCGCATATTGTGTTTCAGGGGATGGCAGCACAAAATATTCCGGCGGGTTCTTTTGTAAATAATACTATTGATACATTATCGATTAATAATGTTAACGGATTTACTTTAAATGGAGATTTTACTATTGAAAAAGGAATTGCACTGAATGCAGGAAATTTCAATATCGGTCCAAACACCTTAACATTTAACGGGGAAGTAACTGCTATGAACGGTTCGGTTACCGGTGGCACTTCTACCAATATGATCATTGGTGGAACTGGCTCAACCATAAGTATGCCACCGTTTACACTTAACAATCTGACAATAAACCGTGAGAATGGTGTTACGATGTATGGTGATTTAAACATTACAAATGTGTTGACACTAACCAATGGAACACTTTCAGTTGGAACAAATACATTAACACTTGCAAAAACACCCATACGAACAAGCGGAAGTATTAACGCAAGCGACCCATTGGCAAGTGTGATTTTTTCAAATTCAAGTGCCATTACTTTGCCAGCTTCGATATTTTCGGCTGCTGTTAATAATTTAGTTTTAACTGGAGCAGGTGGTATTACTTCACCCAGCGATTTTGCTGTAAATGGCGAATTGAATTTGGCTGCCTCAAATCCATCGGCAACAAAAGGATTACTTGATATGTTGGACGGATTAACAATGAAAACTCTGACAATGGGAGCGAATGCAACTACCGTAGGTGCTGGCGATGTTACCGGAATTGTTACCCGTAATTCTTTTATTCCCAATACTCCATACAGTTTTGGGAATCAGTTTACCACTATCAATATGGCTGCCGGAGGTACATTGCCATCCTCAATGAGTGTGAAAATTGTACTAACTTCAGACCATACTTGGAAGCCTGAAGCAATCCATAGGTATTATGATATTATTCAAACTGGAGGAACAAGTTTAACGAAAATAATAACCAATCTTCATTATTTGGATACTGAGCTCAATGGTGCAACAGTAGGTAATCTTGATTTATTTGATTATCATATAACAGCTACAATTCCACACTTGGATGATCATGGACGATCCAATGACAATACAACCGACAAATGGGTGGGTTTAGCCAATATGAGCTTAACATATATTGCCCGACCCGCATTTGATAATAAATACTGGACATTAGGCACTTCAACTGCATCAAATTTTACATGGCTCGGTGCGGTAGGTTCAACCTGGGAAAATACAGCCAATTGGGTAGGAGGGGTTGTGCCAGGTTCAGGAAACCATGTTATTATACCAGATGCAAGTACAACACCTTCAGACCCCGAACTACCATCGACCACAACTATTGGTTATTTGCAGATAAATAATGGTGGGATATTAAATGGTGGAGAAGGAACAGTTCTCACAATTGATGGCGGTTATTTAGAGGGTGGAAGTGTGGCCTCATGGGATAATATGGGAACATTCAATGCCGGAACAAGTACAGTTATTTTTACAAGTCCCACAGCTTCCATATCCGATCCAACCAACTTCTACAATGTAACGATTGCCGAAAATGCTAAACTAACATTGGGTACTGGTAATGTAATGCGGATTGCAGGAGAATTAACATTGGCTGGCACAGGATTGACACTTGGTGTTTTAAATGCAGCCAATACAAACAATACAATTGAATTTAATGGTGCTAATCAAACCATTATTAATACCAATGGATCGCCCGCCGGATATTATAATCTTATACTTAGCGGCAGTGGTACTAAAACCATGCCAAGTAATACAGCCTTAACCATTTTGAATGACTTTACAATTACCGGGACTGCATCGGCAACTTCGGCTTCTACAATGACAGTGGCTGGTGATGTGAATATTACTGAAGATGCAAGCTGGAATACTGGTGATTTCAATCATTTTCTAAGAGGCGACTTCTTTAACTTCGGAACATTTACAGCCACATCCGGAAAATCAATCACTTTTGAGGGAATTGATAATCAAATTAATAGTGGTGGCAATGCAACCGACTTTACTAATTTAATTTTGAACAACGAAGAGCATTTGAATTTATTCAATAACATTAATATTAACGAAGAATTAACGCTTACTGCCGGAAATATAATTGTAAACGGATATACATTGGGAATTAACGGTACTATTAGCCGGACAACCGGACATATCGAAGTTTCTCCTTTATCTTCCTTAAGTTTTGGTGGAACAGGAGCTATTGTCCTAAACAATGATTTATTCTCAAATACACCAACGATAAATAATTTGACTATCAACCGCTCTGAAGGTGTAACCTTGGGCAACCAAAGCATGGCAGTAAATGGATTGTTGGATTTACAGGCAGGGACACTCAGTTTGGCTGCAAATAACTTAACAATAGCCGGAAGTTCACCAACAAAAGGAAGTTCTACCGGATTTATTGATGCAAGCAATGCTTCGTCAACCTTATCATTTACCAATTCTGAAGCAATCATCCTCCCCGAATCAATTTTTACCGGGAATGTGAATAACTTGACCATTAATGGTGTAGGTGGCGTTACAGCAAGCAGCGATTTTACAATAAACGGCATACTCCACTTACAAAGCGAAAACCCATCTGCAACTAAAGGCGTTTTAGATATGTGGGATGGAGTAGTTCTAAAAACCCTTAGTATGGGTGCCAATGCTACCACCGTTGGGCTTGGAGATGTAACAGGTATAATTCGAAGAACAACTTTTAGCCACAATACAGCCTATACTTTCGGAAATCAATACTCATTTATCACATTCGATAATGGCGGTATTTTACCAACAGAGGTTTTGTTTAAAGTTAATATAGGAATGGCTCCAAGTTGGAAACCAAATGCCATTTTGAGAAGTTACGATTTAGTCAGAACTGGCGGTATAGGTTGTACAGCATCACTTTCGGCACATTATCTCGATTCTGAGTTAAATGGTATATCCGAAGAACATTTGGTACTGTGGAATTTTACAGCACCATCGACAACTATTGAATACGGTAGTACTACTCATAGTATAATCGAAAATTGGACAACTATAAATTATATTAATTTTCAATTCTTTCCTACAAGTTTTGGTGAAAAAGGGCAAACACTTGGCAGTTCAGAATTGGCGTCAAATGTATGGGATGGATCTGATAATACTTCATGGGACGATTTTCACAATTGGGTAGGAAATTCTGTTCCGAACAATAATTCAAATGTGATTATTCCAGATGCCTCAACAACACTTTATTCGCCAACTTTGGTTTCAAGTACTGAAATTAAGACTTTGTCTCTTGAATCGAATGCAGTTTTGTCAGTTTCTGGTTCGTCTATTCTTACTATAAACGGTGCAAATGGCGCATGGAGTAATAATGGAGGAAACTTTAATCCAGGTTCAGGTAATGTGACATTTACAAATACAGCAGCAACTATTTCTGGAATTACATCATTTAATAATTTGTCAATAAACAATAGTTCAACACTTTGGATGACTTTAGGTAGTACAATAAGGGTAGCTGGAGCAGTAACTAATAATGGAACTTGGCGTACCGTAATTAATGGAATTACAACAGTAGAATATAATGGGGAATCACAAACTGTTGTAGTGCCAAATCCTGCTACAAATAGATATAGTACGCTAATTTTAAGTGGTACAGGTATAAAAACAATGCCTTCAACAGCATTGGAAATTGTAGGAGATTTTTATATGGCTGGAACAGCCATTGCAACTGCTGCTGCTGAAATGGCTTTCGATGGAAATGTAACTCTCGGGTCAGGAACTTCTTTTACTTCAGGGTCGTTAATTCATACGATTAAAGGCAATTTCATGAACAATGGTGCTACATTAAATAGTGCAGGAAGTACCTTTAATTTTAATGGAACTACAATGCAAACTATTGGGGGAACAATAGCCTCAACCTTTAATAATCTTACATTGAATAATTCAAACGGTATGTATATAAGCGATGCAGATGTTAACATTAATGGAGAACTTACTTTTAATGCTGGTGTGTTGAACACCTTAACTAACAAAGTTATAATCGCAAACGGAGGTAGTGTTAGTGGAGCTTCAAATACAACTGGGCATATATATGGCAATTTGCAAAAGAATGTTACTACTGGAACATCTATTGCAAGAAGGTTTGAAATTGGTGGTGACTCAATAGCCAATTACGAACCTATCGACATAATGTTTAATTCTGTTAGTAATGCAGGTAACCTAATTGCCTCCTCTATCATGGGTGACCATACGAATATTACCACAAGCACCTTTGATCCTACTCATACAGTGAATAGAATTTGGACATTGACTAATAGTGGGATTGTATTCACTGATTATGATGCAGCTTTCAATTGGGTAAGTAGCGATCAGGATGCAGGCTTTGATTTTTCAAAAGCATATATAGGCAATTATAGTAGTTCTACGTGGAGCTATCCTAACATGAGTACATTAACAAGTTCTAGTTCTAAAATAACCGGAGCTACAGTGTTTGGAGATTTTCAAATTGGCGATAAAAAAGTTAATCTCAGTGGAAACTTCATGTATTATAATTTGGCAAGTTCATCATTGGGTAATAGTGTAACTGTTGGATTATATTCCGATGCAAATTGCACACAGCTTGTTACAAAAACTTCGAGTAATAATACTCAAACAACAAATTCTGGTGAATATCATTTTAATGATCTTTATTCAGATACTTATTACATAAAAGCTACTTCATCTATTCTGACTAATGGTGCTGTCAATGGTACCGATGCTGCACAAGTTAACTATTGGAGTGCTAATCCTTATATAATTGAAAAAGTTAGGTTTTATGCTGGTGATGTAAAAGATGGAGGAAGTTTCTTTATTAATTCAACAGATGCTTCTTTAATCCTAAAGAATTTTGTCAATGGAACAAGTTTTGATAGAAATAAATGGACTTTTTGGAAAACATTAGATACTATAGCAAACCAAAATACTTCACCTACAGAATCATATCCAAGTGTTACTTTGGAAGTTGGAAGTGATAAAACAGCCAATATGTATGGTTTATGTACAGGTGATTTCAACCGTAGTTTTAATCCTGCATTAACAAAAGCATATAGCGCTACGCTTGATCTTAATTATTCAGGCAATATTCAAGTGAACAGCAATGAAGAATTTGATCTTCCACTTCGAGTTATGGATCAATATTCAATAGCTGCTTCTTCATTGGTGTTAAATTTCCCAGATGATTTGGTAGAAATACAGGATGTAGTAATTAACACTGTTGATGGAACACTTCAATGGTCAGTAAATGGAAACGAACTGAGAATAGGATGGTATTCATCAACTCCAATCAATCTGAATGCGACAGAAAATCTGTTAACACTTAAATTGAAATCAAAACTAGCTTTTACTAATGGAGCTCAAATTAAATTTGTTTTAGCTGCTACACCATTGAATGAATTGGCAGATGGACAGTTTAACGTTATCAGCAATGCCATATTGAATATTGATTTAGTAAATGCTTCAACAGTTGGAATTACCAATCAACAAAGTAATGCAAGCGAACTAAAATTAAGCAATCAACCCAATCCTTTTAATGGTAATACCATGATAAATTATAGTCTTCCATTTAATGGAACCGTAAGCTTGGAGGTTTTCAATTATATTGGAGTTTGTGTAAAGGTTTTGGTAAGCGAAAATCAACTGCAAGGCAATTATAAGTTGAAATTTGATGCCAATTCGCTGCCATCAGGAATATATATGGCTAAACTTATATTAAAGAACGAAGCTAAAGAAATGCATCGAAGCATTAAATTAATTTGTAATCACTAAAATAACTTTACCAAAATTTACCAGTGTTCCCCTTTGTGTAGGACTCTGGTTTTTTCTGAGAGTTTTAATAAATTTTAGATAGTATGAGTAATTTAAATATTATACATCCATTTCTACACAAAATGTGAAAGTTAGCTGGAAATAAACTCTTTATTTTATCATTTTATTGAAATTAAAAGATGCTTGTATCATTAAAATATACAAGCATCTTTTAATATATTGAATGTAAGATATACCTTACATTGAAATCGGTAATGCCTTACAAGAAGTTTAAAATATTTCAGGTTAATTTGCAAAAAATATAAAATATGTTATAAAAAAACATAAATTTAAATAAATAATTTATTAAATTAAGATTTGATAGATAATAATTTTTTATGATATTATGTATTTAAAACAGAAGTTAATGCAATGAATTTAATAATAAACTTGAATAAACTGAGACAATGTAATTGCTAAGACTAAAAATTTCAATTGCTGTGCAAAATTTAAAACTGAACTGAAAATATAATGAATTAATATGAATATACATGAAAATATAATGGTAAAAGGAGAAAAATACAGTAAGAAATATTTGCAAGATAATGGGTTTAATTTAGTTAATGAAAGTACTATATTTTTATTTTATCGAAAAGGAATCAATGTATTTGTATTTGAACAACCTAAATTTAAACATGAAGATGATTATATTCTTTTTGCAATTTGGAAGGATTAAATTAAACCAGCATTTTGAATAAGACTTATCAACAATTATTGTTATGAACAAATTTTTTAAAATCCTGTATCACATATTGATGTTGGCTTTTAATTGTTATATTTATTCCTATTCATTTTTATCAATTGAATTTTTTAATATACTAAAAATGCTATTTTCTGATAGTTTGCTTTCAACACAATATAGATGAGTTTAAATTATGTTGCAATTTTTTGTCATTTACTTAGTTTTATTGATAAAACCTCAGGTTATCGCTCGTAAAATAAATAATACTATTGTAAAAAAACCGAAATACTTTGTTTCTGATAAATTACCTATAAACACAATATCAGATTTTATTAAAATAAAGTTTTATTTCCCCTAAGCCTAAAAAAAGTGTAATTTAGCTAAAGATTTTAAATGATAGTTTTTGATAGTTATCATTTAAATGTTTTACAAAAATATTTCTTCTGAATTCATAATGCTAATAATGAGATTGATAATAAGACAATACTATACAATAAAAACGATACTCTTTTTGTTGCTCGTTTTCTTTTCATCTTTTTTGTATGCACAAGATGCTCCAATTGCTAATATTAGTAGTATTACCAATGCAACACCAGGTTCTTCTTCGCTTTCTATACCTGTATCAGTAACAAATTTCAACAATATTGGGCAGTTTACACTTACCATGAAGTTTGACACTACCAAAGTGCGTTTTCTATTGGCAATACCCAATCCATTCCTTAGCGGAATGACAATAACATATTCTTCACCTGTTGTGGGAAATACCTTTGGAAAACTTATATTTACATGGACAGGTTCTTCCAATCAAAGCTTATCTGATGGTTCAGCACTGGCAACCTTGAGTTTTTCTTATACAACAGCTACAGGAATAATAAGTTGGGCTTATACTAACGGTCAAATATGTCAATATAAAACTTATGTTGGCTCAACCCTGACCACTCTGAATGACAATCCTAAATACCTTTTTTATATAAATGGAGGTATTTCCAATCGGAGTGCACCAACTATTTTTGCACCAATTATTCCAAGTCCCCCCATAGGAAACTTATCAATACCTCTAACCGTGAATAATTTTTCTAGTATTGGAGC
>CAZUCB010000036.1:0-3135 GCA_964618755.1 uncultured Bacteroides sp. | reverse complement strand
CTTAGTTATAATAATTCGGTAAGTACTCCATTAAATGGTTTTACAATTAAGCTGATAGATAGTGCGAATGTTGTTGTGGCTAACACAACTACAGCAACTTATATTGATAATTCAATTCCCAACAATCCAATTGTAAAAGAAGGTTATTATGAATTTCCTAATATATATAATAAAAATTACTCATTAAGAATAAATTCATCGATGATTTGGGGTGGTGTAAATTCAACCGATGTATTAACAATATTACGACATACAGTTGGCTTTGATTTTTTAACAGATCTTCCCAAAATTGCAGCCGATGTGAATTTGTCAAAAGCTATAAATTCAACGGATGCTTTACTCATACAACTGCGTACAGTTGGAAGTATTGATCAATTTCAAGCTGGGGATTGGGTGTATGGTGATACTAATGTTAGTGTAAATGGGGTAACAACCCATGATTTTAAGGCTTTAGCTACTGGTGATGCAAATCAATCATATATTCCAAGTGTCTCTAAAGGAATTGTTTATACAAATTTTTTGAAAGATGGAATTATATATGCATCACAAAATGATATCGTTGAATTGCCGATTAAAGTAAATGATTTTTTAAGCCTTGGAGCTGTAACATTAGAAATATTATATGATGCTAATTTGATTGATGTTATAGGTTTAAATTCTTCACTTAATAATCTGAAATTCAATATTATTAATGGAAAAATACGAATTGTTTGGGCTGATTGCGAAGCTGTTAATTTTCAGCCAAATGATGTATTGTTAACTCTCAAACTTAGTTTAAAAACTAGAATAAGTTCTTCAGCAGATTTGATAAGTTTTACTAATAACACTGAATTTGCAGATGGAAACGGAAATATTATTAACTTTATGAATTTAAAAACCAGTAATATTGAAACCGATGAAAATCAAGATATATTATCAATTTTCCCTAATCCCTTTAATGATAAAATAACGATAAATTATAAACTTCCATTTGATGGGACGGTAAAACTTAAACTATATAATTATACTGGAAGTTGTGTAAGTGAGTTAAAGAATGAATTCCAATATAAAGGTTATTATAGCTTGGATTTTGATGCCAATTACTTATCATACGGTATTTATATGGCAACTATAAGCTTGAAAAATGGTGAAAATGAGTTTTTTAAAACAGTAAAAATTGTAAAATAAGAACTGTCATCATTTTTGCTAATCCACCAATCCAGTTAAATGTAATACTATACGAGCATTTTTTGGATCATTGGTAATAAGTGTAACAGTTTCGTGAACCATTCCTTTCAAATAGGTAGTATTTATTGTTATTTCGATAGGGGAGTCTCTATCAAACCTTATTTTATCTGGATAATTAACTTTTATACAATCGCAGCTTAAATCAATTTTCCGAATTACCAATTGAGTTTTTCCCTTGTTTTTGACATTAAAGATTGCTTTTACATCACTGCCTTTTTTTGCATATCTAAAATCATGAGTTGTATTAATCAGATAGGCTTCAGGAGCTAATTTTAACTTTTCAGGTTTTATTTTCGAGAAATCTTCAAAAATATCTGCTGACAAATAAATTTCTTTCAGCGGATTTACATCATCATCGGTTTGAATAGAAACTGTATCTTTTGTTTTTCCAAAAGCATTTCGTATGCTTGCATTGTAAGAGATAATTATTTTTTCGATGGCCGATGGTTTTATTTCTGTTGCCGAAAATTGCATGCTTACATAAGGAGGGTTTAAAGGATTAGCTTCTAATGAAATGCTTTTCTTAGAGTTGTTAGTTATATATAATGTATCTGTAATTTTCTTTAATGAATTTTTTATTTCTCCAAAATTTAAACTATTTTTCTTGAAACTCAATCCTCCATTTTTAATTGCATAATAATCAGCTCTGGTTTTTTTTCGTGGAAAAATTTCTCCTCCAAAAGATAAAGAAATTTCTTTACTTCCAGTTTCATTGGTACGTACGATTAGTTTTTCATTAAAAACTCCAATGTTTTTATTTTCATAAACTACACTAAAAACACCTGTTGTGCCAGGATTGATTGGTTTTTGTTTGTTCCAATTTGTTATTTTGCAATCGTTGGATGCTTTGATTTCAATTATTTTTATGGCTGTTTTGCTATTATTAATATATGAAAAACTCACAGTTACGGGCAGTTTGTCTTCTTCAATACTTCCTAAATAGACAGTGCTACCTCTGAATTTCAAATTGCTTTCTTGTGCAGATATCTGTAAGTTGCTACAAATGAATATAAAAAATAAAATTAGTAATGATTTTTGCATTGTAAATTTATATAAAAAGAAAACCACAAAACTAATTTGATTTTGTGGTTTTTACAATAAAAAAATAGTAAAACTTTTCAGAAAGTCATTTTCTGAACTTCTAAGCCTTCTATTTTCAACAATTCATTTTCTAATTTAACCATTTCTTCGGCATTTCCGGTTAATTCTAAAATGATTAAACCATTTGAACTGCAAAAGTTTTCTTGCACTTCGTGTAAGCCAAGGCGGGTTTTAATTGAGCAACCAAATTTTGTTAAAACGTCCTGAACTCTAATAGCCTCTTTTACTCTATCAGTAATATGTAAGCCTAAAATTACAATTTTTTTCATCTGTTTAAAATTTATTAATTTATTGATATTTAATGGTATAAGAAAACCGCTAAGCGGTTAAAAACTTAAGAATTTATAATTAACAGGTTCCATTAAAAACCGCTAAGCGGTTATCTGCATTCTTAATCATTCTCGGTTGGTATGCCTTTTATCGCTAATGGATCTTTCATGTGTTTATATTTATTTGTTTGTTGATATTCAGTTATTTAAATATTTCTACAAAACACTAAGAAAGTTATAAATTGGAATGCGGATATGCCAGATACGTTCCGTAAACTTTGATTAAAACTGATTTTAACCCGTTTAATCTGTGTTTTCCTTTAGGAATCTGGTTATCAACGTTCTATTTTTTATATAGGCTTAACTCAATGACTACAACTTCCTACCTCAGTCTTCCATCTTCCATCTTCCGACTTCCGTCTTCTGTCTTCCGTCTTCTGTCTTCTGTCTTCTGTCTTCTGTCTTCCGACTTCCGTCTTCCATCTTCCGTCTATTATCTCCAAATTATTTTTTAATATTGAAAATTCATTTTTTGAAT
>CAZUCB010000035.1:7166-21458 GCA_964618755.1 uncultured Bacteroides sp. | reverse complement strand
ATGCTGTCAGTTGCTATGCATTCTTCTCAAACCAGACAGGTTTTTAAAACCTGTCTGGTTTAGACAATGTCTCATCCTAAAATTGATTTACAATAATAAGATTTTTTTTGTAATAATTAAAATATTTGACATTATTAAAATGAAGAATATAATTAAATACAGTTAACAATCTTTTCATTGATTTATTTAGTATCTTTATTATTTATCCACCTAATTATTAGACATAAAATCAATATTATGCATCAGAAAAAATATAAATATTTCTCTATATTTTGAAAGTAAAACTAACCACCTCATGCTTTTTTCAAACTTCTTTAAACAAAAAAGCCATTTCCTTATATTTAGGAAATGGCTTTTGATATAAAAGAATAATTTTTATTCAACTACAAATTTTGTATAAACTTTGCCTTTTTGATTTTCAACATTAAGGATATAAATACCAGCTTTAAGTTGGCTAATATCAATAGTTTTATTTTGAACGCCTTCTGAAATATTCATTTCAGAAGATATTACTTCTTCGCCTAAGATATTTGTAACAGAATATTTAACATTCCCTGTAAATTTGAAGTTTCCAGATAGATTTAGCAAATTATGAGCAGGATTAGGGTAAACATTTAATTGTGATGCTATTTCATTTTCTTGAACACCTAAAACTTGAGCTGAATATTTAACTTTCCAACCTAAATCTGTATTTGCAGCATCTGATACAAAAACCAATAAGAAAGCACCAGATGATGAAGTTAGTGTTGCAGGTAAAGTATTTCCAGAAAATGATCCTAAAATCGGAGCTGAAGTAGTTTCACCATCATAAACGGTTAAAACATCTTTACTTAATTCTGTTCTAAATTCAAGAAAAGAAAGTGTTAAAGTTAATCCACTCGTAGTGTCTGGCTTAATTAGCCATTGGCAATTTGTATTGTTTTTATATTGATCAGTAAAACTACCATCGGTAAAAGTGTAATTTTGAGCAATATATTTCTTATTAGGAATACATAATGGGTAAGAAGCAATATCCGGAACAATGTTCATTACAGCACCCTGTCCATAGTTAAAAGTACCATTACCTGAATTAAGATTATTTAAGTAAAAATTACCATTACCAGAACCACCCCATCCCCAATTAAAATGGAAATAAGTAGGAGAAGTATAACCATCACACACCCAAGCATGACCTGCTCCAGTAGCAGGACGTCCAGAGTAAATTACAGGATAATGCATATCTAAATTTTCGATTAACATATTACGCCAAACATCTTCAGTATAATTATCTTTTAAATTAAACTGAATAAATCTTCTATATTTAAAATAAGTATATAGTGCATAAGCAGCATCTTCAGTCTGAGAACCTGAACCTGAAGGTGTATAATTCATATCAACTGCAACACCACAATGGTACATCAATTTTGCAATAGCACGATTTTCTGCTGTATCAAGTGCTGAATTTATAAAGTTTGGCATAATTGACCAATTATAAGTTGTATTAGCAAAATCAGCAGATAACATACCAAAAGCAGGATGTGAATAGGAATGTGAACTTCTACCTTGTTGTGGATAATTGTAATATTTCATAACTTGAGACATAGATGTAGCAACACAACCAGCATAACATTTTCCATCAGGACCAGTTATAGAAGAAGGACAATAATAATTATAATCGGCATCTTGATTCCACCTTGTAGTTAATAATGGAGCAACAGATCTTGTGCTTTTTACATTTACACTTGATTTTTCATTAGATGAATACAAGTTCCATGCAGAAACAACTTCTTGCTTTACCGATGATTTCAAGTAAGATTCTGACGATATATTATTTGCTAAATTATCCATCCAGCTATCCAAAGCAGGAACTTTTCCTTTTGCAGGGAAAGTGCTTTCATCAGAGTAAGCCAAAATAGGGTAAATTCTATCATCAGCTGCAACTACAATATACGAATTATCGCCTTTAAAAACATGCATTACACATTGATTATTATTTGCTTTATCTGTAATAGCTTCATAAGTTGTAGTATAATTACTTGGGTTAGATTTCTGTTCGCGACTTAAAAAATTTTGAGCCACAAGCTTTGCTTTTTCTTTTCCAACAGGACCTGCATAAACAGAGGCTATTAAAAGTGAAAAAGAAAGAAATAAAAAACTTTTTTTCTGTAAAAAATTCATAGCTTTCATAAAATATAAATGTTTAATAATAAAAATTTCTAAATAATCAACTCTAAATATAATGGTAATAAAAACTAACAGGCTGAAAAAAAAGCTTTTAAATGTATATCCTTATTATCTTTATACATCGCAAAGTTATAATTTTTTTTATTATCAGCCAAGTTTTTATTATATATCTTATATTTTAGTTATTGATTTATATATATAAGAAAATAATTACTGCAAAGATATTACTAAGAGTAGAAGAAAAATCATAAAATCTGATAAAATCAGTTAACGGTACAATAAAAAAAGTTAACGGTTACAAGACTTCTAAATCAGCTCTTAGGTTCTCAATAATAAATATCTGTCTATCAGGTGTGTTTTTCCCCATATAAAATTCTAGAATATTTTTGATTGAAGAATCTTTTTTTAGAATTACTGGTTCTAAACGAATATTCTGACCAATAAAATGTCTAAATTCATCAGGAGATATTTCACCAAGACCTTTAAATCGAGTAATTTCAGGATTTGTTCCTAATTGAGAAATTGCATTTATACGTTCTTCTTCTGAGTAACAATATATAGTTTTTTGTTTATTCCGAACTCTGAATAAAGGCGTTTGAAGAATATATAAATGTCCTAATTTTACTATATCTGGAAAAAACTGTAAAAAGAAAGTAAGTAATAATAAACGAATGTGCATGCCATCCACATCGGCATCTGTGGCAACCACGATATTATTATATCTCAAGTTTTCAATATCTTCATCAATATTCAAAGCAGCCTGTAACAAATTAAACTCTTCATTCTCATAAACTACTTTCTTTGACATGCCGTAACAATTCAGAGGCTTGCCTTTCAAACTAAAAACAGCTTGTGTATTTACGTCTCTTGATTTCGTGATAGATCCACTTGCTGAATCTCCTTCTGTAATAAATAATGTAGTTTCTAAGCGCCTTTCGTCATTACTATCATAATGAACTCTACAATCTCTAAGCTTTTTGTTATGCAAACTTACTTTCTTAACGCTATCTTTGGCTGCTTTTTTAATATTAGCCATTTCTTTGCGTTCTTTTTCTGATTGCATAATTTTTCGCAATAATAATTCAGCAGTTTCCGAATTGATATGCAAATAGTTATCTAGATTCCGTTTTACAATATCCATGATGTAATTTCGCACGGTTGCTCCATTGGGCTCAATATACATTGATCCTAATTTAGTTTTCGTTTGCGACTCAAAAACAGGCTCTTGTATCTTGAAGCTTAGGGCAACAACAATGGAACTCCTAATATCGCTGGGTTCAAAGTCTTTCTTATAAAATTCTCTGATAGTTTTTACAATAGCTTCGCGAAAAGCAGCTTGATGTGTTCCTCCTTGAGTAGTGTGTTGACCATTTACAAATGAGTAATATTCTTCAATATATTGACTTGTACTGTGCGAAAATGCAAATTCAAGGTCATCTTCTTTAATATGAATAATTGGATAAGTTGTTGATCCATTAATATTACTATCTAACAAATCAAGCAATCCGTTTTTAGCGACAAATTTATTACCATTAAAAATAATTGTCAAACCATTATTAAGATATGCATAGTTCCAAAGTAATTTATCAAGATATTCATCAATAAAATGATAATTTCCAAATATTTCAGCATCTGGTATAAAAGTGATTATAGTTCCATTTCTTTGTTCTGAATCCTGAATTTCATATTCTTTAGTTACAAAACCTTTGCTAAATTCTACTATTTTTGTTTTACCATCGCGTATAGCTTGAACCTTGAAATAAGAAGTGAGTGCATTTACAGCTTTTGTACCTACACCGTTTAATCCAACTGCTTTTTGAAAAACTTTAGAATCATACTTAGCACCAGTATTAATTTTCGAAACACAATCGATAACTTTACCTAAAGGCATCCCACGTCCGTAATCTCTTATTGAAACTTTTTGTTCCTTAATAGAAATTTCAATATTTCTGCCAAATCCCATCACAAACTCATCAATTGCATTATCTACAATCTCTTTAACAAGAACATAAATACCATCATCCTGAGAAGCTCCATCTCCCAGTTTTCCAATATACATTCCAGGACGTAACCTGATGTGTTCATTCCAATCCAACGACCTAATACTGTCTTCAGTATATTCTGCTACCATTTTATATAATTTTGCACAAAAGTAAATAAAGTGATGATGACTTAATGAAATTATAATACTTTTTTATCAACTAAAATCTGTTAAAAAGCACAAATAATTTAGATAAAGTTATATCAATGGTATATAACATTAACAAATTTTAACGACCATTAAATAATAGCAAAATACAAAATACGTTTGTGTAATAAAAACCGTTAAAATGTCTTAATTCTTGAAACTTTTTTGAACCAAGATTGTAAAAAAGATGTTTAAAATCAAACTTAATATTGTTTAACTTAAAAAACTAAAAAAAATGAAAAAGTATTTTGCATTATTACTTTTTGCCTCAATTGGTGGAGGATTAATAGCTGTTAGTGCTTATAAATTTATTGAAAAAAAGAAATTTGAACAGCAAGTTTTTGATCAAACCAGAACTCCTTCACAACTTACAAGTTACGGAGCTATTGCGACATCAGGGTGTGATTTCACTCAAGCTGCTGAAATGACAATTCATGCTGTTGTGAATATTCGTACAGAATTCCAACGTCGTACAACTTTATATAATGATTTCTTTGGCTTTTTTAGCAACCCTTACGAAAACAAACAAATTCTTTCAGCTACAGGTTCGGGCGTAATTATTTCATCTGATGGCTATATCGTTACAAATAATCATGTTGTGCAGGAAGCCGAAAAAATTGAAGTTACTTTAAACGATAAAAATATATATTCAGCTAAAATTATAGGCACTGATCCTTCAACCGACTTAGCATTATTAAAAATAGAAGCTACTGAATTGCCTACGGTAATGTTTGGTAACTCAGACGATGTAAGAATTGGAGAATGGGTACTTGCTGTTGGCAATCCATTTAATTTAACTTCAACAGTTACAGCTGGTATTGTGAGTGCTAAAGCAAGAAATATAAATATTTTAGGAAAAAACAGCAATGAAAGCCCAATAGAATCATTTATACAAACCGACGCTGCAGTAAATCCAGGCAATAGCGGTGGTGCATTAGTAAACACAAAGGGTGAATTAATTGGTATTAATGCAGCAATAGCATCAAATACTGGTTCTTATAGTGGTTATTCATTTGCAATACCTGTTAATATTGTTAGAAAAATAACCGAAGATTTGAAGAAATTCGGAATTGTTCAGCGTGCATTTTTAGGAGTGTCTATTGCAGAAATAGATGGAAAATTTGCAGAAAACAAAAATCTAAATAACACAAAAGGTGTATATATAGGAGGAGTTATTGAAAATGGTGCAGCAGCAAATGCAGGTATAAAAGATGGTGATATTATTATTTCAATAAATGGAAAACTTGTAAATAGTAATTCTGAATTATTAGAAGCAGTAAGCCAATACCGTCCCGCGGATAAAATACTCTTATCCATTGAAAGGAACAGTAAAATGATGGATTTTAATGTTGTATTACAAAACCAATATGGAAAAACAGATTTAATATTAAAAGAAGATAAACAGACTTTTACTATTTTAGGTGCTACATTTGAAGCTTTAAACAACGAATCTTTGACAAAAAACAATCTTAACAATGGGATAATGATTAGCAAATTAAATAATTCTGTTTTAAAAAATGCAGGTATTAGAGAAGGTTTTATCATTATTGAAATTGACAAAAAAGCTGTAAGAAGTTTTAATGATTTAAAAACTTATACAAATAAAAAAGGACAAACTTTAATATCAGGAACCTACCCTGGAGACTGGAGAACCTATTACTTTTTAGTTAATTTATAAATTAAATATGGACAAAAGCATTTTTACAGACAAGAAGATTATTCCAAATAACAATGATTTATTTAACTCATTAAATGACACTTATGATTTTTGGATACAAATTAAGGAATACGTCTATCTGAGATATCCAACTGCAATTGATGAGTGGAATTATTCTGGAGAAAAACATGGCTGGCACTTTCGAATAAAAGACAAAAAACGTACTATAATTTATCTTTTGCCAAGAAATCACTATTTCAAAGTAGCATTTGTTTTCGGACAAAAGGCGATGGATTTAATTATAAAAAGCCAGATTTCTGATTCAATTAAAAATGAACTTCAAACTGCGAAGGTTTATGCTGAAGGAAGAGGAATTAGGATAGATGTAAACAATGATGCTATAATAAATGATGTTAAAGAATTAATTGATATTAAACTAACTTACTAAAGGCCAAAGATGAAAACATATATTTCAATGCTAAGAGGAATCAATGTTAGTGGAAAGAATTTAATAAAAATGGATACTTTGCAGGAAATGTATAAAAATTTAGGCTACAAAAATGTAAAAACATTTATACAAAGCGGGAATGTTATTTTTCAATCTGAAGAAGAAGATATTTCAGCATTAACCTCTAAAATATCATTAACTATACAAGAAGTTTTTTCTTTAAATATCCCCGTCTTTGTTAAAGAAAAGTCTGAATTAGCTAAAATATATAAAGGAAATCCTTTTTTGAAAGATGCTGATAAAAAAGCAGAAAATCAGTATATTTGTTTGTTATCGAATGTTATAAATACTCAATTGATTAAAAAAATCGAAAACAGCAAATATCTTCCTGATACGTTTAGTTTTAAAGAAGATGCAATTTACATCTATTGTCAGTATGGTTATGGTCAAACAAAGTTGAACAATAATTTTTTTGAAAACAAATTAAAAGTCAATGCAACTACAAGAAATCTAAAAACTATTAGAACATTGATAGAACTATGTGATACTATTTGAAATAGAATACTTTTAAAAAATTTTACCTATAGGATAAATATTAAAACGATTATCCCAATAAGGCGTTTTACTGTAAAACCAATTAAGAATGGATCTTGGATTATTAGCAAAATCAGCTTCTATTTGTTTTTTTTGTTCAAATTCTTTTTTAAGCACTTCATCTTTAGCAATCATTTCCCTTGCCAAAACTTCCATTACATAAGATTCTGAATACTCCTTTTGTTCAAAAATGGTATTAAAAAAACCCCAAAAAACTAAAGAACTACTTGCTTTTGGTTCGAGTAGATAGGCAATAATGCGAGCTCCAGCTTGGTTCATATCAATAATAAGAGATCCAGCAGGATATGTTCTTTCTTCGGTTATAGTATCCATTACAAAGTTATTTAAAGGATTTCTACCTTCGTAAGAAGTTGTTGCCCATTTAGGATTCTTAAATTTATATGATTGAACTTTAAGAGTTAATGGCATTTTGATAGTTTTCATTGTAATGTTATGAAGTTTCAAAACATCTATCACACTGCTCCATTCAGGAGTGATAATATAAGCTTTTGGCAACAATGTTTTTTCAACAATTTCAATTTTATTAAAATAGGGTATCTTAAACGTTGTTGGTTTAGAATTGTTATATTTAAACCACTCACCTCCTGACAATTCACTCTTTTCAACTGAATATTCAACACCTAAATAGTCAATCATTGTACTGTCTTTTTCTGAAGCCTCAAAGTTAATAGCAAATTCTTTTTTTCGGAAGTTCTCGTTTGAAGTATTTTTATCGGCTTCGGCAATAAGTTTATGAAGATTTTGATATTCTTTATTGAGTATAATCATAGTTTTTTCGATCATTCTATAAGTTGACTCAACTCGTATTTTATAGGATTTGAGCATGTGAGTTTCTATAAGCAATCCAGGTCGATTGCGTTGAATCGTATAGCCTTGAGAAAGCATTGGGGGTGCAACATTGCTTATTAAACCACTTCGTGGATCATGCCAATTACGAAAAGTAACATAAGGAAGTGTAGGCAAACCATCTTGAGTCATCATTTGAGTAATTGGAGCTAAATAATTATCCTTTTGCCATTTTATTAAACCTTGATCCACATTTCCTTCAGTTTCTATACCATACGTTAAAACATATTGATAATCTGCACCATCAGTAGTATGACAATCAATAAAGAAATCTGGCATAAAACGATTAAACATTTTAAGCCAATTTTTCATTTCAAGAGCGTCTGCTTTTAAATAATCACGATTCAAATTCAAATTATTGGCAGTAGTTCTCCATCCCATTTCTTTTGGACCATTTTGATTGATTCGATTGTATTTTCCAAAACGTTCGTGACCATCAACATTAAAAATCGGTATAAATAATATTGTAACATGATTCAATAACTCATTCATTTTCTTATTAATAGCGATGTCTCTAAAAAGCAATAGACCAGCATCTTTACCATCTGGCTCACCAGCATGTACACATGCTTGAATAAGCAAAATAATATTTCCAGATTTCTTAATAGATTCAGGCGTGAAATTGCCATTTTTATCCATAATCAACAATGGCATTTCACGTCCTTGAGGGCTTTTACCAAAAGATAAATACTTTATCCAAGCAGATGCTGAATCAATTAATTTGCA
This sequence comes from uncultured Bacteroides sp., assembly GCA_964618755.1. Lineage (GTDB taxonomy): Bacteria > Bacteroidota > Bacteroidia > Bacteroidales > JACABE01 > JACABE01. The sequence goes on along the minus strand of CAZUCB010000035.1, from coordinate 12,815 downwards.
ATAAGAGATTGTTGCATTATAAGTAGGTGTTTCTTCATATCCCGACTTTTCAAAATAAGTTGTGAAACTATTTTGTTGTGCAAATGTATTGATAGTGAATAACAAGAAGCTAAATAAGATAAAATTCTTCATTCTTTAAATTTGTTTCAAAATAACACTTATTAATTGTTTGGTAAAATTAATAAAATTCCCATCTTTGCAACCTTATTTTAAAATTCATTTTAGATGGAAGTTTTCAACACGATTCCACATATTCAATCGTATCTTCAAAAAGCAAAAAAATCAAACAAAAGAATTGGATTTGTCCCAACCATGGGAGCATTACATGAAGGACATCTTGCTTTGGTTAAAAAAGCAAAATCAGAAAATGATATTGTTGTAGTCAGTATTTTTGTAAATCCTATTCAATTCAATAATAAGGAAGATTTACTGAAGTATCCACGAACATTGGAAAAAGATGCAGCCTTATTACAAGCTGTAGGCTGTGATATTATTTTTACTCCTGACGAAAAGGAAATGTATCCAGAACCTGATACAACGGTTTATGATTTCGGACATTTAGCAACTGTAATGGAAGGTAAATTTCGTCCCGGCCATTTCAATGGTGTAGCAGTTGTGGTAAAAAGGCTTTTCGATATAGTAATGCCCGATAATGCTTATTTTGGAGAAAAGGATTATCAACAATTACAGATAATAAAGTCTTTGGTAAAACAAAAGAAAATTCCAGTTAATATTATCCCTTATCCTATTGTAAGAGAATTTGATGGACTAGCAATGAGTTCTCGTAATATGCGATTAACTACCGAAGAAAGAGAAATAGCTCCATTTATTTATCAAACCTTAATACTAGCAAAAGAAAAAGCAAAACTGTTAACTCCCATTGAGCTTACAAATTGGGTGCTGCAAAGAATCAATAATCATGAATTACTTAATGCTGAATATTTTGAAATTGCTGATATCACAACTTTATTACCAATAAATGATTGGAAGGATTGCGAAAGTGCAATTGGTTGTATTGCAGTATTTTTAGGCAGTGTAAGACTTATTGATAATATAATAATGATGTAAATCATTAAAACTTTAAATTTATAGAATTTACAATATTAATTGTGATATTTTCTCTTTTTAAATGATAAAAATATCTGAAAATAAAAACTATAGTATTTGGATATGTATCTTAATATCTTTCAAAAGTTGGAAAGAAAAAATTAGATTCAATAATTGCATTTTCATCAGAATCTGAACCATGAACGGCATTTTTTTGAACAGAATAACCATATAATTTTCTGATTGTTCCATCTGCAGCCTTAGCTGGATCAGTTGAACCTATTAACTCCCTATAATCCACCACTGCATTTTCTTTTTCTAAAATAGCTGCTACTATAGGACCCGAACTCATAAATTCAACTAAATCATTAAAAAAAGGTCTTTCTTTATGAACACTATAAAATTTCTCGGCTTGACTTCGAGAAAGACGTGTGTATTTCATCGCCCTTATTTTAAAATTATGCGTAATTATTATATCTAAAATAGTGCCTATATTGCCACATTCAACAGCATAAGGTTTTATCATTGTAAAAGTTATATTTCCATTCATTTTGTATATTCTTTAAATGTTTATAGGTTGTAAAAATAATAAAACAAATGAATAAAAGCTTTGTTTTTATTATTAATTTTGCAAATTATTTTTAAAAACCAATTTTATATTGAACAACTTAAATATCTCATCTTTACAAAACTTTTTTACAGAAAAAAGAAAAATTGTAATTATCTCACACACCAACCCTGACGGCGATGCTGTTGGATCTTCGTTGGCTTTATTCAATTACTTTTTAATTAAAAATCAAGAAGTAAATGTAATATTACCTAATAATTTCCCAGAATATTTGGGTTGGATGAAAGGAAGTGATAGCATTTTCTTTTACAACTTAAAGAAAATTGAATCTAATCAACTTTTAAATAATGCTGACGTTATTTTTTGTTTAGATTTTAATGCTCTAAACAGGGTAGATAAACTTGAAGATGTATTAAGAAAAGTAAAAGCAAAAAAGGTTTTAATTGACCATCATTTACAACCTGAATTGAACTCTTTTGATTATGTATTTTCAGAAACTAAAGTATCATCAACAGCTGAACTAGTATATGATTTTATTACCGCCTTGGGTGATGAAAAATTAATAAATATTGATATAGCTTCTTGTATATATGCAGGCATTATGACTGATACAGGCTCTTTTAGCTATTCATGTAATTATGAAAAAACTTACCAAATTACATCCCGCTTAATAAAATTAGGTATGGATGCAGAAGAAATTCATCATTTAGTTTATGATACTTTTTCTGAAAGTCGTTTGCGTTTGTTAGGATTCTGCCTTAGCGAAAAATTATCTGTAATTGAAGAATTTTCAACCGCTTATATTGCCTTATCTAAAGAAGACTTGAAACGTTTTAATTATCAGGTGGGTGATACCGAAGGCGTTGTAAATTACGCATTGTCTATTAATCATATTAAACTTGCAGCTTTATTTACTGAACGTGATGGTAAGATAAGAATATCTTTCCGTTCGAAAGGAGATGTAGATGTAAATGTGTTTGCCCGCACTTATTTTGAAGGTGGCGGACATCATAATGCTTCAGGCGCTACTTCCTATTTATCGTTGGAGGACACTATAGCAAAGTTTAAAGAAAGTATTGTTGCCATATAGCAATATATAAAAATAATAAAAAATGAAACATTTCAAAATACTAAGAAATATAGCTATAATTTCCTCTGTATTTCTTGTTTTATTTGCCTGTAATCAGGAAGTTCCACAAAAACCTAAAAAAGCAATTCTTAGTCAGGATACCATTGATCAGAGAATGATGAATGCTAATAAAATTCTTTCATCTAATGAAAACGAACAGATAGAAGATTTTATCAAAAGATATGATTGGAAAATGAATGTAACAGGTTCTGGTTTAAGATATTTGATTTATCAAAAGGGAAAAGGAAAACAACCTAAAAAAAACAGTAAAATAAAAATTAATTACAGAACAAGTTTGTTAAATGGCGTAACTATTTATAATTCAAACTCTGATGGTGCAAAAACTTTTATTATTGGAAAAGCTGAAGTAGAAAACGGATTAGAAGAAGGAATTTTGTTGCTAAAAGTTGGAGACAAAGCAAAATTTATTATACCTTCGCATCTTGCTTTTGGATTGCTTGGCGATCAAAAGAAAATACCTCGAAAAGCCACATTGGTGTATGATGTAGAACTATTAGAAATCGATTAAATTATTAAATAAAATCAATATTTATTATTAATTAAAATTAAAATGAACAAAAAAAATCAAATTGCAATTTTATTCATTGCCTTATTGGCAGTGATAATTACTTCTTGTGGTAAATCAAAATACCCAGGATTTAAAGAAACTGATAATGGACTGTATTATAAGTTTCATACTCAAAATAAAGATGCTAAAAAACCATCTCTTGGTGATATTTTAGTTGCTGAATTAACCGTTAGAACTACTGACTCTACTTTATTTACAAATGCTGGAAATCCTCAAAGACTTTTTAGATTGGATACCTCTTTTTATAAAGGTGACTTAAATGAAGGTCTTGCTTTAATGGGAATAGGTGATAGTGCAACTTTTATAATCAGTGCTGATTCATTAAAAAAAGGAATGAAATTGCCTGAATTTATTAAAGATGGTGATATATTGTATTACGATATTAAGATACATGAAATCATTTCGAAAGATGTAGCAGAAAAAGAAAGAAATGAAGCGATGGCTAATCAGCAAAAAATGTTAGAAGAAGCTAAAGCCAATGAAAGTAAAGATTTAGAGAAATACCTTGCTGACAACAAAATTAAAGTAAAACCAACCGAAAGTGGTTTGTATTTCATTGAAATCAAAAAAGGAAGTGGAGCAAAAGCTGAAAAAGGTAAAACAGTAAAAGTAAATTATACAGGAAAATTAACCAACGGAACTGTTTTTGATACAAGCGTTGAAGCTGAAGCTAAAAAGTCAAATACATATAACGAAAAACGTCCTTATGAACCTATTGAATTTCCATTGGGACAAGGACAAGTTATTCCAGGTTGGGACGAAGGTATTAGCATGATGAAAGTAGGTGGAAAAGCAAAACTTATTATTCCTTCTAAAATTGGTTATGGCGAAAGAGGTGCCGGTAATTCGATTCCTCCTTGTGCTGTTCTCGTTTTTGATGTAGAATTAGTAGCTGTAAAATAATATTTTAAAAAACTAATGACATAAAAAAAGGAGCTGTATGGCTCCTTTTTTTGTATAAAATGCTAATGATATTATATTAACTATATTGTTTTTATGAAATTTAATTGGAAACAATATTTTCAAATTACAAACTATGTATTTTAATAATTGTATTTATTTTTCCAAAGTCCTTTTAAGCGTGTTCTTATTTCGTTTTCTCTTGGATTATTTTGAGGTTCGTAAAACTTTTTACCTTTAATTTTTTCGGGAAGGAATTCTAAATCCACAAAGTTATTTTCGAAACTGTGGGCATATTTATAGTCTTTTCCATAGCCTATATCTTTCATTAATTTAGTTGGAGCATTGCGAATATGCAATGGAACTGCTAAATCACCCGTTTTGCTTACCAAAGCCAGTGCTTCATCAATAGCTGTATAACTTGCATTACTTTTGGGTGAAGTTGCCAAGTAAATAGCAGTTTGCGATAAAATGATTCTTGATTCGGGATAACCAATTTTATTAACAGCTTCAAAGCAACTATTTGCAAGTAACAATGCATTGGGATTGGCATTTCCAATATCTTCAGAAGCTAATATTAGCATTCTTCGGGCAATAAATTTAAGATCTTCACCTCCAGCTATCATTCTGGCAAGCCAATAAACAGCTGCATTGGGATCGCTGCCACGCAATGATTTGATAAAAGCAGAAATAACATCATAGTGCATTTCACCACCTTTGTCATACAATGCGAGGTTTTGTTGAACTATTTGTAACACCATTTCGTTGGTAATTTCAATATTCGCTTTTTGCTTTTCCATATTCACAACCAACTCAATGGCATTGAGCAAACGGCGGGCATCTCCACCCGAAATTCTCAACAAAGCTTCGGTTTCAGAAATTGAAATAGATATATTGTGCTGATTCTCTAAAAATAATCGGGCAGTTTCAAGTAATTGCAACAAATCTACTTTCTCAAGATTCTTTAGAATATAAACCTGACACCTGGACAGCAAGGGCGAAATTACTTCAAATGAAGGATTTTCGGTAGTAGCACCTATTAAAGTAATAATTCCTTTTTCAACAGCTCCCAATAAAGAATCCTGTTGAGATTTATTGAAACGATGGATTTCATCAATGAATAAAATGGCATTATTGGCAGATTTGCTTGCTTTCTCTATTACTTCTCTAACATCTTTTACGCCTGAACTGATGGCACTCAGGGTATAGAACTCCTTGTTCAGGTATTGTGATATGATGAAAGCTAATGTTGTTTTGCCTACTCCCGGAGGTCCCCACAGTATCATTGAAGGAATATTACCAGACTCTATAGCTGTTCGCAAAATGGCTTTTTCGCCCACCAAATGAGATTGTCCGATATAGTTATCGAGATTGTGTGGACGCAATTGTTCGGCAAGTGGTGGTAATTGGTGCATT
>CAZUCB010000035.1:0-7066 GCA_964618755.1 uncultured Bacteroides sp. | reverse complement strand
GTTATCGAGATTGTGTGGACGCAATTGTTCGGCAAGTGGTGGTAATTGGTGCATTTGTGGTAATTGGTTAAAGGTTATTGGTTAATTTGGTGTTTGTCTTTTTATTATTGCTGGTATTTTGTCAAGACTTAAAATTAGTAATAAAAAGCTTATATATGATTGATAAATACATTTTCGAATTACATCATTTTCAAATTAATAAATTATTTAAAATGAAAACAAAGCCAAGTACAATTTGGTTCTTTACTGGTGTAGCTAACCCGATGTTCGTGATGTGCTGGAATAAATAGATAATCGCCGGCTTTTAGTTGAGTAAGCTTGCCATCTTTAAATTCTATTTCGGCTTCGCCAGTGAGCAATAATACCCATTCGCTTTTATCTTGATTGTACCAAAAATCATCAGGTGTGAAAAAACCATAGGAAACAATGCGTTCAATTACAACGTTATTGTTTTGAAAAAGAACATCAATCAATTCTTTATCGGATTTGGGTTCTATATTTTTAAAAATATTGCTTTCCATCATAATAATTTAAATATAGTCTTCAATTATACCTTTGCCTTGGCGTAGAATAACAAAATCATCGTTTATACAGCTAACTACAGTAGAGGGTTCGTTGTCGCCGTAACCACCATCAATTACAATATCCACGATATTTCCGTATTTTTCATAAATTAATTCAGGATCAGTGGTATATTCAATTAAATCGTCGTCATCGTGAATGGAAGTGGACATAATAGGATGCCCTAATTCATCAACAATGGTGCGGGCTATATTATTATCAGGAATACGGATTCCCACCGTTTTCTTTTTACTTTGAAAAAGTTTGGGTACATTGTTATTTGCTTCTAAAATAAAAGTAAAAGGTCCTGGCAAGGTTTTTTTCATCAGTTTATAAGTGCCGTTGCTGATAGGTTTAGTGAAATCTGACAAATGACTTAAATCGAAACAAACAAAAGAAAAGTTGGCTTTTTCTACTTTAATGTCTTTGATATCAGCGATGCGTTCTACTGTTTTGTTTTTGAAAATATCGCAACCCATACCATAAACTGTGTCGGTAGGGTAAATAATAATCCCCCCATCGTTCAGACATTCTATTACGGTTTTTACGTCGCGGGGGTTGGGGTTTTCGGGGTAAATTTTAAGTAACATAGGGCATTGGATTCTTACTCCAAAATTACAAATATTTATTGATTTATTGAATTTTTGATGTAAAGATTTGATGATTTAGCGATTTGGTGTATCAATTATTACTTGTGGCTTGGTTTAGCTTAGCGGGAATGAAGAATTTGGGATGAATACAGGTGAGAGTGTCTTGGTGATTTTCTCAAAAAACTCCACTATATAACTTTACAAACATTAAAGACTTTACAACCCAGCAAAACCAACAACAAACTTTTGCTTTTTACCTCTAAAGAATTATAATTTATAATTGATTATAATTTCTTACTTTTGCACACCTTATTTTAAAACAATTACAATTAATAATTACTATGGACAGGAATACAATATTAGGTTTACTATTAATTTTTGTACTATTTATTGGATACAGCTGGTGGAGTGCTCCATCAAAAGAAGAGTTAGCAGCAAAACAAAGAACAAAAGATTCACTTGAACTAGCTCAACAAAAAACGGCTACCACATTTCAGGTAAATGAAGCAGAAAAAATAACACAAGATAGCCTTAAAAGAAACGAAGATTCTTTAAAAACCACTCCTGAAGTTCTTCAAAACGAATTAGGTAGTTTTGCCAATGCAGCCAAAGGAGAAGACAAAGATTATATTATTGAAAATGATTTAGTAAAACTTACCGTTTCGGCTAAAGGCGGTAGAATTGCACAAGTAGAGTTAAAGAAGTTTCAAACTTTTGATTCCTTACCATTAATTTTGTTTACTAAAGACTCATCAGAATTTAACCTCTCATTTAAGGCTATCGACAATTCAAAAGATAAAAATATCAATACTGGACAATTATTTTTTCAAGCATTCGACAGCAAAGGAAAGCCTATTGGAAAAAATCATTTAAAGGTTACAGGCAATGATTCTTTAATTATTGCTATGCGTTTGTTTGCTGGAGATTCGGCAACATATACAAATAAATACATAGAATTTGTTTATACCCTTTATGGCAATAATTATATGATGGGTTTCAAAATGAATACTGTAGGAATGCAGGATATTATTGCATCTAATGCCAACTATATTGACTTAAACTGGAATGCAGAACTCCGTAGTCAGGAAAAAAGTCATAAAAACGAACATATTATAACTTCAGTTTATTACAAACCTTTGAAAGATGATGTTGATTATTTGAGCGAAACCAAAGATGATGAAGCTTCATTGAAATTTCCTTTAAAATGGGTTTCGTTTAAGCAACAATTTTTTAGTGCAACACTCATTGCCCAAGATCAATTTAACAATGCCGATATAAAATCACTCACGAATCTTAATAAAAAGCCACTTACTGACAGCCCCAAAAGTGGCAGTTATTTGAAATCAATGCATTCTCTTATTGGAATTCCTTATCAATCAAATACCAATAATAGTATTGCCATGCAGTTCTATTTCGGACCTAATAAATACAATATTCTTAAAAAATATAATTTAGATTTAGAACGTCAAATCCCATTGGGTTGGAGCTTTTTCCTCTTACAATGGATTAATCGATATGCAGTAATTCCTGTTTTTGATTTTTTAAGTCATTTTAATTGGAATTATGGTATAATCATATTAGTACTTACTATTTTATTAAAAATAGTATTGTTCCCGATAGCTTACAAATCATATATGTCGTCAGCCAAAATGAAAGTACTAAAACCAGAGATTGACGAAATTGGAGCAAAGTTTCCTAAAAAAGAGCAAGCAATGGACAAACAGCGTGCTACCATGTCGTTGTACAAAAAAGCAGGCGTCAATCCAATGGCAGGTTGCATTCCTATGCTATTACAATTTCCGATATTGATTGCCATGTTCCGCTTCTTTCCAGCTTCCATTGAATTACGTCAACAATCATTCCTTTGGGCTACCGATTTATCGAGTTATGATTCTATTTATTCATGGACAACACAAATACCATTACTTAGCTCATTTTATGGTAATCATATAAGTTTGTTTGCATTACTGATGGCTATTTCTAACCTTATTTATACTAAAATGAATCAGGATATGATGGGTTCAGCCAATAGCATGCCCGGTATGAAAACCATGATGTATATTATGCCAATAATGTTCTTAGGATTCTTAAATAGCTATTCATCAGCTCTAAATTATTACTATTTCTTATCTACAATGCTTACCTTCGGGCAAATGTATGCTATAAAAATGTTTGTAAACGAAGATAAAATACATGCTCGTATTCAAGAAAACAAAAAGAAACCTATGATTAAGTCAAAATTCCAACAACGCTTAGAAGACATGTCTAAACAACGTGGTTACAACGCAAAGAGCAAAAAATAACAGCTAACTTTATGATATTTTATTTGCAGCACGATTAAAAATAGTCGTGCTGCTTTTTTATTAGCAAATTATCATTTTTCGTTTTTTTAATGATATAATTATTACTTTTGCAGTGATGAAAAAAATAACAACATACCTATTTTGCCTCATGGCTGTTATTCTTATTCTGGTATCATCTACCGGAATTAGTTTTGTTATTCATCATTGCTCTGATAATAATACCAGCGAGCTTCATATGTTTACCTCTGATTATGAATGCGATCATGAAAAATCGGACAATTGTTCTCATGCAGAAAATGAAGAAAATTCTCATCAAAGCACGGATGATTGCTGTATTAGCAAAAATCACAAATGCTGTTCAAACACCAAAGCATATTTTAAAGTTACTGATATTTACGATTTTTCTCGTAATCAATTTAATTTTAAAACAGAATTACACACAAGTATAAGCTTTTGCAAGCTTATAGATATTCCTCTATCATACAAAAATTATTATCATACCTTTTATAGCCCACCGCTACTGTATTGTGGGCAGGATATTCTTATACAAAATTCACAGTTTATAATTTGATTTTTTAAGTTTTCAGATACTTAAAGCTTAACCTCTTATCATAATATCAGGTTGGCTCTAATATTTATTTACTTAAAAAAGAATCAAATGAATAAAATACTTAAATATTTAATATTTGCAGCTTTGTTGTTTTTAATAAAGCAAAGCCATGCACAGGTTCCTGAAACAATAAAAGGGACAGTTTTAGAATACAATAACGACAAAAAATTAATTGCCTTACCTTATGCAAATGTTTATTGGCTCGAAAACCATAAAGGCACTTCAACAGATGAAAAAGGTATGTTTGCATTAGAAAAACCCAACAAAAATCAAGCTTATTTAGTTGTAAGTTTTGTTGGTTATAAAAATGATACTATTTTGATAAACAATGATAAGAAGGAAATCAATATCATATTAAGCAATAATACTGAATTGTCTGAAGTTACCATTTCGGGTGGATTGGAAGGTGCATATATCTCACGTTTAAAACCTATTAAAACCGAAATAATTACACAAGCAGGATTAAACAAATTGGCTTGTTGCAACTTATCAGAAAGCTTTGAAAACAGTGCTACTGTTGATGTGGGCTATTCAGATGCTATTTCTGGAGCAAAGCAAATTCAGATGCTCGGATTGGCAGGCACTTACAGTCAGTTGATGTGGGAAAACATTCCTTTTCTAAGAGGCTTATCCTCATCTTATGGCTTAAGTTATGTTCCTGGTTCATGGATGGAATCTATTCAAATCTCAAAAGGAACATCTTCTGTTATCAATGGATATGAATCGGTTACCGGACAAATTAATGTAGAATACAAAAAACCACAGACTGCCAAAGCTTTTTTCCTGAATTACTATATAAGTTCAGAATTGAAAAATGAACTAAATATTTTTTCAACCTATAAAATCAACAAAAACCTTAGCACAATGCTAATGGGGCATGGTAGCTATATGGGAACAAAATGGGATGAAAACAATGATGGTTTTATGGATCAGCCAAAGCTCAATCAGATTAATTTGTTTAACCGATGGGCTTATGAAGGCAAAGGTTATCATTCAATTGTAGGCTTTAACTTTGTAAATGAAAATCGGAATGGCGGTCAAATGGATTATGATGAAAACATACATCGCAATGACACTATTAAATACGGAATTGGAATTAAAAACCAACGTTTTCAGTTATTTACCAAAAATGGTTTTGAAGTAAAAGGGATGGATGAAACCAGCTTAGGCATTCAAGCTGCTGCTACTTATCACAAACAGGATGCTTTTTTTGGTTTAACAAATTACAACGGAACGCAAAAAAGCCTTTATCTGAATGCCATTTTTCAATCTGAAATCACACATCGTCATTTATATAGTTTAGGATTTAGCTATCAGTATGATAATTATGAAGAAAGCTATACCAAATTAAAGAGCAATAAAACTATCGACACTACTTACAATCGTCCGCGAGTTGAATCAGTTCCAGGTGTTTTCGCTCAATACACTTACGAAATACCTGAAAAACTTACTGTTATTGCCGGTATCAGAGCCGATTTCAACAGCTATTACCGTAGTTTTATAACGCCACGTTTGCATATAAAATGGGATATTACCAAAAGTGCTACTTTGAGAGCTTCGGCTGGTAAGGGCTATCGTTCGGCAAGTATTTTCAGCGAGAATATGGGATATCTGGCAAGTTCCAGAACTGTTATGATTGTTGACAATCTGGATTTGGAAGAAGCATGGAATTTCGGGCTTAATTTTTCGAAATGTTGGGAATTTAAAGAAAACAGAAAAGCTACATTTACTATTGATTTTTATCGTACTGAATTTATAAATCAGGTAGTTGTTGATATCGACCATATGATGCATCATGTTGATTTTTATAATCTGGGATTTAAAAATACTGGTGGAAAATCCTATTCAAACAGCTTGCAGGCAGAATTTAATATTGATGCTTTCAAAAGGTTTAATGTTGGTATAGCTGCTCGTATGAATGATGTTAAGGTAGATTATCTGAACGGAACAATGGAAAAACCCTATATAAGTAAATATAAAGGTTTGTTAACCATGTCGTATGCTACAAAATACGATAAATGGATTTTTGATTTTACCCTGCAACTGAATGGTAAAAGCAGATTACCCAATATGAATATGGCTCCAGCTGCTCCGGTTTACGACAACTATTCGCCTGCTTATGCCTTTGTACTTGGTCAAATAACTAGAAAATTCAGGAATTTTGATGTTTATGTAGGAAGCGAAAATATAGCAGATTATATGCAACATGATCCTATAATGGGAGCTTCAAAACCATTTAGTAATGCATTTGATGCATCTATGATTTGGGGTCCCATAATGGGCAGAATGTTTTATGGAGGTATCAGATGGACCGTTAATTAATAAATAAATATAAAATACTTATAAAAATGAAAAGAATCTCAATTTTAATCATTTTGTGCTTTGCAATATTTGCAAACACAATAAATGCTCAGGAAAAAAAAGAAGTAAAAAAAACTGAGGAAATAAAAATCAAGGTTTCATCGCAATGTAATACCTGCAAAGAAACGATTGAAAAAGCACTCTATTTCGAAAAAGGTGTAAAATCATCTAATTTGGATGTAAAAAACAAGGAAGTTACGGTGGTTTACAATCCTGCCAAAACAACAGCTGACAAAATCAGATTGGCTATTAGCAAAGTTGGCTATGATGCAGATGACGTAAAAGCCGATGAAGTTGCTTATCATAAACTACCTAAATGTTGCCAAAAAGGTGGGCATGATCATTAATTAATTATAATCGTAAAAACTAAGAATGCTGATCATACGGATACCTTCAGAATAAGATGAATAATTCTTTTCTTATAGCCACTTATCAGTGTTAAGTATGAGTAAAAACATTTTCGGATAGCTACCCAAGAGTATTGGGTAGTTTTTATCAGAATGTATATATTATTTGTAGATGCTTGCTTGGTTTTATCCGATGAGCGGTTCTAAACCGCTTATCGGATAGTTACATATTTTTTGCTAAACCTGTCAGGTTTTAAAAACCTGACAGGTTTGAGAAATTGCTAAACCTGTTAA
>CAZUCB010000034.1:17378-21723 GCA_964618755.1 uncultured Bacteroides sp. | reverse complement strand
ATACGCAATAATATCCCCCAAGGTTTTGAGGAATGTATCAGCTATGGCATGATAGGCTATGTGCTGCCATATGCATTGTATCCCAAAGGTTATCATTGCAATCCCAAATTACCGCTGCCATTTATTAATATTGCTTCGCAAAAAAACTTTATCGCCATATACCACATGGGCATATATGCCAGCACTCAATTGATGGATTGGTTTCTGGCCGAATATCCTAAGCATTGCAAAGCCAAATTAGATATGGGCAAAAGCTGTATCCGCTTTAAAAAAATGGATCAGATACCCTACCAACTGATAGGGGAACTGGCAAGCAAAATTACTGCTCAGGAATGGATTAATATGTATGAATCAAATTTTGTAAAAAACAATGAACAATAACCGCTTAGCGGTCATAACGATAAGTTTAATAAAAGATGTTAGTTAGATAACCGCTTAGCGGTTTAGTAAATTTTTTTATAATCAGTTTAAATCCGCGTTTACGGAACTTATCTGCGTTATCCGAGTTCCAATTAGAGCATAAAAAATAAATTTCTAAGTGTCTTTAACAAGCTTTTTAATGCAAAATGCACTATCTGCAATTATCATTGTTAATCTGATAACAAATTAATTTCAAAATTAAGCGTAAAGAATATATTTTTTTCTAATTTTGTCTCAAAATTGAAAAACCTTTTAACATGAATATTTTATCAAACAGGATCAATAGCCTTGCTGAGTCGGAAACATTAGCAATGACACAGAAAAGCAGAGAATTACAAGCGTTAGGGCACAATGTAATTAATTTAAGCATCGGCGAACCCGATTTCGATACGCCTATGGAAATTAAAACGTTTGCTAAAAATGCAATTGACGATAACTTTTCACATTACACACCTGTTTCCGGCTACATGGACTTGCGTCAGGCAATTTGTCGCAAATTAAAAAGAGATAACGATTTAGATTTCAAACCTGAGCAAATTGTAGTTTCAAACGGTGCCAAACAATCCTTAGCAAATGTGGTGTTAAGTCTTGTTAATCCTGGTGATGAGGTAATTATTCCTGCACCTTATTGGGTTTCATATAAAGAAATCATCAAATTAGCCGAAGCAAAAGCGGTATATATCAATGCACCCATCGAACAGGATTTTAAAATTACGGCTCAGCAAGTAGAAGCTGCCATAACACCTAAAACCAAGCTTTTCATGTTCAGCAGTCCTTGTAACCCTACAGGTTCTGTTTATACCAGAGAAGAATTAAAATCAATTGCCGAAGTAATTGCAAAACATCCCAACATTTACATCTTAGCTGACGAAATTTACGAACTCATCAATTTTGGTGGCAAACACGAAAGTATTGCTCAGTTTGATTTCATAAGAGATAAAGTAATTACAGTGAACGGTGTTTCCAAAGGTTTTGCCATGACCGGTTGGAGAATCGGCTATCTGGCTGCACCCACTTTTATTGCCAAAGCTTGCGATAAACTTCAAGGACAAATTACATCTGCACCTAGTTCAATTGCGCAACGAGCAACTTTAAGAGCAATGGAATGCAATCCTAAAGAATCAGCTGATGTAAAGAACATGTTGGCTGCTTTCCGCGAAAGAAGAGATTTATTGATATCCTTATTAAAGGACATCCCTGGTATAAAAACCAATCAGCCACAAGGTGCTTTCTATGTATTTCCTGATGTATCTTATTATTATGGTAAATCTTACGAAGGAAATGTAATCAATGGTGGTGAAGATTTATGTATGTATTTGTTGAACACCGTATTTGTAGCTTTGGTTTCAGGAGCTGCCTTCGGCGATCCTAACTGTGTAAGGTTTTCGTATGCCACTTCCAATGAAAACTTAATAGAAGCTGTTAAGCGTATTAAAGAAGCTTTAGGAAAATTGAAATAAGAATCTTGAGTAACTAAAAAGACCTAAGTTTTTCATAAACTTAGGTCTTTTAGTTTGAGTTTGCTTATAATTTTTTTTCCAGAAAATAATAAACCACCAAACTAATTCCTCCTAATAGAAAAATCATAGCAAAATAACCTTCTTCATGCATACAGCCATAATATTCCAATGCTCGTGCTATTAAAATTCCTGCACCAATTGAAATAGAAAGCAATCCATATTTAAGATTCAAAGCCTTATTCGGAGTTTTGTTTTTGTCAAAATAATCACCATCTAAGCCTCTTCTTATTAGCTCCATGCGTTCTTTTTTGCGAATTCCAAGATAAACAATTCCAAAAACCATTGCAAAAATACTAATCGGAACAAAAATGTCTTCCATGTTTTTAAAGTTTTAATTGTTTTTAATTATGACGCAAGCTTCGGAAAATAGGTTACAAAAATAATCAAGGTTAAAGTGAAAAGGCTAAAGGTTAAAGTAAATAGGCAGCAAATAGGAATGTAAAAACCATTAACTATTAACTAATAACAATTAATTAATAACAAATACTCATTTCAACAAGTTTTTTCAGTGCTTTAGATATAAAAAAACATGTTTCATCCATTATAGTTTTATTCACCTCAGGTATTAACTACCTTTGTAACCTAAATTATTATATTAGCGTCAAAGTTCAAAATGGCATATAAGGACGATAACTTTTATTTGGAGCAAATAAAACAAGGCAATACGAATGCTTATGCTATGCTTATCAACAAGCATAAGACCATGGCATTTAATGTGGCTTTACGAATTACTCACAACAGAGAAGACGCTGAAGAAGTTATACAAGATGCATTTTTAAAAGTTTATTATTCAATCAAAGATTTTGAAGGCAAATCAAAGTTTACTACATGGTTGTTCAGAATAGTTTATAATCAAGCTATTTCAAAAATTCGCAAAAAAACTATCGATCAACATACGCTAGATGAAGAAATAATTGATAATTTTACCGCTGGTGAAATAAGTAACGGATTGACCTATCTGAAAGCAGAAGAACAAACGAAATACATCAATTTAGCTTTGGTAAAACTTACAGAAGAAGATAGTACAATTGTTACCTTATTTTACCTAAACGAAAGTTCTGTGGAGGAAGTGAGCGAGATTACAGGCTTAAGCGAGGCAAATGTAAAAGTAAAATTGCATCGCAGCCGCAAAAAATTGTATGATGAACTTAAACTATTATTAAGTAATGAGGTTAATACATTAATATGAACAATACACAAGATAAAGACCCATTATTGGCTAAATTACTCAGCCAATTGCCTATGGAAGAAACTTCTGATGGTTTCACTCAACGTATAATGTCTTTTATTCAACAACCTGAAGTTGTAAATACAGAGCATTCTTCTTTTTTTGTTCGTTATAGGTATTGGCTTATTTCGTTGCTTGCTGTTGCATTATTAATTATTTCAACTATCTTTTTCCCTTCTTTTATCGGACATACACAAATTGAGTCGTTACATAAGTTTTTCAATCCTTATATAAGTGCATTTAATAGCATATCATTATTATTAAAAATGCAACCAATAATAAGCATTGTAATTTTTGCGTTAGTAGGTTTGTTTTTAATTGACAAATTACTTTCACGTATGTTTCATCCTAATATTCAGCATTCATAATAATATGAATTCCAGTGTAAAAATTATTCTTTTTATCCTTATTATTGCTGTATTTACAGCCTGCAAGTCAACTTCTAAACTACATAAACAAGAACATTTAACTCATAAATCAAGTTCGGAATTTTATAAAATCTATTCTCAAAAATTAGGATATGATTTGGAGGGATCCGAAGAAAAAAAATTTGTTGAAATAGTAAATGCATGGTTAGGTGTTCCATACAAATATGGAGGCTGCACCATGGAGGGTACTGATTGTTCATGTTTTGTCAGTGTTTTTTACAAAGATGTATACGGAATCTCTCTTCCTCGTAAATCTGAGGATATGCAATTGCAATCAAAAACCATTGAAAAAGATGCTTTACAGCAAGGTGATTTGGTATTTTTTAAAATTGAAGACGTAAAAGTTTCGCATGTAGGCATTTATATCAGCAAAGGACATTTTGTACATTCCACAACTTCAAAAGGAGTGATGATTAATAATTTGGATGAGAATTATTATAAAAAATACTTTCACAAAGCAGGAAGGGTAGATGGTAAGCAGAAATAATTTTAAAAAATAATATTAATTGATAAACTTACATCCACCCTTTTCTTTTAAAATAAATTACGAGTGAAATTACGATTAACCCCATAAACCCAAATACCATCCAAAAAGCGTAAGGATGTCCCTGAAAGGGCAATCCTATATTCATTCCATACATACCTGTAATCATGGTAAGTGGAAGCATTATCGAAGAAAAGAAGGTAAGTATCTTCATAATTTCATTAATACGATTGGTTTGTAATGAATCAAAAGTTTTTGATAAACC
>CAZUCB010000034.1:0-17278 GCA_964618755.1 uncultured Bacteroides sp. | reverse complement strand
ATGTTTTCATCGTGTTTTACTGCATTCTCTTTAAAAGAATTAAATAAGTTTTTGATTACCCAATGAGATTTTCCAATAGAAATAATATAATCTTTGCCCCAAAATATTTTCACTTCCTTGGTTCTAACAAATTTATTAGCTTTGTCAAGATATGGAAAATGTAATATCATAAAATAATAATCGTCGTAAATATCTATTTTCGGACGTTGGTTAATACTCCGGCAGTCTTCAATATCAAGTGGATGAAAGTGGAAATTATCTTTAAGGTAATTAAGGTCGTCTTCTGAAGGATTGAGAATGTGGTACCATTTCAATTTACCTGATTCGATAGTGTCTATCATATTGCGCCCTCCTTAAATTTTAGTGATAATGTATTATCTCTACATTGGTAAATTATTTTTTTACAAAAGTAATGATTAAACCTTAAAGTAAAAAAGATAAAATATTAAGTTTTAAATCTTGATATCATTTTTTCAGTTTTAATTTTTAATGTTTGTTATTGTAATAAGCAGGTATTCAAATATTAAGTTATTTTCGATTGATTAAATAATGTAATTCAAAAAACTATTTTTTTAGAATTACATTATTTTTTTTAGTAATTTTGTTAATCAGAAAATGAGTAATGAAATAAATATACAAACTTTTAATATAATAATTTATGTCAGAGAAAATAAGTAATAAAGTAGCTCCTGGTGTAGTAACAGGTGATGATTTGCAAGAAATTTTTCGCATCGCCAAACAAGAGAAATTTGCAATACCAGCTGTAAATGTAGTTGGTACTAACTCTGTGAATGCAGTAATGGAAGCTGCAAAAGTAGTTAATTCGCCTATTATGATTCAGTTTTCTAATGGTGGTGGAATTTTTTACGCCGGAAAAGCACTGTCAAACTCTGAAGAAAAAGCAGCAGTAGCGGGTACAGTTTCAGGTGCAATGCATGTTCATCAAATGGCCGAATATTATGGAATACCTGTTATTTTGCATACCGACCATGCTGCTAAAAAATTATTACCCTGGATAGATGGTTTGTTGGATGCAGGTGAGAAGTTCTTTAAACTTCACGGCAAACCTTTATTTAGTTCTCACATGCTCGATTTATCTGAAGAAACCTTGGAAGAAAATATCGAGATTTGCAAAAAATACCTGACTCGCATGAGCAAAATGGGAATGACATTGGAAATAGAATTGGGTATCACCGGTGGAGAAGAAGATGGAGTT
This sequence comes from uncultured Bacteroides sp., assembly GCA_964618755.1. Lineage (GTDB taxonomy): Bacteria > Bacteroidota > Bacteroidia > Bacteroidales > JACABE01 > JACABE01. Next base: position 16,062 of record CAZUCB010000034.1, on the reverse strand, counting down.
GACAATACTCATGTTGACAATGCTAAGCTTTATACTCAACCTGAAGATGTAGCTTATGCTTATGAAGAATTGAGCAAAATAAGCAACCGTTTTACTATTGCAGCCTCTTTTGGCAATGTACATGGAGTATATAAACCAGGTAATGTTAAATTAGAACCTGTTATTTTGCATAATTCTCAAGTATATATTCAGCAAAAATACAATACTGCGATTAATCCTGTAAATTTTGTATTTCATGGTGGCTCTGGATCAGAACCCGAAAAAATACGTGAAGCAATAGGTTATGGCGTTATTAAAATGAATATAGACACCGATACCCAATGGGCTTACTGGGAAGGAGTACTAAAATATTACAAAAAAAATGAAGCTTATCTGCAAGGTCAAATCGGAAACCCAGATGGTGAAGATAAACCTAACAAAAAATTTTACGACCCACGTGCATGGTTAAGAGATGGAGAAAAGACAACAGTTGAAAGATTAAAAATTGCTTTTGGCGATTTAAATTGTATTGATAGATATTAGATATCCAATTGTTTTTTAAATAAAATTATTGTTAGAAGTGAATACTGTTTTTATTTAATGTTATAAGATGTAGTATTATAATAATAATTTTACAGATTAAAAATCTGATATTTAGTTAATATATGTTGAGTTTTAATTGTATAATAATTAAAAAATCACTTTTTTTATACAAATTTTTCATCTTTTTTTTATTTAGATTGTTTAATGAAGAAATAAATTATTATAAAACGAATAGGAGATTTTAAAATGGCAAATTTATCTGTTAAATATTTAGGTTTAGAATTAAAAAATCCAATTATTATTGGAGCATCAAATATTGTTGACAATATTGATAATCTTAAGCGATTAGAAGATGCTGGAGCTTCTGCTATTGTTTACAAATCACTTTTTGAAGAACAAATTCAACTTGAAAGTCTTCAATTGGATGAAAACTTAAGAGAGTATGAAAATCGAAGTGCAGAAATGACTTCTTTATTTCCTTCAATAGAACATGCAGGAGCAGATGAACATCTTGAAAAACTTCGGAAAGCTAAAGCCAATGTCAAAATACCGATTATTGCCAGTTTAAATGCTTTACAAAAAGACACTTGGGTTGATTATGCCAAACTTATTGCTGAAACTGGTGTTGATGCAATTGAACTTAACTTATATGCAACACCTAAAGAAGCAGATAAAGATTGTAAGTATATTGTTAATGAGCAGTTAGACATTATAGCCAATGTAAAAAAAACTATCAATATTCCGATAAGTGTAAAATTGAGTCCATTTTACTCGAATGTTTTAAATATTGTATCAAGAATGTATGATGAAGGTGCTGATGGGTTTGTTCTTTTTAATCGATTGTATCAACCAGATATTGATGTTGATAAGGAAGTTTTACATTTCCCTTATCACCTTAGCAACGAAGAAGACAACCGTTTACCACTTCGATATGCAGGTTTGTTATATGATAATTTTAGAGGATATGTTTGTAGCAATACTGGTATATTCACAGGAAAGGATGTCATAAAGATGTTGCTTGCTGGTGCTGATTGCACACAAGTTGTTAGTACCATTTATAAGAATGGTATTGATCATATTTCTGTTATGCTTAATGAAATTGAAACATGGATGGATGCCAAAGGTTACAAAGAAGTCAATGATTTCAAAGGAAGAGTATCACGTAAAAATTTGAAAGATCCTTATGCTTATAGAAGGGCTCAATATGTAGATATTATTATGAAATCTGACGAAATTTTTAAAAAATATCCATTAAGATAAATAATCTTTGTATTTTTGAGGAGTTGTTTTTACAACTCCTTTTTTATTTAATACTTTTTAAAATATGCGTATAATAAATAAACTTCTTATTATAATAATTACAGGCATTACTTTATTAACTTCATTTTCTGTTGAAATTAATGCACAGGATATCAAACAAAAGCCAAGTTCAAACAACGACTACTTGACAATGGCAGTATTGTATCATCAACAAGCTGCAGAATGCAAAGCTCTGTATTATCAAGCTTTTAATATTGCAAAAATGATGCTTGATAAAGATTTGGCAAATAAAAAACTCAAAGGAAAACGTGCAATTGTAGTTGATATTGATGAAACTATTTTGGATAATAGTCCTTTTGAAGCCAAAATGATTACTCAAAATGCTAAATATCCTGAAGATTGGTACGTTTGGACTTCTCTGGCAAAAGCAAAAACTTTGCCAGGTGCTGCTGAATTTCTGAATTATGCAGCCAACAAAGGAGTTGCCGTGTTTTATATAACCAATCGCATGGAAAGTGAAACGGCAGTAACTCTTAAAAACTTAAAAGACGAAAAGTTTCCAATGGCAGATACTTTTCATTTAATCCCTAAAAAGAATGAATCATCAAAAGAAAATCGCCGATTAAAAATCATGGAAAAATACCGTATCGTTTTATTGGCTGGCGATAATCTAACTGATTTTTCAGCTGTTTTCGATAAAACTTCTCTCGAAACACGTGATGCAAAAACCACTGAACTCCGAAACGAATTTGGAAAACGATTTATTGTATTGCCAAATGCCATGTATGGCGATTGGGAAAGAGCAATGTATGATTTATACAAAGCAGACACTACCAAAAGTAAATCTGAAATAAGGAAACTTTTGTTGAAGGATTTTTAAACAATATATTACTTTATGGCTGGTGGTGGTGGATTTATGCTTGACATGAATTCCAAAATAAATGAAAATAGAGCTCTTCTTAAAAGAGAAAAATATCATGATAAAATACAGGAATTTATTTTAGTTAAACATGGCTTAGAAATTGATGTAAAAAATCTTTCAGATGAAGAATTCTTAAAAATCCATATCAAAGTTATTCATGAGCGAAAAAAAGATTTGTATAAAAAAATTGGGATTCTATTTTTTTCAATAATTATTACGGTTTTAATGGCATTTTTTTTATTACAATTATTTTAAAAGCAGATACTACCAAAAGTAAATCAGAAATAAGGAAACTTTTGCTAAAAGATTTTTAGAATAGAATTACAGATACATTTATTTTTCCCAGCTGAAACTCCCATCAGGAAGTCTTAAATTTTGGGGTATTTCTTTAAAAATTCCATAAACGGCAGCACCACTTCCACTCATAGCAGCATAAATAGCTCCGTTATTATAAAGTGTTTCTTTATAGGAAGCTATTATTGGATATTTTTTAAAAACACTTTTTTCAAAATCATTGATTAAGTTTTCTTTCCAATGTTCTATTGGTTGCTTTATAATAGACATTATATCAATCTCTTCATTTCGGGGTTTTATCCATTTATAAGCATCTGGTGTACTCACACCAATGTTAGGTTTTGCAATTATGATGTGATAATCGTTTAAAGAAATTTCAATATTTTCAAATACATCGCCTTTTTCTTTGGCTATAACCGTTTTGTTTTCAATAAAAAAAGTACAATCACTGCCTAATTTGCTTGCATACTGCTGCATTTGCTTATTATTCAAATTTAGGTTGAATATATTATTCAGCATTTTAATAGTAAAAGCTGCATCAGAAGAACCACCACCTAAGCCTGCACCATGAGGTATTGCTTTATGTAAATGAATTTTAATGGCAGGTAAACTAAAGTCATTCTTAAGTAAAGAATAAGCTTTATAACACAAATTTGAACGAAAATCCCCATTTACAGGAATGCCACTCATGCTCATTACGAAATGAGAAGTATCAGATTCAATAATCTCTAATACATCTGTTAACTCAATAGGATAAAATACTGTTTTAATGTTGTGAAATCCATCACTACGCTTATTTTCAATATATAAACCTAAGTTTATTTTGCAATTTGGGAATGCAATCATAGCTTTAAATAATTTTGTAAAAATAAGAACATACTTTCAAAAATAGCAAAAAGTTTTAAGAAATAAATTTGTAGTTAATGAATTTTACGAAAAAGTCTATATCCATCTCATACAACTCATAAGTAATCTGAGTAACTAATGATTATTTTTTCTTATATTCTTCATTAAAAAATCTGAACCATTTATCATTATTAGTATATTTAATAATATTTTTATTAGCATCAAAATCAGATTGTTGTGCTTTGTCTGTAACTGTTTGCTTTTGTGCTAATTTAATTTGAATAGCTTTTGCTTTATTTGCTTCAAAACCGTTGTTCTTTAATAATTCCAGTGAAGCCAAGCAATTCTCAAAATCATAAAATTCAATAAAATAATTAGCAGCAAATAATATAAACTGTTCATTAGATTGATAATTCAAATAGGCAATAATATTATTGTTTGGAATGCCAATTGTATCTAACTTAGCTTTTATGTATATTTTATCAGCATTATAATGATTTTCGGTAAACATTTTGTAATCTGATTTTGAAAATGCTTCTTTTGCAATTTCTTTTAAATTAAAATAATCTGTAATTGGCTTTATAAAATGCGAAAGCTTTTGGGTATTTAAAGTAGTCAATTCGCAATTATTTTTATTATTTGCCAAAGTATTAGCATCATCAACTAAACGCTGAGCTTTGGCAAAATCTTTAAGAGTAATATAATTTATCGCTTTTGAATTTAGTTGTTCAATTTCATCCTGTGTGTTCTGACACATTTTTTGAGAAATCTTATTACGGTAAGAGTTTAGAGAAGCAATGGAGGCTTGATCGTTTTCTAAATGATATTTTTGTTGAAGCAAAACACCAAATTGATAAGCTGAATCGGCTTTTCCCAATTCGTTTGCCCATATAAAAAAACTTGCTGTTTCTAATTGCAAACGGATAATATTAAAGGCAGTTGCATTGATAAGAGAATCTAATACTAAATTTTCCTTCGTCAATGCAGTTTTTTCAATTTCTTTTGCCGCTTGATATTTTTCCAGTGCTTGTTCATATTTAAAAGCATTAGAAAATTCGTCACCCATTTCGATTAATGAGCAATAAATACTATAATTTCTATTTTTAGTATTTCGTTTTGCAATTAAATTTGAATTATTTTCTTTTACTCCAACTTTCTTTGTTTTTGTTTTGATCTTGACTTTCTTGGTTTTTTTATGACTTTTCTTTTTTTTGCTTTTTTTAGTTAGTTTGTTTTTTACAATCAGCTGGTTATTTATTGATTGAATTTTTTTATTAGGTTCAATAGTCGTAGTTTCAACAGCAACAACTTCTTGTTCTTTTTTCAACAGCATTGTTTCGTATTCCTTGTCACTGAATATACTGCATATAGATTTTGCTTTGTCAAAGTAATAATTTGATTGGGTGTAATCGGCATTGCTTTTATAATACATTCCGAGATCAATGTATTTTGCTGCAATATTTTTCATTAATTTGTTAGCTTCATCATTAGGAGTAAAAATGCTTTTATTAATATTTGCATATTCTTTGGCTTTCATAACAAATGATTCAGCTATTGAATATTTATGGGCATCCATTGCTTGATTTGCTACACGCAAATAGGACCGATATAATCCAAATTTTGACTGAATAATTCCCTGTTTGAAATATTCACAATCAGCAGATTTATAATAGCTGCAAAATGAATCAGCTTGCATAAATATTTCCAACGATTCATTACAATATTCATCAACAAGCATTTTTTCGCCTCTATTTTTAAATTGTTTGCTGATTTGTTCATTCATTGCCTTAATCAGTAACAAATCATTATCGCTTGGATATAAATTTATTGCAACAAATTGAGCAATTTTTGCAGCCAAATTTGTTTGAGAATTCTTTAAATAAAACATTGCCTTTTGATACAAAGATGGGATATAAAAAGGATTTAATAATAGCGATTTCTCAAATTTTTCTGAGGCACTAGAGGAGTCGTTTTTTGCTAAAAAATCCATAGCTTTTTTATAATACCAAAAATCTAAATTACTCATGTATTGATTTAAAACTACCCTAAGCTGAGCTATTTGGGTAATTGTTTCGGTAAAGTATTCATAAATTGCTATTTCTTCCCTTTTCTTAAAATCAATTTGACTGGCAATATTTACATATTTAAGATATTCAAGGGTAGCCTCTATTTCATTTAACTGGCAATCGTTCACCATTAACATGTCTATATCGTTGACATTGATTCGCTTCATTAAATTACAATTAGTTTTAAGAATTGAATCTAATTCATGTAAAGTGGGAGTATATAATTTCTCCTGAGCAAAGCTAAGTTGGGATAAAAATAGTATTAGAGAAAGGATAAAAGTTGATTTGGAGTTCATTAAAAACTTTTCTGAAGTTTATTAAAATTTATATCAAAAATAAATATTTAAGTAATATGAATTTATACAGATTATATTTTTAATGCACATACAATAAAACTGCTAATATATTTTAATTCTGTATGTTGCAAATAATTAATAACAATTTTGTAATATTTTTCTTTTTATTACAAATATAGATGATAAATATTATTTACTTTATAAAACATATTGAGTTAGGTATGAGAGGCAAATTAATATATCTATTAGAGTTTTTCATAATATTAAAATTAAGTAATTAAAATCAATGTCAAATTATAGAAATTCAGTAAATTATTTATGTTAATTATAGTTTTTTTAAAAAATATCTCTATTATTTCAAATGATTTTATAATTTTGTTCGCGCAATTAAAACCTAAAACATAATGAAGAAAATATTAACACCAAGATTTGTATTTGTAATATCTGTAGTATTTGTAGCTGCTTTTTCTCGTTTACTGCCTCATTTACCAAATGTTACGCCTGTAGCAGCCATTGCCTTATTTGGTGGAACTTATGTTAACCGAAAATATTTAGCAATTTTACTACCATTATTAGCTTTATTTATAAGTGATTTGTTTTTGGGTTTTTATCCAGAAATGTATGCTGTTTATATTAGTTTTGTATTAACAGTGGGCTTAGGTATTTTGCTTCGCAAAAAGACTTCTGCTATTACAACAGTAGCAGCTTCCATAGCTTCATCAGTGATATTTTTTATATTAACTAACTTTGCAGTTTGGTTTAGTGCAAGATTTGCTTATCCAACCACACTTGCTGGCTTAGGATTATGTTACGAAGCAGCCATTCCATTTTTTAGAAATGAATTATTTGGAACACTTGCTTATAATACTTTGTTTTTTGGAGCATTGTATTTTGCAAAAAACAAATTTTCTATCTTTGCAAAAGCTTAATTTTTATTATCATAATTTTAAAAGGCTGGCTTTTGTCAGCCTTTTTTGTTTTTTATCCATTAAAAACCGGTTTTACATACTATAGTCAACCTAAACCACGTTGAATATTTTGTGAAAAAGTAAAAAAATGCTAATTTTGTAAAAAATAATTAATTACCATGAGACTTTCTTTTTTTAAGTTACCAAAAGCAAAAGCATTTAATTATAAGCCTTTGTATTATGATCCACAAAAAGATGCTGAAAATATTTCCTTTGTAAGTAATGAAAATAATGAAACAGATCAGATGAAAGCAAGACTTAAAACTGAAATGAACGATAAATGGGCAATTGGGAGACATAAAGGTAGCCAAGCGAGAGGTTTTCTCAATTCGAGAAATTTATTAATATATTTGGCAATAGCTATACTATTATTGTATTTTATTTTCGGATAAACGTTCATAGTTATAACGTTATTAAGTTATTAGTAGTGAATCTGGTTAATCAATTTCTTATCATAATAGCCTTTTTATTATATGAACTCATTCATACAAAAATTTTAAAATAAGTTAGTTTACATATTTTTATTCTTTTATGAATTTAATAACTCAATCAATAATTCAATAACTTAATGTCAGATATAATCCATTTACTCCCAGATGCTGTAGCTAATCAAATTGCTGCTGGTGAAGTAATTCAACGTCCGGCTTCTGCTGTAAAAGAATTACTTGAAAATGCTTTAGATTCGGGAGGGACTCTCATTCAACTTATTGTTAAAGATGCTGGAAAAACCTTGATCCAAGTAATTGATAATGGCAGTGGAATGTCTGATACAGATGCTCGTTTAAGTTTTGAGCGTCATGCTACTTCTAAAATTACTCATGCTAATGATTTGTTTTGCATTCGTACTATGGGTTTTAGAGGTGAAGCCTTGGCTTCTATAGCTGCTATTGCACATGTAGAACTAAAGACAAAATTGCACGATGCAAGCTTAGGAACACAAATAATTATTGAAGGTAGCGAAGTAAAAAGTCAAAATGCTTGTCAATATACAGGAGGGACTTCAATTTCTGTTAAGAATCTTTTTTTTAATGTACCTGCACGACGTAATTTTCTGAAATCCGATGTTTTAGAAGCTAATCATATTTTAGAAGAGTTGCACAGAATCGCTTTAATCAACCCAAACATAGCATTTACCTATCATCATAATGGAAAGCTGATTTATCAATTAGAGAAATCTAATCAGAAACAGCGTATTGTAAATATTTTCGGGAAGGCTTATGCCGAAAAATTAATTCCTGTTGAACAAGAAACAAATATTGCTAAATTTAGTGGTTTTATCGGTAAACCAGAATTTGCAAAAAAAACACGTGGCGAACAATATTTCTTTGTAAATAAAAGATTTTTCAAACATCCATACCTGCATCATGCAGTTGATAATGCTTTTCAGGAATTATTGCCAGAAAAGGCTTTCCCATCCTACTTTATCAATTTTGAAATCGATCCCAAAGAAATTGACATTAATATTCATCCAACAAAAACAGAAATAAAGTTTCAGGACGAAAAAACAATTTATGCATTGCTTCGCTCAGCAGTAAAGCAAAGTATTGGAAAGTTTAATATCTCACCAACTATAGATTTTGATATAGAACATAGCTTAAACCTGATGCCACCACCTAAAGATTACGATGTTAAGCAACCTTCTATTAAGATTAATCCCGATTTCAATCCTTTTGACGATAAAAATAAAAGAAACTATTCTCCACCTAAACCTACTGAAAGAGAACAACGTAATTTGCAAAATTGGGAGAAAATGTTTAAGGAAACGAAGACTCCATCGTTCACAATTACAACTGAGGAAAAACAACAATCTTTTGATGATGAGTTAAATGCAACTACTTCTAATTTGCTTAACTATTCATTTTTTCAATTTCAAAATCGCTATATTGTAACTTCTATCAAATCGGGTTTGATAATTATTGACCAACAAAGTGCCCATGAGCGTATTTTGTTTGAACAGTTTGTGGAAAGTATAGACAATCATAATGCTGCTTCACAACAACAACTTTTTCCTCAAACTTTTGTTTTTAGTCCTTCTGATAGCGAATTGCTTAAAGAATTGAAAAATGAAATGACATTATTAGGTTTTGATGTTAATGAGTTTGGTTTAAACACTTTTATAGTAAATGGAATACCAGTGAACATGGTTGATGAAAACGTTAAGGATGTGATAGAAGGAATGTTGGAAAATTTTAAGAAAAATCTAATGAGTTTAAAAGTTGATAAAAAAATTAACTTAGCTTTATCAATGGCAAGAAATATGGCAATAAAACCCGGTAAAATGTTGCTGCAAGAGGAAATGCAAAATCTTATCGACAAACTTTTTGCATGTAAATTGCCTTATCAATCACCATCAGGAAAAAAAATATTGATTTCCATCACTTTAGATGAGTTAACAGAAAAATTCAAATAATTTAGAAAAATGACAATAGAACAATTTCGCCCTAGAGGATTTAATTTTTTACCGCCAGTTGTCAAAAATTTGTTGATAATCAATGGATTGTTTTTTTTAGCAACTATTACTTTCGATAGTGTTTATCATATTGATATTGCTAAATATTTGGGGTTACACTTCTTTGAATCAGATTTATTTCGACCTTGGCAATACATTACTTATATGTTTATGCATGGTGGGGTAGAACATATTTTATTCAATATGTTTGCTTTGTGGATGTTTGGCTATACGTTGGAAAACTATTGGGGCGCAAAAAAATTCCTGTTTTATTATCTGGTTACCGGTATTGGAGCAGCAATTATTCAAACTATTGTTGTCTTTATTAGTTACTCTTATTATAAATCTCAACTTACTCCCGATCAAATACAAGAGGTTTTTAATAATGGTTTGATGTATTTGAATCAAAACCAGAATTATATTGGTTCTTCAGGAGCTTTTAATCTTGAGTTGAATTCTACGACAGTTGGTGCATCTGGTGCTGTTTTTGGTATTTTATTGGCATTTGGAATGATTTTCCCTAATCAGCTATTGTATATTTACTTTTTATTTCCAATCAAAGCTAAGTGGTTTGTAATTATTTATGGTGCTATTGAATTGTATTTTGGAGTTACAAATACACAAAGTAATGTGGCACATTTTGCACATTTAGGTGGCATGCTTTTTGGTATTATTTTAATTTTATACTGGAAAAAAAACAATACCCATCATAATTATTATAACTAATGACAAGTACGCCTTTAGATCAGTTTAAATATTTTATTAAACAGAAAACCATTTTGGTTCAGCTTATTAAGATCAATATATTGGTGTGGCTGTTTATTGCTTTTCTATCATTATTTTCTTTCTTACTTCAACTTGAAATTTCGACGAACGTTATTGATTGGCTTGCTCTTCCCTCAAGTTTTACGACTTTGCTAACTCGTCCATGGACTATTATTACATACATGTTTCTGCATCAGGATTTCTTCCATATCCTATTCAATATGTTAATGTTGTTCTTTGGTGGTTTTTTATTTACGCAATATATAGGGAGTAAGAAACTATTGCAAACCTATCTTTTAGGAGGTTTATTCGGTGGGATATTTTTTATGGCAGCTTATAACATCTTTCCTGTATTTAATCAATTGGTTTCGAATTCATTTGCGTTAGGTGCTTCAGCATCCGTTATTGCTATTGTAATTGCTGTAGCCACTTTTAAGCCTGATTTAGTAGTGCAATTAATGTTTTTAGGGAATGTTAAACTAAAATATATTGCCATTTTTTTATTGCTACTCGATTTTGTAAGTATTGAAAAAGGAAATCCAGGCGGTCATATTGCACATTTAGGCGGTGCATTTTATGGAGTTCTGATGGCTTTAAATCTTAAATATAAATACATTAAATTACCTGATTTTGCATTTGAAAAATTTTTCCATCGTAAACCAAAGATGAGATTTTATAAAAACGAAAATCCTACACGTCCTGTTTCAGATGAAGAGTTTAACAGACAAAAGGCTGAAAAACAAAAATATATCGATATTATTTTAGATAAAATTTCAAAATCGGGTTACGAAACATTGACCAAAGAAGAAAAAGAATTTCTTTTTAAGTCTTCAAAATAAAGAAGATATAAAATATAATTAGTATAAAATGGCAAAAAAATCTAATCACTCAATTTTTACAAAAATTGCTTTTTTTGTTAATATTATTTTTGCAATTAGTTTATTGGTTTCATATTTAGCAGTTTATATTAGTCCTGATAAATTTTGGCTGATTGCATTTTTTGGACTTGCTTATCCTTTTCTCCTTTTAATTAATTTACTTTTTTTTCTCTTTTGGCTAATTCTATTCAAGAAGGGACTATTTTTGTCGTTAATAATAATTTTATTTGGGTTTAATTATATAAATAAAACTATTCAATTTTCATCTAAGCATTTGAAAAAGGACAGTGAGTCAATAAAAGTATTATCATATAATGTAAGGCTATTTAATATTTTTAAACCTGCAAAAAATGATAAAGAAATACTCAAAAATCGTAATGATATTTTTAATGTTATAAGAGAGGACTCATCTGATATTCTCTGTTTTCAGGAATTTGTAAGTGATAAATTAGAGAAATTCACAACTTTAGATACAATTTTAAAATTTCAAAATGCAAAAAACTATAATATTGTTTATTCTTTAAACAAAAACAAAAAACGATTTTCTTCAGGTATTGTCATGTTTTCAAAGTATCCAATAATTAATAAAGGAAAAGTAAAGTTTAATGAGAAATCAGATAATCTTTGTATTTTTTCGGATATTGTAAAAGAAACAGATACAATCAGGATTTACAATGTTCATTTAGAATCTATCAGACTCAGCAAGGAAGATGAAATGTTTTATGAAGATTTTGGAAATCAGAGCGAGCAGACTGAATTCAAATTAGGTGTTAGAAAGATTTTTGCAAAGTTGAAACATGCATTTATTAAAAGAGCTTCACAGGCAAGAAGTATTGCTGAACATATTCGTCAGTCACCTTACCCAGTTATCGTTTGTGGTGATTTTAACGATACACCTACTTCTTATGCCTATCATATAATTTCTGAAAATTTAAAAGATGCTTTTGTTGAAAGTGGTAAAGGGATTGGAAACTCATATAATGGTAAATTTCCTTCCTTCAGAATAGATTATATTCTTTATTCTAATGATTTCTCTGCTTACGACTTTGAAGTTAAAAGTGCAGATTATTCTGATCACTACCCTATTGTAGCAAAAATAGTTAGAAATAGTAAATAGATATAAAAGAATACATCATTTGCAATGGATAGAAGGCTTTTTATATTATTGTTTTTTGTTATCATATTTAGTAATTGTTTTGCTCAAGACAATAAAGATTCAATTTCTCAAAAAGACACACTGAAATATTGGAAAATAAAAAGTTTAACAACTTTTACATTTGCACAAACTTCATATAGGTATTGGTCTCAAGGTGGCGAAAATTCCTTAAATGGAATTGCAAATACTAAAATAGTTGCAAAATATATCAATAAAAATAATCGTTGGGATAATGTTTTTGAAGCTACTTATGGTATTATGCAACAAGGCGAAAAAAAGTTTATTAAAACGGATGATAAATTTGAATTTAATACAAATTATGCTTTTAGAGCTTCGGATAAGTGGAATTACAATGCACTTATTAATTTAAAAAGTCAATTTTCAGAAGGGTTTAAATATCCTAATGATTCAACTGTTGTTTCTGATTTTTTTTCACCGGCTTATTTAATTACTTCTGTTGGTTTAGAATACAAACGCAAACATTATATTTTTATTTTTTCAGTTTTAACAGGCAAAACAACTTTTGTAACTCACAAAACTCTCTCTGATGCAGGTGCTTATGGTGTGGATAAAGGTAAGAAAATAAAGGCAGGAATTGGTTCTTATGTGAAATTTGTTTTTAAAAAGGAAGTTATTAAGAATGTGGAACTTAATAATAAGTTAGAATTATTTTCTGATTATTATAATAAACCAGAATACATAGATGTAAACTGGGAAGTTATTCTGAAAATGAAAATTAATAAGTTTTTGTCTGCTATTCTTAATACTAATCTTATTTATGATTATGATACCAAAGTTGTAAAAAAGGACTCAAATGGAAATATTATTTCAAATAAAGCTGAAGTGCAGTTTAAAGAAACCTTTGGGTTGGGATTTACTTTGGATATATAAAGAGCTTGAAGTAATTGAATCAAAATGTCAACTTGGCAAGTCTTATTTTCCCATTTTCAAATCACAAAATCACTTTCCCAACTTTATTCATTGCTTGTAATATTTTTTGTTGTTTGTTTTTGATATAAGGAGTGGGCGTATCGGGATGCCATTTGCGAGGATTGGGTAACACTGCTGCAATCAATGCAGCTTCATTGCGGTTTAGGTTTTTGGCTGATTTATTAAAGAAAGTTTTAGCTGCTATTTCTGCACCATAAATGCCATCACCCATTTCTATTACATTCAAATACACTTCCATGATGCGTTTTTTACTCCAGCAAAGCTCTATCATTCCAGTGAAATATACCTCAAATCCTTTTCGCACCCAAGTACGGTCTGGCCAAAGAAATACATTTTTTGCTGTTTGCTGAGAAATTGTACTTGCACCTCTCATTTTACCTCCTTTTTCATTGAGTTTGCTGGCTTTTTGTATTGCTTCAAAATCAAAGCCCCAGTGTTTCTGAAAATTGTTATCTTCAGAAGCTATAACTGCTTGTATGAGAAAAGGAGAAATAGAATCAATAGGTATCCATTTTTTTTGCAATTCTACTTTTTCTCCTGATAATAATTGACCTGCATTTCTTACCATCATTAATGGTGTTAATGGTGGATTGAAAAAGATATATGTCAGAACAACTATTAGGGTAGAGGAGAAAAAGAAAATTAATCCTCTTTTTATAAAAACTAATATTGTATGGAAGTTAAATTTATTCTTTTTTGCCATCGATAGCTATAATTTACGGCAAAATTAAAAATATTAACAGTAGTAACAAAAAAATACAAAAATTAAAAATTTCTTTTTTATTCAACTTCATTTCGTATATTTGCGAAATATAAAAATATAAATAGTTTAATCAAAATGGAAATAAAAGTATTAGGTACTGGATGTGCCAATTGTAAGACCCTGGAAAAGGGCGTTTTAATTGCTGTGGAGGAATTGAAAATTGAAGCAAAAGTTGAAAAAATTGAAGACATTGTGAAGATTATGGGATATGGAATTATGAAAACACCAGGCCTGGTAATCAACGGAAAAGTAGTTTTAAGTGGAAGAGTTCCTTCTGTAACAGAACTTAAAGAAATTATTACAAAGCATCAATAAATTATGGCTGCAAAACCCAAATTTACTGCTCAGCAAGAGCAAATTGCACGAATTGCCAAAGCATTAAGCCATCCTGCCAGAGTTTATATCTTAGAAAAACTCAGTGGCTTAAATAGTTGCTGTACAAGTGGTGAAATGATAGGAGATATTCCTATTGCCCGTTCTACCTTATCGCAACATTTAAAGGAACTTAAGTATGCGGGATTGATTCAGGGCGAAATTGAACCACCTTCAATAAAGTATTGCATCAACCGCACTAATTGGGAGATAGCTAAAATGCTTTTGGGGGAATTTTTAAAATAAATAGAGAATGAATTAATCTGAAAATATTTCATTTCGTAAAAAACAAAAACATATCAAAATAATAAATAAATATATTTTATGAAAACAATTAAAATTTTATTCTTTGCAGCTATAATATTCATTTCAGCTTGCAATTCAAAGAACAACGAACAGGAAAACAAAGCTCAATCAACAGATTCTACTGCTGTTACAAGTGTAATTCCTGAAAATTTAACCGGTACAATTCCTGAAAAAGTCATGCAATTAAGTGATAAACAAGCCGTTCTATTAGTGCAGAATTTTCACCTGACCAATCGTTGTGCCACTTGTAAAGCTATAGAAGCAGCAGCTCGTAAAACATTGGAAACCTATTTTAAAAACGAAATTACAGAAGGAAGAATTGTTTTTTCTGTAATTGATGTGGATGATGAAGCAAATAGCAAAATTGCTGAAAAATATCAGGCAGCCGGTTCTGGATTATTTGTTACCAAATTATTTAAAGGAAAAGAAGAAACCAAAGATTTGACCGATGATGCATTTAGTTATGCTCGAAATGATGAAGCTAAATTTATTGAGATTCTGAAATCTCAGATCTCTGAATATTTGAAATAATTCAATTTAAATACTTTAAAATTTTATTTAAATGGAATTTCTGCAAAATCTTTTAGACAATTATAACATCCCGTTTATATCAGCTTTTTTGCTGGGAATCATGACAGCAATAAGTCCTTGTCCTTTAGCAACAAATATAACGGCAATAGGTTTTATCAGCAAAGATTTGGAAAATCGTAAACAGATTTTCTATAACGGTCTTTGGTACACTTTGGGAAGAGCCATCAGCTATACGCTTTTAGGTATCATACTCTATTTTGGAGCCAGTAAGTTTCAGATTGCCAAGTTATTTCAATCGAATGGTGAAAAATTTCTGGGTCCATTACTTATAATCGTAGGTATTCTGATGCTGGATTTTATCAAAATCAAATTTCCGGGATTTAGTGGTTTAAGTGATAAAATCGGGAAAAACAATAGAAGTAACTGGTGGTCAGCATTATTGCTCGGCATTGTTTTTGCACTAGCATTTTGTCCATACAGTGGCGTTTTATATTTCGGTATGTTAATACCTATGACAATCAGCAGTGTTTCAGGCTTGTTTCTCCCATTTGTTTTTGCCATTGCTACCGGATTGCCTGTGATAATTATTGCTTATTTATTGGCATTCAGTATTTCAAGTGTTGGGGGCTTTTATAACAAGGTTAAGATTTTTGAGAAATGGTTCAGAAAAGTGGTTGCAGTTCTCTTTATCCTGGTTGGGTTTTATTATATTTTTAT
>CAZUCB010000033.1:0-21737 GCA_964618755.1 uncultured Bacteroides sp. | reverse complement strand
GTAATACTCCCTTTTTTGGGATAGGTGGGTCCTGTCATTCTTTGATAAACAGCAATAGATAAAGTAAAGACTACTGCAAATATCCAAAAGAGAATTGATTTAACAATGTAACTCATAATTCCTGTATTTTAATGATTAATTTTTGATTTGGTTTAATATATCATATATATGCTGATGAATATCTGTACGGATATTCATTTTACTTAATTTTCCATTAGATGCGTCTGGGTTTACTCTGTTGGAAAGAAAAATATAGAGTAGATTTTGTTCTGGATCAGCCCAAACATAAGTTCCAGTAAAACCCGAATGCCCAAAACTTTTTTGAGAAGCACTTATGCATGCAGGTCCATTTTTTGATGGCTGCAATAATTGTCTATCAAAGCCCAATGCTCTGCGATTATTATTTTCAGGATATTGCTGACGAGTAAACCTTGATATGGTTGAATCATTTAATAGTTTTTTTCCACCATATTCTCCATGCTGTAATAATAATTGGAAAATAATTGCTAAATCACCAGCATTAGAAAAAAGTCCAGCATGCCCAGAAACACCTCCCAACATTGCTGCACCTGGGTCATGCACATAACCTCTAATTAATTGTTTGCGAAATATTGTATCGTTTTCAGTAGGAATAATATTTTCCAATTTAATACTGTTTAATGGATTAAAACATGTATATCTTAAACCAAGAGGAATATAAAATTGTTCATTTAAATACTGCTCAAATGATTTTTCTGTAATTTTTTCAACTAATTCTTTAAGTAGATAAAATCCTAAATCGCTGTATTCATATTCTTCTTTCTCATTCAAATCAGAATTTATAATAGATTGAATAATTTTCTCTTTATAATTCTTTGTAATGTACAAACTGTCTGCAACTTTAATCGTATGCTTAATATCAAGTATTTTGCTGTAAATAGTACTATCGAGTACTCCATTAATCATCGTTTCTTTATAAAATGGAATCCATGATTTTAGTCTTGCCTGATGACTCATTATCTGGCGAATCGTAATATTTTTCTTATTCGAATGTCTTAAATATTTTAAGTAATAGGATAGTTTTTTATCTAAATTAATTTTCCCATCTTCATATAATTTCATCATAGCTAAGGTAGTAGCAGCAACTTTAGTAACAGATGCTACGTCATATAAATCAGTATTTTTTACTAAAATATTGCTATCATAAGTTATAGTCCCAAAGGATTTTTTATAGAAAATCATTCCATCTTTGGCAATTAAAATTTGACAGCTAGGATATGCTTTTTCTTTAATTCCTTTATTCGCAATAGAATCAATAATATTTAATTGTGCTGTATTAATTTTTACTTCTTCTGGCAAACAATTACCCAATCTGGTTTTTGGTGTTTTTATTTGAGTATTTATTGGATACTTTCCTGAGATTGTAACAGGAAGTGATCCTGAAGATTGAAATCCTCCAAAGAGCAATTCTGCAGATAATAATTGAGTTTCGGATTTGTCTTGATTAGAAACAATAATTGCTGAAGCATTCAAATTTCCATTAAAAATACTTAAAGTATAAGGATAGGCAAAGAAATTTAGAATGAGGTTTGTAGTTTTTGAAAGTGTATCTATTAATTTGATGGTTTGCTTAGAAATACCGAAATTTTTAGAAGCCAAACTGCTGGTATTATGAACTGCAACAATGAGTAAATTATGCTGATGAAATAAATTAAGTAGAGTATCTAATGTATTATCAGTAAAATCTTTAGGAATATTATAATTTGTTGTGTTTGTATAATTTTCAATAGATTTTTGAAAATCAGTTTTTAAGCTATCTCCAATGGAAAGTACACCAATATTGTATTTTTCTAAATCTTTTAATGGAAGTATCTTGTCTTTATTAAGAATAATTGTAATAGCTTGTCGAAAAGATTCATAATTGATAATATCAGCAGTTTTTGTATTAACATTTTGATATAAGTTTTCAATTTTTATAGGTTTATAATTATTTAAACCAGCTAAATATTTGTATTCTAAAACTTTTTTGCATTTTTCGTCCATTTCTGTTTTGCTCAACCAATTGCTATCAATTGCTATTTTGATGCTATTAATAGCAGTAGTTATATTCTCAGGCAAAAGCAAGATATCGTTTCCTGCTTGTAAAGCTTTTACTTCAATTAAACCCGGTTTGAAATAATTGGTAACACCCTTCATTTCCAATGCATCAGTAAAAATCAATCCATTAAAACCCAATTCTTTTTTTAATAAGTTTGTTACAATATTTTTTGATAAAGAAGTTGCAGTATTTGTAGTAGTATCATAAGAGGGTATAAAAAGATGTGCAACCATTACACCAGTAATACCATTATTAATAAGTTCTTTAAATGGATATAGGTCAAGAGTGTCAATGGTTTCCTTTGAATGATTAATGACTGGTAAAGTATGATGTGAATCAGAATCAGTGTCACCATGCCCAGGAAAGTGTTTTGCTGTAGTAATGATACCATTATTCTGCATCCCTTTCATATATATAATTCCCTTTTTAGCAACTTTCCACTTGTCTTCACCAAACGAACGGCTGTTAATTACAGGGTTTTTAGGGTCAGAATTAATATCAACTACAGGTGCAAAATTAATATGGATACCCATAATCTTACATTGATTAGCAATTTCTTCGCCCATCCTATAAATCAAACTATCATTTTCAATGGCACCAAAAGTCATTTGTCTGGGAAAACTTGAAGTACTGTCAAGTCGCATGTTTAAACCCCATTCACCATCAATAGAGATAAAAAGTGGTGTTTTTGCTGATTTTTGATAATAGTTAGTAGTATTAGCTTGAGCTATAGGTCCTCCTTTAAAAAAACAAATACCTCCAATATTGTATTTTGAAATGTATTTTGCAATAGTATCATAATAAGCTTGATTTTGATCTGAGTTTGAACGAATCATTATTAATTGTGCAATACGTTCTGTTGGCGTTAGAGAATTAAATACAGAATCAACCCATTTCAATCTTTCAGGATCGTTTTTTAATGGTAAATTGATATTTTGAGAAAAGCTATAATAGGATAAAAAAAGGATAACTGCTAAAAGGAGGTGTTTTATATTCTTCATTATCATATATATGTCTCAAGTGGGGAAAATAAATTAATGGCGACAAAGATAGGTTTTCTCAGTTAAAATTACAAACCTAAAAACTTGAGTGAATATCAAAAAAAAAGTCCCGAAGAATTCGGGACTTTTCTTTGATAAAGAAAAATATTATTTTACTTTTCCAGCTAAGTCAGCACCAGCTTTAAATTTTACTACTTTTTTAGCAGCAATTTTAATTTCTTTACCTGTTTGTGGGTTACGGCCTTTTCTAGCTGCTCTTTTAGCTATAGAGAAAGATCCAAAACCTACCAATGCTACTCTATCACCTTTTTTTAATGATTTAGTAGTTGCACTAATGAAAGCGTCTAATGCTTTTTTGATGTCAACTTTAGTCAATTTTGCTTCAGCTGCCATTGCGTCAATTAATTCTGCTTTGTTCATTTTTGTAAATGATTTAATGATTAATAACTGTATTAACAGGACAAATATAAGCATAAAATAACGAAAGTCAAGTGTTTTCTAAAAAAAAGTACAAAAATGTTAATAAATTGGGCAATTTGTTAATAACTTTTTGTAGTAATGCCTAAAAATAAGCAGTTTTAGCTGATTATTTTATTAAAACACCCTATTATAAGGCTTTCCATTCGTTACTAATTGGATATCCTCTTAAAAACTGAGCAATCGGCATTTTGTTTTTTCCTGCAATTTGAATTTCCAATAAAAAAACATATCCATCCAATGTTGCAATTTTTAGAAAAGTTTTATTATCTGTTATGATATTTCCAATATGATTCGTGTGTTCTAAAATCTCAGTTTTTGCTTTAAAAATTTTAATATAATATTCCGAAGTATTCTCTAAAACAAGAAGCGTATTTGCTGTTGGAATAGGACTTAATCCTCTGATTTTATTAATTATATCACAACTTTTTTCTTTCCAGTTAATTTTACAATAAGGTTTTAATATTTTGGGTGCTTTACTAAGGGACGTTTTATAATTGATATGTTTTTGATCAATTGCTTCGGCTTTGTTTAAAAAAATTGCTATAACAGTTTTAATTAGTAATTCGGAACCAATTTCTTTCATTTTATCATATAATTCCCCAAAAGTTTCATCGTTACCAATTATGATTTTTTTAGAAAAAATAATTTTACCTTCATCAATATTTTCATTTAAAAAAAATGTTGTAACACCTGTTTCTTTTTCTCCATTTATTATTGCCCAATTTATAGGTGCAGCTCCACGATAGTCAGGTAGGAGAGAGGCATGTAAATTAAAAGTTCCTAAAGGTGGCATTTGCCAAACTTTTGTAGGTAGTTTTCTAAATGCTACAACAATAAATAAATCTGCATTTAAACATTGTAAGTTTTCTAAGAAATCTTCTTCAGAAAGGTTTTCGGGTTGAAGTATTTTTAAATTATGAGACAAAGCATAATTCTTAATAGGGGAAGCTGTAATTTTCTTACCTCTTCCTGTTGGTTTGTCTGGAGTAGTTACAACAGCTTTTACTATGATGTTATTTTTAATGAGAGCTTCTAATGAAGTAACTGCAAACTCTGGTGTCCCAAAAAATACAACAGATTGTTGGAAAATCATATTTAGAGATAATTAAGAATTTTCTTCAATTTCTTGTTGAAATGCTATCATTTTAATGGCTGTAATGGCAGCTTCTGTGCCTTTATTGCCATGTTTTCCGCCTGAACGGTCTTTGGCTTGTTCAATTGTATTTGTTGTTAAAACGCCAAAAATAACGGGTGTATTATAATCTGTATTTAATTTCATAATTCCTTCGGCTACTGCATTACAAATAAAATCAAAATGACGTGTTTCGCCTTGTATTACACAACCTAAGCATAAAACTGCATCAGCATCTGTATTTTCTAATAATAATTGAGCACCCAATGTAAGTTCAAAACTACCAGGAACATGTTTAATGGTAATATTTTCAATTTTTGCACCATTTTCAAGCAAGCAGTTTACTGCACCTTCGCAAAGAGATTCTGTAACTTGTTCATTCCATTCAGAAACTACAATACCGAAAATCATATTTTGAGCATTAGGAATGCTATTTTTATCGTAGTTCGATAAATTTTTAAGATTTGTTGCCATTTTTATTTATTTTTTAAAAACAATGGGCAACTTGCTTGTTACATGCAAATTGCCCATTGAAAATGATTATTTATTGAATATTATTGATTTAACATTCCTTTTGCCTTTGCAATATATTTGTCAATTTCTCTGCTTTCTTGAGATTTAAAGAAATCTTTTTTAATTCTTTCATATGTTTTTAAAGCATTGCCCCAATCTCCTTTTTCTTCATAAACAAAACCAGCTTTCATCAAACTTTGTGGAGAAGAAAAATTATTAATATTTTGATCTGCAGCTTTTAAATAATATTCTAAAGCTTTATCTAAGTTGTTTAATTCCATATAAGCATCACCAATTGAAGCGGTAGCTGTTGATGCAACTATTTGATCATCTGAATCAAAATCCTCTAAGTAGTTAATAGCTTCTTGAAATTGACCTTTTTTCAAATAAATTATACCTACATAGTATTTAGCAAGATTTGATGCTTTAGTGATTCCATAGTTATCAATAACTTCTAAAAAACCAATGTGCTCACCATCTCCGTTTAAAGCAAAATTAAGAGAATCAAGTTCAAAATATTTTTCAGCATAAAACATTTCAGCGTGTGCTTTAGTTTCTTGTGGTTTAATATAGAATTGTTTAACTCCGAAGTATCCTAATACCAATGCCATTAATGTTACAAGAACAATTATTATTATCTTTTGATTTTTTTCAATAAATTGTTCTGTTCTCCCTAAAGCTTCTTCTACTGCAATGATTTTTCCTTCAGTACCGTTTTGTTTGTTTGCCATATTATTTTAAAATTTAGAATGCAAAATTAAAAAAAAAATTAGAATACCTAACAATATTTTTATTCAATGATTTTTTTTATAAAAAACAACTTCACAATATGCTAAGATTAAATGATTAACTAAAATCTAAATATTGATAGCTTTTTAAAGAAAAATCATAAAATAATGAATAATCTTTTTGAAATCAGTTTTTTATTTAAAATACTTTTCATAATTTTGCACTCCAATTTTTGAATTATGTTTATGACATATTAATGTATTCATAATCCACAAATTGAGTATATAGTTAACTTTATTTATTAACCAGGTAGTTTTGACTACCACAAAAAGAATGAAATGACAGACGAATTAAATGTCAACCAAGAAGCTGAAAACAGCGAAGAAATCACAAATCAATTAGAAGAACAAGTTATAGATGCAGCTAAAGAAGAAGAAGTTGCTATAGCTGAAAATGCTGCACAAGCAGAAGCTGAAGAAGTTGTTCCTGAAGTTGAAGCAGTAAAAGAAGAAGTTGCTGTTGTAGAAGAGCCTATTGCTCAAACTCCAACAAAACCTCGTTACGTTAAAGAAGTAATTTCTCTTGAAGATTTCGATTGGGATGCTATCGGAAAAAAACAATTAAATTATTCTTCCGATGAAAGAAAAAAATTAGAAGATGTTTACGACAAAACATTTAGCCAAATTGTAGAACAAGAAGTTGTTGATGGTATTGTAGTTGCTAAAAATAACCGTGAAGTTGTTGTAAATATTGGTTTTAAATCAGATGGTGTTATTCCTCTTTCTGAAACTAGATATAATCCAAATTTAAAAATTGGTGATACTATTGAAGTATATGTTGAAAGTCAAGAAGATGTAAATGGTCAATTGATACTTTCTCATAAAAAAGCAAGATTATTAAAATCATGGGATAGAGTTAATAAAGCATTCGAAACTCAGGAAATTATTACCGGTTATGTTAAATGCAGAACTAAAGGTGGTTTAATCGTTGATGTATTTGGAATTGAAGCTTTCTTACCTGGTTCACAAATTGATGTGAAACCAATCAGAGATTATGATATTTTTGTTGAAAAAAATATGGAATTCAAGGTTGTAAAAATTAACCATGAATACAAAAACGTAGTTGTTTCTCATAAAGCTCTTATCGAAGACGAAATTGAACAACAAAAAGCTGATATTATTGCTAAACTTGAAAAAGGACAAGTTCTTGAAGGTACTGTTAAAAATATTACTTCTTATGGAGTATTCATTGATTTAGGTGGTGTTGATGGTTTAGTTCATATTACTGATTTATCTTGGGGTAGAATTAACCATCCTGAAGAAATTGTTACTTTAGATGAAAAAATCAATGTTGTTATTCTTGATTTTGATGAAAATAAAAAACGTATCGCTTTAGGTTTAAAACAATTAACTCCTCATCCTTGGGATGCATTAGATGCTAACCTTGCAGTTGGTGACAAAATTAAAGGAAAAGTTGTTGTGATAGCTGATTATGGTGCATTTATGGAAATAGTTCCTGGCGTTGAAGGTTTAATTCACGTTTCAGAAATGTCATGGTCACAACATTTAAGAACTGCTCACGATTTCTTAAAAATTGGAAATGAAGTTGAAGCTGTTATTTTAACATTGGATCGTGAAGAAAGAAAAATGTCATTAGGTATTAAACAATTAATTCCAGATCCTTGGACAAATATTGCTGATAAATATCCTTTAAAATCTAAACACAATGCTGTTGTTCGCAACTTTACTAATTTTGGTATTTTTGTTGAATTAGAAGAAGGTGTTGATGGATTAATTCACATTTCTGATCTTTCTTGGTCTAAGAAAATTAAACATCCAGCTGAATTTACTAAAATTGGTGATTCAATTGAAGTAATTGTATTAGAAGTGGATAGCGAAAATAGACGTTTAAGTTTAGGTCATAAACAATTAGAAGAAAACCCATGGGAAATTTTCGAAACTGTATTCACAGTTGATTCAATTCATAAAGGAACCATCGTAAGCTCTTCAGATAAAGGTGCTATTATTGCTTTACCTTATGGTGTTGAAGGTTTTGCTCCACTCCGTCATTTAGTGAAAGAAGATGGAAGCAATGCTAAAACTGATGAAGCTATAGATTTTAAAGTTTTAGAATTTTCAAAAGACAGCAAGAAAATTATTGTTTCTCACTCCAAAATATTCCAGGATGTTGCCAATGATGAAAAATCAAAAGCAGATAATGATAATAAACGTAAAGAAAGAGATCAGAAAAAAAGCGTTAAACAAAACAACGATAATTTAGAAAGATCTACTTTAGGCGATATTGAAGCTTTATCAAACTTGAAATCTGAAATGCAAAAATCTGAAATGGAAAAATTAGAAGCCATGACAAAACGAGTTGAAGATAAAAAAACTAAAAAAGTTACTGAAGATGTTGTTGAAGAACAAGAAGTAGCTCCAGAAACTGAAGTAACTCCAGATATAGAATCTACTATTGAATAAGAGAATACATTAACTATATTAAAATCCCGGTCATCCGGGATTTTTTTTTGCCTTGAACTTTTATTCTCAAATAATTCTTAAAAAGAATGTAAATTTGTAAAATAATATCATTCTTATGAAACCTTTTTTAGTTACAATTTTGGGTTGTGGGTCTGCAACTCCCTCAAAAACAAGAAATCCAAGTGCTCAGATAGTTAATATTCACGATAGATTAATGATGATTGATTGCGGTGAAGGTACACAAATGCAGATGCGTAAATTTTATATTAAAAATAATCGAATCAATCATATTTTTATCAGTCATTTACATGGTGATCATTATTTAGGTTTAATGGGTTTATTATTTACATATCATTTGTTTGGAAGAACTGAAGAAATGAATATTTATGCTCCCCAAGATTTAGAAAATATTATTGATTTACAATTGAAAGCTTCAAATTCAAAATTATTATATCCGTTGATTTTTCATACCATTACATCCAATGCTAAAACATTATTACTTGAAACCAATACATTTAAGGTGTTTTCCTTCCCATTGCAACATAGTGTTCCTTGTTGGGGATTCGTATTTGAAGAAAAATACTGTGGGTTTAAAGTAGATAAAGACTTTGTTAGGCGAGAGAATCCTAGTATTGAAGAAATTCAAAGCATAAAACAAGGAGCAGATTATATTAATACTGAAGGTTTGGTTTTTAAAAATTCTGATATTGTTTTGCCTGCCGACTTGTTAAGGAGCTATGTTTATTGTTCCGATACTATTTATGATGAAAATATTATACCATTTATTGAAAATACTACATTATTATACCATGAAGCTACTTTTACTCATGATAAAGCTGATGTAGCCAAACAAAAATTTCATACAACAGCCAAAGAAGCCGCTTTAATAGCTTGTAAAGCTAAAGCCAAAAAGTTGATAATTGGTCATTTTTCGGCACGTTATGATGATAATTTGGCGTTATTAGCCGAAGCTCGAGAATATTTCCCAAATACTTTTGCTGCTGAAGATGGTTTGAAAATAGAAGTGAAATGATAAGGAAGGAATATTCTATTTTGTATATTTAAATATAAACAAAAATGCGATTAAAAAAGGTGTTTTAATCGCATTTGATATTTAAATTAAAAGTAGATATTATACTATATAACTATTTGACTTTTAAAGTCTTTTTAGGTTTTGAAACCACTACAAATACATCTTGTTTTTCTTCATCAAAATCAACAGTAATAATATCGTCTTTAACAAGTTTTGTTTTAATAATTTCTTCAGCAACTGCATCTTCAATATATCTCTGAAGTGCTCTTTTTAATGGACGAGCACCAAATTGTGAATCCCAACCTTTTTCAGCAATATAGTCCTTTGCTTTGCTTGTAATAGCTATACTAAAGCCTAATTTTTCAATTCTTTCGAAAAGATATGACAATTCTATGTCAATTATTTTGTGGATTGATTCTCTTTCTAAAGGCTCAAAAATAACAATATCATCAATTCTATTTAAAAATTCAGGTGCAAAAGATTTTTTCAAAGCATTTTCAATTACACCTTGTGCATAACTTGCTTTTCCTGATATTTTGGCAGAAGTATTAAACCCAACACCTTGTCCAAAATCTTTCAATTGTCGAGAACCGATGTTGGAAGTCATTATCACAATAGAGTTTTTAAAATCAACTTTTCTACCTAAACTATCTGTCAGTACACCATCGTCAAGTACTTGCAAGAGCAAATGGAAAACATCAGGATGAGCTTTTTCAATCTCATCTAATAGGATTATTGAATAGGGGCGACGACGAACTTTTTCGGTAAGTTGTCCGCCTTCTTCGTAACCAACATAACCCGGAGGTGCGCCAATAAGTCTGGATACAGCAAATTTTTCCATATATTCGCTCATATCAATTCTAATCAATGCATTTTCCGAATCAAATAAATATTTCGATAATACTTTAGCTAAATAAGTTTTACCAACGCCAGTGGGACCAAGAAATATAAATGTACCAATAGGTTTATTTGGATCTTTTAATCCTGCACGATTGCGTCTGATAGCTCTAACTACTTTTTTAATTGCATCATCCTGTCCAATAACCGTTCCTTCTAACTCGGTTTCCATTTTAATTAGACGTTCACCTTCATTCTGAGCAATACGTTGCACTGGAACACCGGTCATCATAGCAACTACTTCAGCCACGTTATCTTCAGTAACAATTTCTCTGTGAAGTTGAGATTCTTCATCCCAGTGTTGTTTTGCAATTTCAAGTTTTTCGCTCAATTGCCTTTCAATGTCTCTGAATTTAGCAGCCTCTTCATATTTTTGGCTCTTAATAGCTTTGTTTTTCTGAAGTTTTGTTTCCTCTATTTGATTTTCAATATCAATTATCTCAGAAGGAACATTCATATTTGTAATATGAACTCTAGAACCAGCTTCATCTAACGCATCAATCGCTTTATCTGGTAAAAAACGATCGCTCATATAACGATTGGTAAGATAAACACATGCTTTGATTGCATCATCAGAGTAAGTCACCAAATGATGGTCTTCATATTTAATTTTTATATTATTCAGTATTTCTATAGTTTCCTCTGAGGAAGTTGCATCAACCAAAACTTTTTGAAATCTTCTTTCCAAAGCACCATCTTTTTCAATGTATTGACGGTATTCGTCCAACGTAGTTGCGCCGATACATTGTATTTCACCTCTTGCCAATGCTGGTTTGAACATATTAGAAGCATCTAATGAACCAGAAGCGTTTCCTGCACCAACAATAGTATGAATTTCATCAATAAAAAGAATAATATCTGGATTTTTTTCCAATTCATTCAAAACAGCTTTCATTCTTTCCTCAAATTGCCCGCGATATTTGGTTCCTGCCACCAATGAAGCCAGATCAAGCGTTACCAAACGCTTGTTAAACAAAGCACGGGAAACCTTTCTTTGAACAATTCGCAATGCTAAACCTTCAGCAATGGCCGATTTACCCACACCAGGTTCCCCGATTAATATTGGATTGTTTTTCTTTCTACGACTTAATATTTGAGCAATTCTTTCTAATTCTTTGTTTCGTCCTACTATAGGATCCAATCGATTTTCTTCGGCTGCTTTGGTTAAGTCTCTTCCGAAATTATCTAAAACAGGAGTTTTCGATTTAATATCTCCAACTTTCTTTTGTGGTGTACCATAACTTTTACTATCATCCTCTTCAGAATAATCAGATCCTTCCGGTAATTCGTTCGTAGGACTTGACTTTATATCATCATTCTTAGCATTATGATTGTTTTGCATTTGTTCTTTTAATATATCATAATTAACGCCAGCTTCGTTGAGTAATTTCGTAACAATATTATTCTCGTCTTTTAGTATTGCCAATAATAAATGCTCGGTACCAATCAAATCACTTTTATTAAGTTTAGCCTCTAAATAAGTTATTTTCAATGTTTTCTCAGCCTGCTTAACCAAAGGTAAGTTTTCAGTTACTTTAATTGTTGTTTTAATTGTTTTGGCAATGGCCAATTCAATGTTTCGTTTTAAAGTTGGTATATTTACTTCAAGAAATGTAAGTATTTGTATAGCAACCCCTTCACCATCTCTAATAATCCCTAACATAAGATGTTCAATGCCGATATAATCATTGCCAAGTCGCATAGCCTCTTCTCTGCTAAACGTTAGAACATCTTTTACTCTTTGTGAAAAATTCGCTTCCATTTTTATTTAATAGTTTATTTTAAATTAACAAACAAGATTGCTAAAAGTTTAAGATAATGTATTTTAAGATATAATCAAACTTATTTTTTATAAGTTATTCAAAATTAATGACTATTACTTAATCTCGATTAAAAAACAGCTTTATTTATTAACAGAAATATGTTAGTAATAAGAAACAAAAAATATTTGTTTAATTCCAGTAAAATAAGTAATTTCGTAAAGTTTTAGCTATACGTATAAATAGTTATTTTAGAATATAATACAGATATGGAAATACAAGAAGGCGAAAAAATTATTAAAGTAAATATCGAAACCCAAATGAAGTCATCCTACATTGATTATTCAATGTCGGTAATTGTTTCGAGAGCTTTACCAGATGTGAGAGATGGATTAAAACCTGTTCATAGAAGAATATTATTTGCAATGTACGATTTAGGAATACTTTCCAATCGTCCATACAAGAAATCTGCAAGAATTGTTGGGGAAGTATTAGGAAAGTATCATCCACATGGTGATACATCTGTATATGATGCCATGGTTCGTATGGCTCAGGATTGGTCTTTACGTTATCCAATGATTGACGGACAAGGAAACTTTGGTTCTATTGATCAGGATCCACCTGCAGCTATGCGTTATACAGAAGCAAGATTACAAAAGATTGCAGAAGAAACCCTTAGTGATATAGATAAAGACACTGTTGATTTTCAATTAAATTTCGATGATTCTTTAAAAGAACCTTGCGTTTTACCTTCTCGAATCCCTCAACTATTAATAAACGGTACATCTGGAATTGCTGTTGGTATGGCTACAAACATGCCTCCACATAACTTAACAGAAGTAATTGAAGGAATTATAGCTTATATTGAAAATGCAGAAATTACAATTCCTGAACTAATGAAATTTATTAAAGCACCTGATTTTCCAACAGGTGGTATTATATATGGTTATGAAGGAGTTAGGGATGCATTTGAAACAGGAAGAGGCAGAATTGTTATTAGAGGAGAAGCAACCATTGAAAATGAAGACAATGGTAAAGAAAGAATTATTGTAAGTTCAATTCCTTATCAGGTTAATAAAGCTGAAATGATTAAAAAAACAGCTGATTTAGTAAATGAAAAGAAAATTGAAGGCATTAGTGATATTCGTGATGAATCTGACAGAACAGGAATGCGTATCGTATATGAAATTAAAAAAGATGCAGTTACAAATGTAGTTCTTAATAAATTATACCAATATACTGCTTTACAATCTTCTTTTAGTGTAAATAATATAGCACTTGTAAAAGGAAGACCTATGATGTTAAATCTCAAAGATATGATTCGTCATTTTGTGGATCATCGTCATGAGGTTGTTATAAGAAGAACAAAATATGAATTAAGTGAGGCTCTAAAAAGAGCCCATATTTTAGAGGGTTTACTCATTGCTTTAGATCATATTGATGAAGTTATTGCTCTAATTCGTGCTTCAAAAACAGTAGAAGATGCCCGAATAGGATTAATGGAAAAATTTGGTTTATCTGATTTACAATCAAGAGCAATCGTTGATATGCGTTTACGCAGTTTGGTTGGTCTTGAAAGAGATAAATTAAAAGAAGAATATGCTGAATTACAAAAAATGATTGAATATTATCAATTGGTTTTATCTGACGAAGGCTTAAGAATGGAAATTATTAAGAATGAGTTAATTGAAATTAAAGATAAATATGGTGATAAAGCAAAAACTGAAATTGAATACGCAGCTTCAGATTTTAAAATAGAAGATACAATTGCAGATGACGATGTTGTAATAACAATTTCTCATTTGGGATATATAAAAAGAACAAATCTTACTGAATATCGTCGTCAGAATAGGGGAGGACGTGGTTCAAAAGGTTCTAATTCAAGAGATGAAGACTTTTTAGAACATCTATTTATAGCATCAATGCATAATTATATGCAGTTCTTTACTGAAAAAGGAAAATGTTTCTGGATGAGAGTTTTTGAAATCCCTGAAGGAACCAAAGTCTCAAAAGGACGTGCTATTCAGAACCTTATAAATATTGAAAGAGACGATAAAGTTCGTGCTTATATCAATATTAAAAACCTTAAAGATGAAGAATATATAAATAATAATTTTATTATTCTTTGTACAAAAAATGGTATTATTAAAAAAACATCCGTTGCAGCTTACTCCAGACCACGTCAAAATGGAATTAATGCTATTACTATAAGAGAAGGCGATCAATTATTAGAAGCTAAATTGACAAATGGAACCAATGAAGTAATGCTTGCATTAAAATCAGGAAAAGCAATTAGATTTAATGAAGCAAAAGTTCGCCCCATGGGAAGAAATGCTGCTGGTGTTAAAGGAATTACTCTAAGTAATGCAAAAGATGAAGTAATTGGCATGATATGCGTTACAAGCCCTGAAGATGATATTTTGGTTGTTTCAGAAAATGGATACGGAAAACGTTCTAAATTAGATGATTATCGTGAAACTAATCGTGGTGGTAAGGGCGTTAAAACAATTAATATTACTGATAAAACTGGTAGTTTAATCGCAATTAAGAGCGTTTTAGATAATGATGATTTAATGATTATCAATAAATCAGGATTAATTATTCGCTTAGCTATTGCCGAACTTAGGGTAATGGGACGTGCTACACAAGGTGTAAGATTAATAAAATTACGCGATGATGATGCAATTGCAGCAGTAGCAAAGGTTGTTAACGAAGATGAAGAAGAAAATATAATTGAAGAAAGTGAGACAATTGAAAATGAAGAAATGGAAATTTCTGAAAATGGTGGAAGAAAAGTTAAAACTCATTCTGAATTTGATATTGTAGGTGATAATATTGAAATTGGTGATGATATTAATGAAATAAAACCAAAAGAAGAAGATCCTGAATAATATTTGGCACTAAATTTGCTAAATTTGATAAAAACATATTACTTTTGTAATTAAATAAAATAGAATAATTTAAAACAATAAAATTTTTAAAAATGAAAAAAGTCATTTTATTATTATTTATGATAACATCATTTACCATGTTATCTGCACAAAATACTAAAGTACAAAGTGCTTTTAGTTATTTAAGAAGCGGAAGATTAGACAAAGCAATGGAGAATATTGAACCTGCTATTACTCATGAAAAAACCATGAATGATCCTAAGACATGGAATTATAGAGGTAATATTTATATTCAGATTGGAGCATCTACAGACCCTAATTATCAAAAACTTTCAACAAATTCAGTTCAGATTGCTTATGATTCTTACCAAAAATCTATTGAATTAGACGCTGACAAAGAATATGAACAAAAAAATATGACTGGTTTATTTGCTTGTGCCGAACAATTTTATAACAAAGGTGTGGAGTTTTTTAACTTAAAAGACTATCCAAACGGTTTAAATGCATTTGAAAAAACAATAAAAATTAATAATATTTTTGGGAAAAAAGATACTTTGGCTACTTACAATGCTGCTCTTTGTGCTGAATTATCTGGAAATAAAGTAAAAGCGAAAGAACATTATATATCTTTAGTTAGAAGTAGTTTTAACCAACCTTCAGTATTTTCATCTCTTTCAAATATTTATAAGGAAGATAAAGATACACTAAAAGCAATTAAAACAATTGAATCAGGAAGAAAAAAATTCCCTGATAGTTATGAGTTAATTATTGCAGAAGCTAACATTTACCTTTTTACTGGCGATGTACAAAAAGCTCAGAATGCTTTAAATGTTGCAATTGCTAAAGATCCAAATAATGCAACTGTTCATTTTGCAGTAGGTGCTAATTATGATAAAATAGGAGATATGTCTAATGCAGAGAAATCATATCAAAAAGCGATTGAATTAAAACCTGATTATTTTGATGCTATTTATAATTTAGGAGCTTTATATGTAAATGATGCTGTAGGAATAATGGTAAAAGCTAATAAGCTTGATTTAAATGATAAAAATTATGATGTATTAAAAAAACAAGCAGATGATCAATTAAATAAAGCAATTCCATACTTAGAAAAAGCTTCCGAAATGCAACCTAATGATGGAGTAGTATTGGCTACTTTAAAAGATATTTATACTCGCTTGAGCAATGTTGAAAAAATTAAAATTATAAATCAAAAGATTGCAAATCTAAAAAAATAATGATTTAATAGAAAAAGAGAGAAGTCTAAAGCTTTTCTCTTTTTTATACATTTTCTATTTAACATAATATATATTATATAACATATATAAATATTAAAAATGTACTAAACTGTAATAAAAATTAATAAAAATTTGAGTGATATAATTAACATTTTTAAGTTTAAAAAATAATGATTTTAAATACAAATTATAATAATCAAATTGTATATTTGTAAAATTAAATAATTGAATTATGCTAAGAAAAATTTTATGGTTTTTTAAAAACAAATATATTATAACATCTTTAATTTTTGCAATTTGGATGATAGCAATTGATAAAAATAATATTATTGCTCAATACAAATTAAGAAATGAATTGAAAGATTTACGTGATAAAAAAGCATATTATCTCAATGAAATTGAAAAAGATCGAAAAGCAACTTATGAGCTTAATACGAATATGAAAACACTGGAAAAATTTGCCAGAGAAAAATACCTTCTTAAAAAGGATAATGAAGATATTTTTTTGATTGTCAAGGAATAATTGAATAAATAACTGAAATTTAAAATAACTTAATTCCTACAAAGGATCTACATCAATATTTATTCTTATTTGTGAATAATTACTCGTTTTTTTGAAACTTTCCACAATATATTTTAATTGTTCTTTAGCTTGTTTGAGATTAATTTCTTTTTCTATTTTTAAAAGTATATCCTTCAAAAACAAATTTTTAATTTTAGAAACCATTGGAAATTCTGGTCCTAATACCCTTTTATCAAATGACTTACGAAGCATAAATGCAAATTCTGCTGTAGCTTTATTTAAGAGTTCTGCTTCTTTATGTTTAAGCGTAATTTTTATCAAACGATAATATGGAGGATATTTGAATGTTTTTCTCTCATGAATCTGACTATTAAACATTGCTAAATAATCTGTACTAATTACATTTTTTATTACCTCATGGTGAGGATTATATGTTTGAATAATTACTTTTCCCCTCTCCCCTTTTCTGCCTGCACGTCCGCTTACTTGAGCCATCATTTGAAAACTGCGTTCGTAAGAACGAAAATCAGGATAACTAATCATATTATCAGCATTTAGTATTCCAACTACACTTACATTATCAAAATCTAAGCCTTTGGTAACCATTTGTGTACCTACTAATATATCTATTTTCCCATCTTCAAAATCTGAAATTATTCTGCGATAAGCATTTTTAGATCGAGTTGTATCTAAATCCATGCGCTCAATGTTTGCTTCAGGAAAAATAATAGATAGATCTTCTTCAATCTTTTCAGTTCCAAATCCTTTCATTATCATTCCTGTACTGCCGCAATCAGGGCATTTTTCTGGAATACGTGTTGCATAACCACAATAATGACAACGCATTTGATTTTGATGCTTATGATAAATAAGTGTTACATCACAGTTTTTGCATTCAGGCATATAATGGCAACTGTCACATTCAATACGCAAAGAGAATCCTCTTCTATTTTGAAATAGAATAATTTGTAGCTTTTTTGCTAAAGCATCATCAATATGTTTTATTAATAAAGATGAAAAATGGGAACGCATCGTTTTTTGACGAGTTTCCATTTTTAAATCGGCAATTAGAATTTCAGGCAGTTCTATATTTCCATATCTTATATTAAGTTCTACTAATTCATATTTTTTAGTAATTGCATTAAAATAGCTTTCAACTGCCGGTGTTGCAGAACCTAATATTGTATTAGCTCCGTGCATTGATGCTAAATAGATGGCTGCATCACGAGCGTTGTAACGCGGAGCAGGATCGTATTGTTTGTAAGAAGTATCGTGTTCTTCATCTACGATGATTAGTCCTAAATTATCGAAAGGTAAAAACAATGCTGAACGTGCACCTAAGATTATGCTATGATTTTCGTTGCCGGGAACTTGTGCAGCAACAATTACTTTATTCCAAACTTCAACTCTTTGGTTTTCGCTGTACTTAGAATGATAAACACCTGCTTTATTTCCGAAAAATTTTTGTAAGCGATTAATGATTTGAGCAGTGAGTGCTATTTCAGGCAATAAAAATAATACTTGTTTTCCTTGCTTGATAACATCATCAATTAATTTGATATAAATTTCGGTTTTACCACTCGAAGTTACTCCATGTAATAAAACAACAGGCTTTTTTTCAAAACCTTGTTTAATTGTATTATATGCAGAGATTTGTTCTTGGCTTAATTCTATATCATCTACAGAACTAAAAGCATCTTTTCCTTCAAGACGACTTTCTTCTTTCTCAAAAAGCTCGAAAACTCCTTTCTTAACCAATGTTTTTATTTGAGCATCAGAAAAATCAGGGTTTTTTAAGAGTTCTGATTTCTTCAATTCATTATCAAAAGTTTGAAAATAGGTTGTAAGTTGCAAAAAAGATTGTAAAAGCTGTAATTGTCGGAATGCTTTTTTCTCCAACTTATCAAAGATTTCCATTAGGGCTTTTTCGTTGGAAAATGCTTCGGAAAGACGTATATAAGTTTCAATTTTAGGTTTGTAACGTTCAGTAATTTCTTCTTCGGTAAGAATTACATTTTTTTCAATCAGCGTTTTTATGAGTGGAATTATCTTTTGCAAACCTGTTATTTCACTTACTTCGCTTACAGTGAGAGATTCTTTTGAAACTAATGACTCTGCTATGAGCATTTCATATTCATTGAACAGCGAATAGTCTCCGTCAAAATCAGGATTGATAACAATTCTGGATTCACTGGCTAATTTAAAGGCCGGAGGCAATGCCGCATTCATCACATCGCCTATGTTGCATAAATAATAATCTGCCATCCATTCCCAAAACAAAAACTGTTTTTCGTTTACTATTGCTTCGCTATCAAGTACTGAAAGGATGTATTTTACAGCGTAATTTGAAGGTGGTATTTCGTGAATTCGTCGGACAAGTGCCGTATAAATTTTCTTTTTTCCAAATTGTATTACTACACGCTGACCTGGCTTTACTATATCATTCATATCAAAAGGAATGCGATAGGTAAAATAACCCGGCAAAGGAAGCGGAAGTAATACATCAGCAAAAAAGGTTTTTCGATCCATGCAAAAAATAAGAGAATGTTGTTATATTGAAGGTAGTTTATTGTTTTTCAAAAGTAAGAAAAGTTTTGAAAATAGAAATGAAAAGTTTTGCCTGTTTACAGTAAATATTATCAGTTTTGCTCAAGATTCAAAATATAAAGAGATAAAATTTTGAACTAGATTTAGCGAATTCTTATAGAATGTTTACCTTTGTTGGCTTATTAAGATGATTGGCATTTAATATCCTAACACAATTTCTGTAAATTATTAAAATATAAATATATGAAACGAAATTTCTCTTTTAAATTATACTTCATTCTGATTACAATTGTATTTTGTTTTGCAAACGAAATAAAAGCCCAAACTCCTGAACAATTTCTAATTGGAAACTGGATGGGAAATATTGAATTTCAAGGGAAAAAATTAGCATTGGTTTTCAGGGTAAAGTTTTTTGAAAATGATAGCGTTGTTGCTTTTATGGATAGTCCTGATCAAGGTGCTAAAGATATAAAAGTTACTAAAGTAAAATTAAAAAAAGATTCTGTTTTTATTCGGGCTAAATCATTAGGCGTATCTATTTCGGGCATATTAAACTTAAAAGATTCAACAATAAGCGGTATTTTTCGTCAAAGTATTTTTAATTGTCCGATTACGCTGAAAAAGATTGATAGGATTCCTGAAATTAAGCGTCCGCAAGAACCCAAACCACCTTTCGCATATAATATTGATACTATTCGTTTTGAAAACAACATAGATAAGATAGCATTAGAAGGAACTGTCACAACGCCTAAAACTTCAGGTAAATTTCCTGCAGTTGTTCTTATCAGTGGTTCGGGTCCTCAAAATAGAGATGAAGAACTGATGGGTCACAAGCCCTTTTTAGTGATTGCTGATTATTTGACTAGGAATGGAATTGCAGTACTGCGTTATGATGACAGAGGTATTGCAAAATCAAAAGGAGATTTTGCTTCAGCTACTTCTTATGATTTTGCCAATGATGCCGAAGCTGCTGTTAATTACCTTAAAACACTTGACAACATTGATACCAATAAAATTGGATTGATCGGACATAGTGAAGGAGGTATGATTGCTCCCTTGATTGCATCGCGAAATAAATCAGTTGGATTTATTGTTTTGCTTGCAGGACCTGGCCTTAGTGGTGAAGAAATTCTTATCAAACAATCTGCTCTTATTGCTAGGGCTTCGAAAGAATCGGAAGAAGATATAGCTGATGCAATGAAATTGAATAAAATGATTTATAAAATTATCAATAAAGAAAAAGATAATAGCATTGCTACAAAAAAAATACGAAAAGTATTTGATAAACATACGAAAATATCATCTACTGAAGAAAAATTAAAATCTGAAATGCAAAGGGATGCAATGATACAACAATTTTTATCGCCTTGGTTTAGGACTTTTCTTAGCTTCGACCCCAAGAAATACTTAACTAAAACACATTGTTTTGTATTGGCTTTAAATGGTGGCAATGATTTACAAGTTCCTCCTGATGAGGATTTGGCTGCCATAGAAAAGTATTTGAAGAAAGCGGGCAATAAGAATTATACCATTAAGAAATTGCCGAATCTTAATCATTTGTTTCAAACTTGCAAAACGGGTTCGCCAGATGAATATGCAAAAATTGAAGAAACATTTTCGCCTGATGCATTGTTGATTGTAAAGGACTGGATTAAGGAAATTACCAAATAAACCTCACCTAAATCCTCTCCAAAGGAGAGGACTTTCAATCCTACTTCGTGGGAATAGTTGGGTGTTGTTTTTTGCATATTGAAAGATGTTAAATGTATGACAAAATAAATGAAAATATTTATGATTAAATTTGCTTACATTCATTTTGTTTTGCCTGAATGCAAAAAAAACTGAAAATATAAACCCCACTCCTATCTTAACTTAGACTGAAAACATTGGTGATTTAATAACTATTTAGAATTAATATAAATTTACAATTTATTACAAAATTTGGTTATAGGGGTTGAATTAATTGTATATTTGTAAAAAAATAAATATGACATTTGTCAGGACTATTCAACCAAAATACGGATGTAAAGGATGATTTTGTCAGACTTATAATAATGTTACCACCAATTGTAAAAAATGGACAGTAAACAGACACAAATAAGATTGACAATTATGATTTCAGTGATAATACTATGGTTGTCAGCTAATTTGTATTATTTCTGGGTGAAGGTTGCTGGTATGATATTTCTTATCACAGGACTTGTAGAGTTGGCTTGTTTCTTAACAGCTTTGATTGCTTCTATAATCCTGACAGTTAAAATAATAAAGAAGACAGAATGGAGAAACCTTAAAAATATTTTGACTATTGGCTTTGCAGTATTAGTCGTGATAACAATGAATTTTAAACAATTACAAGCAAATGAAGATACTTTTCAAAGTCCTGTAAAAATGAGAGCATGCTACGAAGGAACAATGAATACCTCGCATTTGTATTTT
>CAZUCB010000032.1:20164-21948 GCA_964618755.1 uncultured Bacteroides sp. | reverse complement strand
CAAGCATGGCTTCATAACCTCTTTTTCGTAAGCGGTCTAAAGTAATAGTTGTAATACCAATTTATTTCCAAACTCTTAAAAAACAAACTTAAGCTAATCTTGTTTATTTGAAAAATATTTTTGATTTTGAGATATTTATAGAAGATTAAAAAGGCTGTACTCAGCTCATGTAGGGCACACACACTGTATATGAGAGAGGATCGGAATACATCAACATTAATAATCTCATCAGTAATGCAGAAAAAAAACCATGTTTAAACTAGAGTATTCTTATTTATCACTGCCCAGTAAGTTTTATCATCTTGAAATCCCTGCTTCATTTAGCAAACCTGAAATGCTTTTGCTTAATGATACATTAGTGGAAGAACTCAATATTCCCTTAAAAAATCAAGAAGATATTATTTCGTTTTTATTAGATAATAAATCCGATAGCAATCTTTCTTCTTTTGCCCAAGCTTATGCTGGTCATCAATTTGGCTACTTTAGCAACTTAGGCGATGGAAGGGCTATTGTGAAGGGTGAATATGTAACTCCACTCAACAAACGATTTGACATTCAACTCAAAGGAAGCGGAAGAACACTGTATTCAAGAGGTGGAGACGGAAAGGCAACTTTAAAAGCAATGCTGAGAGAGTACCTAATGAGTGAAGCGATGCACTATCTAAATATACCTACTTCAAGAAGTTTGGCAGTGGCAAAAACAGGAGAATGGGTGCAACGAGAAATGAAACAGGAAGGAGCGGTTCTAGCAAGATTAATGAAAAGCCATATCAGGATTGGAACTTTTGAGTATGCACGACATTACGGTACAACCGAAGATTTACAAGCACTTACAAACTATACCATCAATCGCCTATATCCCGAAATTCAACTCGAAGAAAATCCAGTCATAGGTTTATTAAAAAAAGTAATGACAGTTCAGATTGATTTAGTGGTGAATTGGATGCGTGTTGGTTTTATTCATGGGGTTATGAATACCGATAATGTATCCATCAGTGGCGAAACATTTGATTATGGCCCATGTGCTTTCATGAACACCTATCACCCCGAAACTGTTTTTAGCTCAATTGACAGCAATGGACGCTATGCTTTTGGAAATCAACCAGAAATTATCAAATGGAATATTGCCCGCTTTGCAGAAGCCTTATTACCGATTATACACTATGATATAGATAAATCACTACAACTTGCACAATCTGCCATTAATGAATTTGATGAGATTTGGGAACAAAAATATTATAAAACAATGCTAAAAAAAATCGGTATTGAAAGCAATAATCCCAAACTATATAGTTTAGTGGACGAACTTCTCAATTTAATGAAAAGACTGAAAATGGATTACACCAATACATTTTGGGAATTATCTCAAGAGATGAGTTCGGAAGATAGCCCAATAAACAGATCGGATTTTAAACCTTGGTTA
Organism: uncultured Bacteroides sp.; assembly: GCA_964618755.1. Classification (GTDB taxonomy): domain Bacteria; phylum Bacteroidota; class Bacteroidia; order Bacteroidales; family JACABE01; genus JACABE01. The sequence goes on along the minus strand of CAZUCB010000032.1, from coordinate 20,525 downwards.
GAAAAATGGAAAAATGCCATTGATAATTCATGCGAAATGCAACAAGCAAAACAATTGATGAACACTCATAACCCCGTTTTTATTCCAAGAAATCAAATAGTTGAGCAAGCACTTGACGAAGCAGTTAATGGAAATCTGAGTTTATTTCTAAAACTTTTAGGTATGCTATCAAACCCCTATAAATACAAAAATAATTTGGACAAGTTTATGAAGCCGCCTGATATAGATTTTGAAAGAAATTATCAAACATTTTGTGGAACTTAAAAATATCAGTTAAGAAAATAGAGAAAAACAAATTTATCCTAATGTTGTTTATTTGATAATATTTGTGATTTTGAGATATTTATAGAACATTGCAAAG
>CAZUCB010000032.1:11889-20064 GCA_964618755.1 uncultured Bacteroides sp. | reverse complement strand
TGTTGTTTATTTGATAATATTTGTGATTTTGAGATATTTATAGAACATTGCAAAGAATGTGTTCTACTCATTTAGGGTACTCGAAATCAATATATAAGCAATGTTAGGACTACTATTCCTACGAAAACAAGATGACCAAATTTTAAACGAATCGAATATCTTTCAGAAAGAGGAAAATGTATAAAGCTACTGTAATTATATTGAAAATTACATTTTTTTGAAGATAGTGATGTTGAATTTTAGTAGCCCAAGCTTTTTCCTGAAAAAGGAATAGGATATGCAATAATTTAAAGATTAAAGGAAAGCCATATTTTAATATTATTTAAAATAGACTAAATGAATAGATTAATAGCAATTAAAGAACAGAATGATATTTTTAAAGAATATCAAAATACGCCAATTGGACTATTGTTAGAATATCATAATTTGGGTAAACCTTTTGAAAAACACACTGTTGCCCAATTACTTGTTGGTATGTGTATGGATAATCGCAATCAGCTCCGCATCCCAAACAATTTTACTTATATTCTTCGTTCTGGAGGCGGAAACCTCAGATATAGTGAGTTTAAGGTCTCGTATGCTGTTGCTGTTGGTAAAGTTAAACATATTGCACTAATCGGACACAGCAATTGTGCAATGGTAAACTTGTATTCTCGTAAAGAAATTTTTATAGAAGGACTTGTTGAAAATGCAGGTTGGGACAGAACTTTGGCAACCGATCATTTTTTACAGTTTTGGCCTTTGTTTGAAATCGGTAACGAAATTGATTTTTTATTAACTGAAACAAAGCGATTACGAATGCGTTATCCAAAAATTACAATTGCTCCATTGTATTATAAGGTCGAAGATAATTTACTGTATCTGATAGATGAAAAATGAAAGCTGCAATATTTTTACAGAAAATCATTAAATAATCAAAGATAAAGAACACATCATTTTGTGAGCCAGCATTAGCAGAATATTTTCAACAATTGGCTGAGTTTGTTTGCAGGGTTTTTAACATATAACTTTGAAATTCTTACTATTATAATCTTTTTCTTTTAAACATAATGCCGATTACAACAAATCACCGTCATTTTTTAATTCATAAACCTTTTGGATATCTATGTCAGTTTGTTTGCGAACTTCCCAAAAAGAAATTAATAGGCGAATTATATGATTTTCCGCAAGGTACAATGGCAATTGGCAGATTAGACGAAGAAAGCGAAGGTTTGCTTTTTCTTACTACCGATGGCATGATGAGCGAAATAATCAGAAGCAAACATATTGAAAAAGAATACTATGCACAAGTTGATGGTATAATTACCGATGATGCCATCGAAAAACTAAAAGCAGGAGTCGAAATAGGAATACGAAATATAAAATACATAACCCAACCCTGTAAAGCTTTTCGTCTCCAAAACCCACCCAACTTCCCAGCCCGTATTCGTAAAATCAGAGACGATAGGCATGGTCCTACATCATGGTTATCAATAACTTTAACCGAAGGAAAGGAACGACAAGTACGGAAAATGACCGCTGCAGTGGGCTACCCTACCCTTCGCCTTGTCCGTATCCGTATCGGAAAAATTTTAATAGGCAATCTAGCTGCCGGAAAAGTTATTGAATTAGAAAGCTTTATATAAGTAATTGAGTAAAAGAGTAATCGATAATAAATCTTAGTTCCTTACAGTTAATTAAGCATTCATATTGAGTAAGTTATCTGCGAATTGGTTTGTCTTTTTAATACAAATGTCGTTTATTAAGGTTGTACTGGCTCAAAAGGCAAAACTGAATTGAAACATCGTCCGACAATTTTATTCAAGACGATGGGAGTAAAAGAAAATTTTTTAAAAGAGGCATTTTGACGAAATTAAAACCCCTGCAGCTAATTTAGGTATTGTCTTGAATAAAAACCACTATAATCTCGCTTATTAGAAAAAAATATTGTAATTTTGAAATAATTATTGAAATTTAGACAGTGTGTAATCAAATCATACAGAGTTCACACAAAGGCTATTTATAATAAAGGTTTCGGTGATTTTTGGATTTCATCACTCACATTTTTAAAAATTGTTTTAAAAGAGTCTGAGTCCGAAGTCCCCTACTTGGCATAGCAGAAGTCATTTTTCAAATTTTAAAATAAAAATTGAATCATTATGAGAAAATTAATTTTAGTTTCAATTGGACTTTTAGTTCTGATAGGCTGTAATAAACACGAAGACACTACTTACATCCCTGGTGAAATTATTACTAATATGAAATATAAAGGAAATTCCCAAAAGTTTATAATAAATAGTTTCATTCAGAATACAACAAGAACAAAAAAATTATATACCGGTTTTGGAGATTATATCATGAGTTTAACCCCCAAAAAACTAAGTGCAAAATTCTATTGCATTCGATATATTCAGGATATAACTGGACATAACACGATAGAATTGATAAACAATAATTTGCCATCTTATGATCCTCTTAGATATGCTGATTTTACAAATAATAGCAGTATAAGCATGAAACCGTCTTTATATGGGGATCTCACAGGAGCTTCTTTTGCATATAGTGTAAAATTTAACTTTCTGACTTTTGATATTGGTAATATATATCACGAAATTCAATTACCTCCGGAATATATTGGTATTGATACGCTTGATCAATTCTTTTTTAATGATAACAACAACTCAAATGATGAAATACAAGTTTATTCTACTTTATCTAATAATATTTTGAATTCGAGGTACAGAGTATTTTTAAATCCTATTTATGGAAATAATCCTCAAATAGTTCCAACTGCAATCGTTTTTGGGGGAACAGATACATCTTATATTTTAAATCTTGCAACTGATATACATGATTATCCAGTTAATACACCCTATCATGGGAATTATATAATCAGAAGTAAAAAATTTAATCCAATAACCTTTGTACCTTCGACAAACTCAAATAAAACTACATATATAAATGCAACACTCTCTTTTGATTATAATAATCTTATACAAATTTATGAAGGTAATGACAATATTCCTTTTACTAAAGATGATGTGTTTTTATACGAACCTGATTTTTTTGACAGATTTTCAGTAAATGTTACAATAGAATAGAAAAACTATGTATAACAATATGTAAGCTCATTTTTCGCGGATTTATACATTAAAGTCTGACTCCAATAAATATTAAGTATGAGATGTTCTAAAAGAGGGCAAATACAGTTAAGAATTACCGCCAAGTTTAGAAAACAGCAACGATAGACATAGATTAAAAAGTAAACCATTGTAAAATTACAGAATATATATATTTGCTAAAATAGAAAGTTAATATAATAATTTTTAATAAAAACGAGGGAAATATTATGAAAGAGAATAAATCAATTGAATCAAATTCTGCTTTATGTTCTATCAATGTCGAAGATATCAGCATGGGGTATCGTATTTATGGAAGTGGCTATCCTCTTATCCTAATCATGGGCTATGGAAGCAGCATGAACCTATGGGAATCTTCCTTGATAAGTAAACTTGCCTCTCAATACAAGGTGATAATATTTGATAATCGAGGTATAGGTAATTCCGATAAAGGAAGAAAACCATTTTCTCTAAAGCAGTTTGCTGATGATACAGCAGGCTTTATGGATGCAATTGGCATACAACAGGCACATATATTGGGGTGGTCTATGGGGTCGATGATTGCTCAGGAGCTTGTCCTCCACCATCCATCAAAAGTCAACAAACTGATTCTCTATGCTACGCACTGTGGTGCCGAGATGTTCCCACCTAATCCTGAAATCATAGAAAAACTAACAGATTTAACAGGAACTGACCAAGAACGAGGCATGCGATTCATCAGTACACTTTTTCCCAGTAATTGGCTTCAAAACAATGGCCATCGTATTGGAGAAATCTTCTTTCGTCCAATGGGGAATCTAGCAGAAGACACCTTACAATTGCAATCTAAGTCAATTGAAGAATGGATTGGCACTGCAAATCTTTTGGGTGAAATTCACAATTCAGTGCTGCTTATAACGGGTATGGATGACTGTTTGGTCGTTCCCCAAAACTCTCGCTATATGAGTGAGAAAATCCCCAATGCTAAGTTGGACTTGATAGAAAATGGTGGTCACGGGCTAATGTTTCAGTATCCGGATATGTTCTGTGAAAAAGTTTTAGATTTTCTAAGCTAGAGAATGTAAACAGTCTGCCGAATATTGATTTTTGAAAATAAAATTCTACATCAATCTACAATTAGATTGGTGAACAACACACATTATACCCTCGCAATTTCTAATTTCGATTAAGCAAAATCAAACCAATATGCATTTTCATCGTAATCAGATACTACATTGGCAGTATTTGCAAATTTATAGGTATTTATAAGAAAAGACACTTCTTGTTTTAAAACTATCAATGCGTTTTCTATTAAATCTTTTCTGAATCCATTTTCTTCCAGGTATAAAACCTGATCCATCGAAACAATTCTACTGATAAGTTTACCGAAATCAACAAGTTTTCGCTGCGAAATGGGAAGGTTGACATCAAAATTTACCAATCCTTTAATATCATCGGCAATACGGGTTGTATAGCCTTTTAAAAAATGGAATAAATTATTATTTTTTGATACTTTCATCAATTTAATTACTGAATCGGCAATTTGATGATACAAAATATCATTAGAACCTTCAAAAATTTGAAAAGGACGACTGTCAACCAAAGATCGTCCTGCAAAATGATTGATATTATAGCCTACAGCACCAACCAATTGTAACAGAGATTGAGCAGATTCTTGCATTAAATCAGAAGTAACGGTTTTAACAACATTGGCTTCCAAGCCAAAAGGTGATAAATCATTTTCAATTCCAGCAATTTTACTCGATTTAAGACAAAAAGCAGAACAAATAGTGTAATTAGCTTGCAAACGAGAAAGGCGATTCTGAACCTGATCGTATTCAAATAGGTTTTTCTTTCCGATTATACGTGAGTTGGCATGTTTAATGGCTTCGTCTAAAATTCGTTTTATAAAACCCAGCCCCATGGCAGGAAACTGAAAACGACTCCTATGAAGTAAATCGAGCAACATCTGTATCCCTGTGGTTTGAGGTATAAGTTTTTGTTCTTCGGGAATATAAACATCTAAACTATTTCTGCCATAAGGTATTTGATAAAGACCTAAGTTTTCGAAATACTCTTCTACAACTATCTTTTGACGTGGTGCATTTACATCGCAAACAAACATATCGATATCACGTAATAAATGACCAGATTCTGACTTTTTACGCGCTGTTAATAACCAAAAATCGGCCATACCCGTAAGACCAGCCCAATGTTTGGTTCCTTTAAGATGATAATATCCATTTTTTTCTGAATATGAAGTAAGCATACTAAGCGCATCACTTCCAAACTTAGGTTCTGTAATCATCAAACCACCCATATTGCTATTGGTCAAAAATTGTTCAAAAACCTTTGCTTTTGTAGATTTTTGCCCATATTTACTTAAGGGTTGAATAAACAATCCGTTATTTATACCCAACGTTAATGCAAGTGCAAGCGATTCATACGAAGCCTCAGATATAAAAGCAATGTTTTCTTTTATACTACATCCAAACCCACCAAATTGTTTTGGAATACAAAGTGCAAGCGGATTGGTTGACATTAACTCTTTTAACACTGCAGGAGGAATTCCTCTTGTACTACAAAAATTATCTATGTTGTGCTCTTCGTGAAAAGCACGTTTCATGCTTTGCTTAAACTCTTCTAAGAATTGATGAAATGGTTTGTCTTTAAATTGTAAATGCTGGGGGGTATTTGTTTTCTGATTTTGTTGATGCGGCATTTGAGCTTTAATTAATTAGGCAATATTGAAGCATTAGCTAATAGCTACTACATCTTAAATTATACCAAGTTTTAATGTTTTATATGTTCATTTAAAATGGTAAAATATTGCAGCGAATATTATTTTGACTAAATAAACTAACAAAGCGAATATCTTTTTGTTCAAGACAAACGCATCTTAGATTTCAGTAATACAATATGTGTTGATGCTAATAAATTGATTTTTATAATGAAGGATTAGCTATGCCGAAATGCAAAACTTTTGAATGAATTACCCAATCTTATTTGCAATAAACCTTCCTGATAAAGCTTTCCACGAAATCCATATAGTCTTGCCTTGTGTAAGTTTTAGCTTTTCTATAGATTTACGAGTTACTGTTACATGAAATATTTCACCGCAATCTACTAAAATATCGATACCTCTTATTGTGGGTACAATATCTTTTATCGCACCTTCAAAGCAATTGCTTGCACTCGAAGTTTGTTTTTCTGTAGAAATAATAATTTCATCGGACGCTATTACTACAAAACCTTCGCCTTCGGTTAATTCAGTTTCTATTTCAATACACATACCCGATGGTAAAATAACTTTGCTATTATCATTTTCAACAGAAGACTTTAGAATAGCTGGAAAAAAGTTTTTAATTCCAATAAATCTTGCTATAAAAGGATGATTAGGTGCATCGAAAATTTCGTCAGTAGTTCCGCAATTTATCAGCTTACCTTCATGTATCACTGCAATTTTATTTGCTAACGACAACGCTTCATCAAAATCGTGGGTGACATGTAAAATTGTAATTCCTTTGCGATTTAAGCGTCGCAACAAAACACGCAATTGATCTTTCAGACGAATATCAACCGCAGCCAATGGTTCATCAAGCAATAGCAATTGAGGTTCTGCAGCCAATGCACGAGCCAACGCCACTCTTTGCAATTCGCCTCCCGATAATCCTTTGGGTTTACGATGAAGTAAATTTGCAATTTCCATTTCGTCAGCTAAATCTTTCACTCTGCTTTTAATTTCAGTTTTTGGATAAGATTTAGCTTTTAAAGAATAAGCTATGTTTTCTGCAACAGTTAAGTGAGGAAATATTGCAAAATCCTGAAACACCATACTAATTCCTCTATCTTGAATAGGCTGATGCGTAATATCTTTTCCGTTTAAATAAATAAAACCAGCATCCACCTTTTCCATGCCAGCTATCAGCTCAAGTATTACTGATTTTCCGGCACCCGACTCTCCTAGTAATACAAAATAATCTCCTTTTGCAACTGTAAAGCTGATATTTTGAAGTGAAAAATCTTCAATATGTTTTGATATACCTTTAAGTTCAAGCATTTTTCTTTCCTCCTGATATATATCTAAGTAAAATAAAGAATATCAAACAAATCAATATAAAAACAATCGCCACAGGCTGTGCGTAATGCAAACCAAAAGATCCAAATCGTTCGAATATTAAAACTGGTGTTACCATAGGATGATAGGCAATAATAACGATAGCGCCAAATTCGCTCAAACCACGTGCAAACATCATTACCAAACCCGAAACGATATTACGTCCTGCTAAAGGAATTGATATTGTAAAGAAAACTCTTGCAGGTGAAGCACCCAAACTCATGGCTGTTTTTTCGAGCCTGACAGGAACAGAGAGAAATCCATCTCTGGCAGCATTTACTAAAAACGGAACACTTACAAATGCCATTGCTGCAGCAATACCAAGTGGATTTCCAACAAAATCTAAGCCAACTGCTGAAGCTGCTTTGCCCATTACTGAGTTTCTTGATAAAAAGCCTAACAAAGCAATACCTGCAGCCGAATGAGGAATTACTATAGGCAAATCGATAATACCAAGTACTAATTTTTTTAGATAAAATTCTTTACGTGCCAATAAATATGCCAGCGGAATGGCACCAATTGCCATAAACAAAGTAGCTCCTAATGAGGTTAAAAGTGTTAAGCGAATACTGTTTAATACTTCTTTATCATTAACTGTTGCAAATAAATCGGGAGCTGTTGCAGAAATAAACATTCCACCTATGGGTGCAATAATAAATAACAACACCAATGCACCAACTGTAATTAATAAAAGTCTGAAAGTATTTGTCATTTGTATTCATTGTTTTTTTGAGATCCCTCGCTCACTCGGGATGACAAAATATACATTTGGTTTATTTTTTGTCATGCTGACGAAGGATACATCTCATTTATTTATTTTACTTCATTTGTAACGCCTATATATAAAACTTCTTTTGATTTATTTGTCAAAATATAAATGAAATAATTGTGTAATCCAATTGGTTTCATATTAATATACTTTTTAATGAGATCCCTCGCTCACTCGGGATGACAAAATATACATTTGGTTTATTTTTTGTC
>CAZUCB010000032.1:0-11789 GCA_964618755.1 uncultured Bacteroides sp. | reverse complement strand
GATACATCTCATTTATTTATTTTACTTCATTTGTAACGCCTATATATAAAACTTCCTTTTATTTATTTGTCAAAATATAAATGAAATAATTGTGTAATCCAATTGTTTTCATATTGATATACTTTTTATTGAGATCCCTCGCTCACTTGGGATGACAAAACGAATATGTGGTTTATTTTTTGTCATGCTGACGAAGGATACATCTCATTTATTTATTTTACTTCATTTGTAACGCCTATATATAAAACTTCTTTTGATTTATTTGTCAAAATATAAATGAAATAATTGTGTAATCCAATTGGTTTCATATTAATATACTTTTTAATGAGATCCCTCGCTCACTCGGGATGACAAAATATACATTTGGTTTATTTTTTGTCATGCAGACGAAGGAAACATCTTATTTATTAATTCGGTTTTTGAGTGAGTTCTTTCAGTACTTCAGGGAGTTTATCATAAGCTTTTACAATAGGTTTTATCAAAGGTGGTTGACCATTTTTATCCATAATTTTCAATCCTTTTTCGCTATTCATCAAAAAAGCAGCAAAGGCTTCGGCAGCTTTTCTATTGGGTGCATTGCTTGGAATAGTAAATCCATACACCATTGCTTCGCCCGATTGTATTACTTTTTCGCCTGGCTTTTTCCCTTTTATTTCTACGTTAAAAGCAGCATATTTATCTGCAAAATCTTTGTTCCCTAAGTTAATTTCCTGAGGCAAAGTTATGTATTTTAAGTTATGCTGTAATGCCACCGAACGATAAATAAAAATATAATCAATATTGCCGGTTTCGAGCAATGCTAACAGATCTACTTCTTTGGGGCGAATATACTGATTGTCCTTGGCTTTCATCTTTTCATAAAATCCTTTCAAACCGTAATATTTTTCAGCTAATTGCAAACACAAGAGCGTACGATAGCCACAAGGATCAGCATTGGCATCGGAGCGACCATAAGCAACATCTTTTGATAACAATAATTTTGTCCACGAAAGACTATCCATTTCATTGGCTTTACGGGCATTGGAATTATAAGCAATTACCATTTCGTTGGTAGCAAAAGAAATATTCCAACTTGCAAAATCCGGAATCAATAATTTATCAATTACTTTGTAATCGGCAGAAAGTAATACATCGCAGGGTTTATTTAATTCTGTTATTTTACGTGCACATTCCACGCTACCTGCCGCTTCGGCAAGTATTTCAATATTTGGATGCAAGACTTTAAACGAATCAGCCATTTCCTTAAACGGAACGGCTAAACTTCCGGCATGAAATACAATGAGCTTACCACTGATGTTATCGCTTGTATTGTTTTGGTTTTTATGATTGCATGATGCCATCAATGCAATTATAAATAATAAAATAATTGTTTTTTTCATTTAATGTATTTTTTTGCAAATATATGCAATGTGCATAATATTACAACTCCTTATTTTAAATAGTAACATAAGAAAAAAAATTACATTTGAAACATATTAATAATTGATTTTATTTTTATAAAACTTCATTAATTGAATTATATTTGTAAAAATATTGTTGATTTAGTTATTATTGATATGAACAGATTTTATTTAAAAATAATACTTCCATCTATCATTTCTATTCTACTATTTATTCTTACTATTTTTATTATTATAATGCCACATTTTGAGCAGAATATAATGAATGGTAAAAGAGAAATGATAAAAGAATTAACCAACTCTGCACTGAGTATTTTGTCAAAGTATGAAAATGATGAAAGGAATGGTTTAATAAACAGAGATGAGGCTCAAAAGACAGCGTTGTCAAGAATACAGTATTTAAGATATGGTGAAGACAATAAGGATTATTTCTGGATAACAGATATGTATCCGAAAATGATAATGCATCCTTACCGATCTGATTTGAATGGTAAAGATTTGTCAAATTTTAAGGATCCACATGGTAAAAAATTATTTGTAGAATTTGTAAAAACTGTTAAAACATCAGATAATGGCTATGTAGATTATATGTGGCAATGGAAAGATGATTCCCTTCACATTGTTTCAAAATTGTCATATGTCAGCATATTTAAACCATGGAATTGGGTAATTGGAACAGGTATTTATATTGAAGATGTAAAAAAAGAGATTAAAGCGCTTACACAAAAATTGCTATGGATTTCAATTGGAATTTGTTTTTTTATTGCATTTCTCCTTTTATTTATATCTCAGCAAAGTTTAAAAATTGAGAAAAAAAGGATAAAGGCAGAAAATGAATTATTTAATTCAAAGGAAAAATACAAAACCCTTGTAGAAGCTGCAACCGAAGGTTTACTTATGTTGATTGACGGAAAAATAAGTTTTTTAAACAGCATTATCTGTAAACTGACAGGATATGAAAATAATGAACTCATTAATCTTCCTTTAAATGAGCTGATTAGTGAAAATAACAATAAAGATGTGTTTGGTATTTTTTCAAAAAAAATAGTCAGGGAAGGGCAGTATGAAGTAAATTTTAAAATGAAAAATGGCGGGTTTGTAATGGTTTTGGCTACATCATCCACTGCAATGTTTTATAATAATAAAGTAAATATAATTATTATCAAAGATATATCCATCGACAGGAATTCGAATTTTTCAAATCTGGACTATCAGAAGCTGATTACTACCTTAAACCTGGGTTTCTTCAAGGTAAAAATGGACGGTAAAGGAAAATTCTTATATGCCAATGAAACCACACTGAGAATATTAGGATACGAAAATTTTAACGAATTGGCTGAAAAAAGTATTCTCGATGTGATGAGTACTAATGATGACAGAAAAAGCCTAAGAAGTTTATTGATTGATAATGGCTATGTTAAAAATAAAACAATAAAGATACATAAGAAGAATAATGACGATGTAATAGTAGCCATAACCCTGCTTGTTATTAACAATGAAAATTCGAAAGATTTGGTTTGTGATGGTATTTTTGAAGATATTACAATTCAGGAAAATGAGAAAATTAGCACAGCTAAATTAATTACCGATCTTAAATCTAATTCCTTTTTGATTGAACAACCCTTAAAAAACTACTTAAGCCCCATAAATACAATAGATGCAGATGCAACAATAAATGAAACGATACAGCATTTAACCAGAAAAAAAACAGATTCATTGTTACTCACTAAAAATAAGAATGATTATATAGGTATAATTACCAATAGCGACATTCAAAAAAGAATCCTTAATCTTAAGCTGAATACAGATAACCCTGTCTATTTAATAATGAGTGCTCCTATAGTTTTTGCAACTGAAAGCACTTCTGTTTTTGATGCAATAAATCTGTGTGAAGAAAAGAATATTAATCATCTGGTAGTTAAAAATGAAATTGATGAAATAACAGCTATCTTTAAACTGAGCGACATTCATAAGGTTTTAAAAAATTCTCTTTCATTTTATATTGATATTGTTAGAAAAGCAGAAACCACGGATGAAATTAAGCAAGCATATAAAACCCTTCAATTTCTTATAAAACCTCTGATTTACAGCGGTCTTACAGTAGAATATATTACACAAATTACATCATCTTTTTCTGATGCTGTTATAAACAGGATTATTAATTTAGTCATAAATCAAATAGGACCTCCACCTGTTAAATTCTCATTTATCTGTTTAGGAAGTGAAGGCAGAAAGGAAGAAACCCTCTTAACCGATCAGGATAATGCAATTATATATGATGATATTCTGCCGGAAAATGAAAATAATATCAATGAATATTTTATAAATCTTGGCGAAAATGTATGTAATTCATTGAATTATATTGGATATTCATTTTGCTTGGGAAAGGTTATGGCAAAAAACCAACAATGGTGCCAACCCATCAGTGTTTGGGAAAAGTTTTTTGCAAACTGGATAACTACCCCTGAACCCCAAAATTTACTTGATGCCAGTATTTTCTTTGATTTTAGAACTATTTATGGGGAAGAAGATTTTACAAACAGATTAAAAAATACCATAACAAATCTGATTAAACAAAATTCCTTGTTTTTATATCATCTGGCATACAATACCTACTCCACTAAATCTCAACAAGTTTCAGCAAATATTATTTCTGATAAGCATAATGATAATATTGATTTAAAGAATGCCGTCAGTCTAATTATTATGTTTGCCAGAACATATTCGTTTCAAAATAATATATGGTCTACAAACACTATTGACAGATTGAATGCATTAAAATTAAAAAACATAATAAATGCAGGCACAATTGATGAAATTCTTTATGCTTATAATTTCTTAATGAGACTGCGTTTTAAAAATCAGATGATGCTATTGGATAATAATTTACCATTATCTAATGTGTTGAATACAAAAAATCTGATTGACATTGAATTATCTGTTTTAAAGAAAGTATTATCACTTATACCTACTTATCAAAATAAAATAAGTGTTGACTTTAGAATCAGTTCATAGGACAAATTTCTTATATTAAATTGAAATATAGGCATTATGTTTAAAACTGCCATGTTCATTACTAATTAAATATCCCAGCTGATTTGTCAACAAAACTGTATTGTTTAAATATAAGGGTTTTTGATTAAAATGGCTATGACCGTATATCCAAAAATTTGCATTACAGCTTTCAATGAATTCAGTCAAATCAACACAAAATGCATCATTAATGGGACTATTATTATGGATAGACGAATTACACAAATTGGAAGGTAAATGATGACTTACAACTATTGTTTTTGAGTTTTTATCAATAAGTGAATTTTTAATGAAACTTAAACTATCAATATGTAATAAATTGTAATCTTCAGTTCGGAGTTTCTTGTTTTTAATGGTGATACAATCAAAATCGGAAACGCTTTGTTCGATAAGCTTCTTTTTATCATCGCTTATATATGACCACAAGGTGCTGAAAACAAATTGAATCCCTTCATATACTAAACAAATGTTATTTACTATATTAATATTGTTCCTTATCTTAATATTATAGGATTTACTAAACTCTTCAAGGTCTTTATGATAGAACTCATGATTGCCCGGTATCCAGAAAACTTGTTTGTAATTATTAGAAATAAAACTAAAGAAAGGGTCTTTTAAATACTCATCATGCAAAGGAATAATATCTCCTGCCAAAATTAAGATATCCCCACTAACAATTAACGGATTATTTATTAAATACTTACTGTTTTGCTCAAATTCAAGATGCAAATCAGAACAATACTGAATTCTCATTGGTTTATAAATATTTAGTTAGCCTACTTCACATATTTTTTTTAAAAAAGGCATATCAAGTATTTCAACATCCCTTCCTTTAATAGAGATAATGTTTTCTTTTGAAAATTCAGTAAACAAACGTACTGTGTTTTCTTCAGAAATAGCAATCATTTCCCCGACTTCCTTTCTTGATAATCCTAAATGAAACTTAAGGGAATTATTTAATTCCGATAAATATATCAAAGTTTCAGCTAATCTTCCCCTAATTTGTTTTTGATTGAGAGAGATGATCTTTTTCAATATATTTGAAACTGATTTCCCAAAAGCTTTGTTTAATTTTAAAAGCAATTCATGATTATCAATATATAGCCTTTTTACAATATCAAGATCAATATAACATACTTCTGCATCTTCAAGAGCAGCAACAGAATATGAGTAATTCGGATTTTCGAAAAAGGATAATAAGCCAATATACGCCGGTGGTCTAAGTAAATATAAAATAATATTTCTGTTATTCAACCCTTCAATAAAAAGCTTGGCTGTTCCTTTAATAAGAAAAATAGCATGTGTTACTTCAGTTCCTTGCTTACATATTATATCATGTTTTTTAAAAAATGCATGAAAAGGTTTTACTTCCTCAATATTGCCTTCTGATTTTACAATTGCTAAATAAATATCACATTTCAAATTACATATATTACAATTCGTTTTCTTTGAAAGTTTCATAGCCTATTTTTTTTCAAAAGTAATTAAAAGTTGATATAAAACAATGTTATATTTCAATTTAATTTGAATTCCATCATTTATATTAATTAATACCTTTGGCAATTATAAATTTTAACAAAGGAGGAAATATGCTTCATGAACCATCAGTGAAAATCGGAACCGACAATGCAGCAGCAAAAAAAGCTAAATTGGGTGTAATTTTATTTTTTGTGTACACCGCTATTTATTCAGGTTTTGTTCTTATTGGCTTAACTAAACCTGAACTAATGGGCTTAGAATTAATAGGAGGACAAAACATTGCTATAATCTATGGATTTGGGCTTATTGTATTAGCAATAGTTATGGGATTTATCTATAATTATTTCTGTACAAAAATGGAAAATAAAATGAATAAAAACTAATAAAACGATAAAATTATGATATACGAAGTTTCAAATTTAGCCATTATAATATTTCTATTTATTGTTGGCTTGGTATTAGGATTGTCCTTTTATTTTGCAAGAAAAACAAAATCAGCTTCAAGTTATTATGCAGCTGGAGGAAATATACATTGGGCTGTAAACGGCATCGCCTTTGCTGGTGATTATTTATCAGCTGCTTCATTCTTAGGAATCTGTGGTATGATTGCTTATTCAGGTTTTGATGGATTCTTATATTCCATAGGATATCTGGCAGGATGGGTAGTTGCATTGTTTTTAGTTGCCGAACCATTAAAAAAACTTGGGAAATATACTTTTACTGATGCTTTGGATGCCAGATTCAATTCAAAACATATTAAACTTGCAGCTTCAATAAGTACGCTGATAGTTTCAGTTTTTTACCTTATTCCTCAAATGGTTGGTGCAGGAGATTTGGTTGTACCTTTACTGGGATTGCCACATTGGATGGGAGTTGTGATTGTTGGTTCAATTGTAATCTTGATTGTTGCAACTGCCGGAATGACATCTACTACCTATGTCCAGTTTATTAAAGGAGCTTTATTGGTTATTTTTTCTACTATTCTTACTATTTATATTTTAAATAATGGTTTAAGCTTAACTCAAAATGAAAACTATCATAAATTTGATAAAATATCAGCTACTGTTACAAATGATACAATTGTAAGTATATTTGATTCATCTTATGCTATTAAGGAAACCAAAGTAGTTGATAAACTGGTTTTTGTGAAAATAGAAAAAAAAGGTGAATATTTCTGGTATAAACTTAATAAGAAAGACAGTACAGCCTCACTTGATGAGATGATATATATCACAGTAACCTCCAATGGCGAAAAATTATACAATGGTGCTCCAAAAGCTGATAAAAAATTCTATCAGGTTGGTCACGTTAGTAAAATAATAGTTGATGGTAAAGAAGTTGAAAAAACCGGTTCTGTTGGGCCATTTGAATTTATTAAAGCTATCGAAAACAGTGAAATTGTACGATTTTCAAAAAAGGCATTTACGGATGGTGATGATAAAGTAACTGTATGGTATCAAAAACCTACCAAGGGGACTGATATTATGAAACCGGGGCTTTTGTACAAATTATCAAAAGCTGCAGGTGCTACCTTCTGGGATAAATTAAACTTTTTATCATTAATGCTTGCATTATTTTTAGGTACCTCTGCTTTACCACATATTTTAATTAGATATTACACCGTTTCAAGTCAGCGTGCTGCTAGAAAATCTACTATTGTTGCTATTGCTGCTATCGGATTTTTCTATGTTTTAACGTTGTATATGGGTCTTGGCTCAATGATTAGCGGAGCATTAGATGTTGAAAGCAGTAATATGTCAGCTCCTCTTCTAGCTAAAACATTTGGTATCGGCTTATTTTCAATCATATCAGCCATTGCTTTTGCTACTGTTTTAGGAACTGTTAGTGGCCTTATTGTTGCTTCGTCAGGTGCGATAGCTCACGATTTTATCGATAAGTATCTTCAGCTTGAAATGACAGACAAGAAAAAAGTAAATGCAGGAAAAATTTCAGCTATTTGTGTTGGTATTTTTGCCATTACTTTAGGCATTTTGTTTAAAGGAATGAATGTATCATTTTTGGTTGGTCTTGCATTTGCAGTTGCAGCTTCAGCTAATTTACCTGCAATTTTATTCCTTTTATTCTGGAAAAAAACAACGGCAAAGGGTATTGCATGGTCAATAATTGTTGGGATAGTTTCTTCAATTGGAATTATTTTATTCTCACCAACGATGTACGAAAAGTATGGACTAATACCTAAAGATGCTCCTATTCCGTTAGATAATCCCGGTATAATTTCTATTCCACTGGCTGTTATAACATTAGTAGTTATTTCATTGTTGACTCAAAAGGACAATTTGAACAAAGATTTCTCAAAATAAATATAAATTAAATATAGAAAAAATGAAAAAAATATTTTTTGCTTTATTCATAATGTCTTCTTTTGTTTCTTACGCTCAGGAAAAAAAAGAAGAACCTAAATATGGAATCTCATTCTCAGGATTTCTAAAGAATGATTTTTTCTATGATAGCAGAGATAATATTACGATAAGAGAAGGACACTTTTTATTGTTTCCAAAAGAAAAAAGTCTGGATTTTGACAACAAGGATATTAATGCTAAATCTTCCTTTAATTTCCTTTCAATACAATCGAGATTAACTGGTAAAATTACTGCTCCTGATGCTTTTGGGGCTAAAACTTCCGGTGTTCTCGAGGCAGATTTCTTTGGAAATGAAAATGCTGGTTTTGTTGACGCCAATGGATTCAGACTCAGACATGCATATGTAAAACTAAACTGGGCAAAAACAGAACTCTTAGCTGGTCAATACTGGCATCCATTTTTTATTCCAGGATGTTTTTCTGGCGTAATTTCTTTCAATACCGGAGCTCCAATGCAACCATTTTCACGAAATCCCCAGATCAGACTTACACGCAAACTTGGAGACCTGAATATTTCAGGAGTTTTGTCAGCTCAGAGAGATTTTACAAGTCCTCAGGGCTCTGCATCTTTACGTTATTCTAATGTTCCTGATATCAGTGCAATTTTTACTTATGAAAAAAAGAATGAAGAGAAAAAAACTGAAATTCTTTCAGGATTTGCAATAGATTATAAATCTTTACAGCCGTTTTTAACTACTACTAAAGGAAGCAATACCTTTGTTACTGATGAAAAAGTAACTGGTTTATCTGCTACTGCATTCTTTAAATTAAAAACTCAGGATTTTACATTTAAATTACAAGGAATTTATGGCCAGAATTTATTTGATTTAACGATGCTGGGTGGATATGTGATAAATGCTATCACTGATACCAATAAGAATAAAGTAAGCTATTCAACATTAAATAATTTTGCAGGATGGGCTGAGGTTCATACCAATGGCAAAAATATTCAATTTGGTTTATGGGCTGGTATCACACAAAATCTGGGTTCAATTGATAGTATTATAGCATACTCTAATAAAGTAGGAGGCTCTGATGTAACAACCAGGGGAGCTAATATTAAATCAATTATCAGGATAGCTCCAAGATTAGTGTTTATTCAGGGGAAACTTAATTTTGCTACTGAATTGGAATTCACATCAGCTGCTTATGCAACAAAGGAAGCCAATGGGAGTCTTAACAGAGATAAATATGGGGTAATTACAAAGACAGAGAATATTTCCAATGTCAGATTATTGTTTTCACTGATTTATAACTTTTAAATTTTAATACTTAATAAGAAAACCTCAGTTATTTCATTATTACACTGAGGTTTTCTTATTAAAATACATTTTATTTAATCTATTTGGAGTCAATTCTCCCTTTTTTAAAAATGATTTCATTGACTATAATATTTTAAATTAATATCATTAAACAAATCACTTTCTTAACCTTGATTTTTCTTAATTCACAACAGGTAAAAAAGAATATTTTTTTCCGTATTCCATCATTTGCTTGGTGTAATCGTTAGGGTATTCTACTTTAATATCAATTATTTTACCATCCTTCATAACCGGAACAAAATCAGGATTCATAAAACCGCCATAAGGAGCTAAGTTTAATTTAGCATAGCGTTCTTTTACTTCTTTGTGCAGAATAGGATCAATTTTAACGCCGTAATTTTCAACCAATAATTTACCGACATTGTAATCGCCTTCCGATTTTATACGCTGCACTTCTGCTAATAGCTTACCGAATAAAGTCCTTAATTTGTTGTAATCATTTATTCTAACATAAGTTTTATTGTCTTTTTTATACTTTTCTATTATATTTTCTTTTTTGCCCTGTTCGTAGCACCACGATGCAATTAGTTGACGATTGCGCATGTGAGCCTGTTCAATATTTTTACCTAAATCAATACGAACCAGTTGAGTCATCAAACCATTGCGAATATAATTCATATATTCAGTTTTTGCCACTTCTAAATCAGGGAAAAGCTTTAGTTCGAGCATTTTTTTATCCATCATATAATACAAAGCAAACAAATCAGCCCGTGTTTCTTCTAAAGCAGAAGAATAATTTTTAAGTGCATCGGGATTTGTGCCCGCTAATAATTGCCCTGAACCATGCCCTAAGCATTCATGCAAATCGGTGTGAAGATTGCTTGCCAAAGTACCATATTTTTTAGCCATTTCAATTTCCTCAGCAGAATTTGCAAATTCTTCCATAAAACCATTTCCTATTGCAGCTTTATCATATGCATAAGTAATATTTTCAATGGTAACCGATTTGCTACCATGTTCTTTACGAATCCAGTCAGCATTGGGCAAATTAATACCAACAGGCGTGGTGGGATAACATTCTCCACCCAATTGTGCAACAGTAATAACTTTTGCACTCACACCTTTTACTTCTTTTTTCTTAAAACGAGCATCAACCGGTGAATTATCTTCAAACCATTGTGCTGACGAACTGATAATTTGAGTTCTTTTGGTTGCTTCAATATCTTTAAAATTCACTATTGATTCCCAGGTTGCTTTCAATCCTAATGGATCCTCATATACTTCAATAAAACCATTGACAAAATCAACATGCGACTCCATATCGCTCACCCAAGTGATATTGTATGCATCCCAATCTTTCAGGTTTCCTGTTAAATAATAACTGATAAGCATGTTAATGCTTTGTTTTTGCTTTTCGTTTTCAGCAACTTTATAAGCTTTTTCAAGCCATAAAACTATTTGTTCAATTGCTTTGCCATACATACCTCCTGCTTTATACGTTTTTTCGTAAAGCTTACCATTTTCTTTTACCAATTTTGAGTTTAAACCATAAGAAATGGGCTCATGATCGTTAGGGTTTTTCATTTTATTGTAAAAATCTTCAGCTTCTTTTTCCGTAACACCTTCGTAGAAATTAGATGCAGATGATTTTATTAAATCCTGTGAAGCATCAGAGCTGACTTTCTTTGCATATAATATTGGATCAAATAAAATTGGATTTAGTTTTTTTATGAATTGATCAGTTGTTTCACCTTGTGCTAAAGGAAGTTTTTTAGCATCACTATTTTTAATCATATCAGCAAAGTAAGCTGCTGTAAAATCCGGAAGAAACTTTTCGGAAGAATAATGATGATGAATACCATTTGAAAACCAAACCCTTTTGGTGTAAACCATAAATTTTTTATAGTCATCAGTATTCTTATCTCCTTTATAACTATTAATAATAGCTTCTAAGGTTTTTCTAATTAGTAAATTATATTTAAAGTTCTGATCCCAGATAATATCACGACCCGCTTTTGCAGCTTCGCTCAGGTAATAAACCAATTCTTTTTGTTTTAAAGTTAACGAGTCAAAACCTGGTACTTGGAATCGCATAATTTTTAAATCAGCAAATTGTTCAACTTTGTAATTGAAATCATCTTTGTCTTTTTTACTTTCGTTTTTATTGTTTGAATTGCAAGAAAATAGCAATATACTGCTCATAGTTATTAGGATTAATTGTTTATATGGTTTCAT
>CAZUCB010000031.1:4984-22895 GCA_964618755.1 uncultured Bacteroides sp. | reverse complement strand
CAATTTAATCTAGCTTAAGTACTGCTAAAAATGCCGATTGTGGCACTTCTACATTTCCAACCTGTCGCATGCGTTTTTTTCCTTTCTTTTGTTTATCTAATAATTTACGCTTACGTGTAATATCACCACCATAACATTTTGCAGTTACATCTTTTCTTACAGCTTTAACTGTTTCTCTGGAAATAATTTTAGATCCGATAGCTGCTTGTATCGCAATATCAAATTGTTGCCGAGGAATTAGCTCTTTTAACTTTTCGCAGATTCTTTTTCCAAAACTATACGCATTATCCTGATGTATAAGTGTAGATAAAGCATCAACAGGTTCAGCATTTAATAGAATTTCGAGTCTTATCAATTTTGCTGGTTTATACCCCGACTGAAAATAATCGAAAGAGGCATAACCTTTTGATATACTTTTTAATTTATCATAGAAATCAATAACAATTTCGCCTAATGGCAATTCAAAAGTTATTTCAATTCTATCTGAAGTTAAGTAAACTTGATTTTTAATTACTCCTCGTTTTTCAATACACAAAGTCATTACACCACCCAAATATTCTGATTTCGTAATAATATGGGCAGTTATAAAAGGTTCTTCAATATGTTCTAAATGATTTTGATCAGGCAAACTTGAAGGATTGTGCACTTCTATCATTTCGCCTTTGGTAGTATATGCTTTGTAAGAAACGTTCGGAACTGTAGTAATTACGTCCATATTAAACTCTCTGTCTAATCTTTCTTGAATGATTTCCATGTGTAATAATCCCAGAAAACCACACCTAAAGCCAAACCCCAAAGCCATTGATGACTCTGGCTCAAAAGTTAATGAAGCATCATTTAGCTGAAGCCTCTCAATAGAATTACGCAATTCCTCATAATCATCAGCATCAATTGGATATACACCTGCAAAAACCATAGGTTTCACATTCTCAAAGCCATCAATAGCTTTCAAACATGGTCTGTTTACATGAGTAATAGTATCTCCAACTTTAACTTCTTTAGAAGTTTTTACGCCTGAAATAATATAGCCAACATCACCTGCACTTAGTTTATCTTTTGGTTCTGGTTTTAATTTTAAAACACCTATTTCATCTGCATGATATTCTTTACCTGTAGCTACAAATTTTACAAAATCTCCCTTTTTTACTTCTCCATTCATAATTCGGAAATAAGAAATTATTCCTCTAAACGAATTATAAACCGAATCAAAAATAAGGGCTTGTAAAGGCTCTTCAATAGAACCACTTGGAGCAGGAACCCTATTAACTATTGCTTCTAAAATATTAGCAACTCCATAACCGGTTTTTCCACTTGCTTCAATTATATCATCTCTATCACAACCAATTAAGTCAACAATTTGATCTTTGACATCCTCTGGCATGGCTGCATCTAAGTCTATTTTATTTAAAACAGGAATTATTTCTAAATCATGGTCTAAAGCCAAATATAAGTTTGAAATAGTTTGAGCTTGAATACCTTGGGTGGCATCAATTATCAATAATGCACCCTCACAAGCAGCAATTGAACGCGATACTTCATACGAAAAATCAACATGACCAGGAGTATCAATTAAATTTAATTTATATAGAATACCTTCATGTAAATAATCCATCTGAATAGCATGACTTTTAATAGTAATGCCTCTTTCTCTTTCAAGATCCATATCATCTAATACCTGAGCTTGAGAATCTCTTGCAGATACTGTATGTGTAATCTCTAATAATCTATCAGCTAAAGTGCTTTTCCCATGATCGATATGGGCAATTATGCAAAAATTTCTTATATTCTTCATTGAGTGCAAAAATACAAAAAAATCCCAAATCCTACAAATCTTTGTTATAAGGTTATTTGAAAAGTGTTGCAATTACTTTATAGGTATTTGAAGTTCATTATTGATACTTTGCTTTGATTTATTGATAAATGTAATTTAGGAATAATAAATGCAGAAAATAATTTGTTAATGAAAACAGAAAAACGCAACACCATACAACTTTTACTGAAATTTAAATGTCTGCTGAATAACTGCAATATATTAAAAATAATTTTATACTTTTGTAATCCTTTAAAAATCTATAAAGAAATGAAAAAAACAATTAATTTTTTTGGTAAATGTTTGTTTATCATCGTTTTATTTGTTGGCTTTTCTGCCGTTAGCCAAAACAAAAATCTAACTCCTGATGCACGTTTGTATCAGTGTTACGAAAAAACCTATTTAGATAATTTAGTAAAAACAAATCCAGATCAAATTCTGTATCTAAATTATTATTTGGACAATGCTTATTATGTTGTAAGTTTGAAGAATGCTGAAAAACCTATTACTGGTATTGATATCAATATCTTATTTGAGAAATCTAAAAAAGGTGTGGTAACTTCTCTTCCCTTCAAAGAAAAAGTATATAAAAAAGCGAATTTTAATGTATTGAAATATAATTTCCAAACTGGAGACTTAGATTCTCCTACCTATATTTGGAAAGAAGCTGGCATCGCTATTGTTTTTCATCCAGAAAAATATATAAAAGAAGATTTTAACATGTTGCAAAAAGCAAAAAAATAAATTTTGATAAAATTAAATATATATAAAATGAAAAAATATTTTCTATTGATTGCTTTTTTAATGTTTTTAAATAGCAATCTTAAATCGCAAAATTATGATATTGTATCTAGTAATGGGCAAATAGTTACAGCATGTACTGGGTATTTCTTAGATAACGCATCAGGTAATTATACAGCCAATCAAAATCTTACTGTTACATTTGCTTCATCAAGTACTGTTACTACTCATATTAGTATTAGTTTTATTAGTTTTGATGTCCATCCTTCTGACACTTTATATGTGTATGATGGTCCAAATATTACATCTCCACTAATTGGAAAATACAATAATAATAATCCACTTTCAGGAGGACAGAATATGGTACAGGCTAGTATTAATAACCCTTCAGGAAATTTAACATTCAAATTTGTTTCCAATGGGTCAAACCAAACTGCTGGTTGGAATTCTGGTATTATTTGTGCCTATCCCTGTCAAAAAGTAATTGCTGCCTTCGATTCATTATTAACAACACCTCATCCTAATGATAGCAACTATATTGATTTATGCTTAGGCAAAGAAATAACCTTTTCAGGAAAAGGTATTTTCCCTCAAAACAACTTTGTTTATAGTCAAAGTAATGCTACATCTTTATTTATTTGGGATTTAGGTGATGGTACTTTAGACACTGGTCAAGTGATTACTAAAATCTATACAACAAGAAGAGGTTATGATATAATGTTAAAAATTATTGACACCAAAGGTTGTGTTAGTACTAATTCTTTAGGTGCAAGAGTTAGAATATCTTCAAAACCTACAACAACAATTAAACCATTACCAGATATGTGTTCAGGTGAAACAAAACTAATAAGTGTAGGTTATAATCCTAATTCTGTAATTTTAGTTGAACCAATGGGATTTACTCAAACATCCAAACAAGGATTTGATAGTACATTATTCCTTCCTGATGGACCTGCCTGTCTTCCTGGTATATATAATACTTTTGTTGTATTTAACAATTTTCCTCCTGGAGCAACTCTACAAAGTGCAAACGATATACTTGCTATTTGTGTAAATATGGAACATTCATTTGCTGGTGACTTAGGTTTTAGGATTTCCTGTCCTAATGGATCAATAGTATCTTTAGATCCAAATACTCATTCTGGAGGTGCTTTTATGGGACTTCCTTTTGGTGGTGCAAATCATGGTTCCTCTGATAATGGTTGTCTTCCTGCAAATAATCCTGCAGGTGTTGGCTGGAACTATTGCTGGTCAGAATTTTATCCAAATAATAACATGACTTTCGACCAATTAAGCTCAAGTGCAGGTCCTGGTACAGTAATGGTAAACGGAAGTAGAACAATAGATTCTACAAATCAAGTAGCTCATACTAATTATATAAAACCTCAAAATCCTTTATCTGGTTTAGTGGGTTGTCCTTTAAATGGTACATGGAATATCGAAATAAAAGACGATTATGGTATTGATAATGGTTATATTTTTAATTGGAATTTGGAATTAACTGCCAACTTAATGCCTAATAACTGGACTTATGATGTAAAAATTGATTCCGTTGGATTTGCAGGACCTTTTATTGATGCTATTAATGATACTGCTGCTATTGTAACACCTTCATCTGGTGGTGATTTTACTTATAATATTACTTTAGTTGATGAATTTGGCTGTGCTTGGGATACTATCACTAAAATGAAAGTAGTTCAAACACCTCATCCTAATTTAGGCTCAGATACTGCATTATGTTATCCTTATACAACCATATTAGACCCAGGCAATGCAGGTTCAACTTATTCTTGGATTACACCCTCAGGAATAAAAACAACTCAGACTATCATAACAGATCCAATTAATAGCCCTTACCCTACTCTTACCAACTATATTTTGGCAGCAACTAGTTATAATACAACACATACCTTAAGCTGTACAGGAAGGGATACTATTTCTGTAATGGTGAGTCCAACTCCACTAATAACATTCTCAACTGTTCCATCTGATCCATATATTGTTGGCTGCGAACCTTTATCTGTTTCATTCTTTAATACTACAGCTCCTTCAAACTCAACCTATCTTTGGGATTTTGGCGACGGACAAACTACGACAGATGAAAATCCAACACATAGTTTTGCAGCTGGTTCATATAAGGTCAAATTAACAGCTACATCAATTAATGGAGGATGTTCACAAACTATTTCGACTTTTCCGAATTTTATAGAAAGTTTCCCACAACCTATTGCAGATTTTACATGGAATCCACCAATTGCGACAAGACAAGATCCAACTTTCAATTTTACTAATTTAACTACTCCAATTAATTCTTCATTTACTTGGGAATGGTCTTTTTATGGGCCAATGCCAGATAGTATTTTGTTAGGAAATAGCACATTGCAAAATCCAACTTACAAATTTGAGGGTGATTACAAAGAAGAAAAAGAATATCTTGTTACATTAATTGCCATGAGTGATCATGGAAATAATGTAAAATGTGCTGATACAAATTCATATAATGTAAAAATTATTGATGATTTATTGGTATTTCCTAATATCTTAACTCCAAATGGTGATGGTGTTAATGATAAATTTGAAATAGGTGCATTAATTAAAGGTGGCGGTTACACTGAAATGCAGGTAATAATTTACAATCGTTGGGGCAAGAAAGTATATGAAAACATAAACTACAAAAACGATTTTGGCGGAGATGGTTTACCTGATGGCGTATATTATGTTACAATTAAAGCCAAGGGTTTGTTAAAAGATGTTGAATACAAAAGTAGTTTGCAGATCTTAAGATAAAATTTGTTTAGTATTATTATAAATAAAAAAAAGACGCCTTTAAAGCGTCTTTTTTTATGCAGAAAAAATGAAAAAATTAACTCATTATATCTTCAATTTCAGCAATTGTTTTTGGTATAGGTTTACCCAAAACCTGATAAGCATCATTGGTAACTAAAATATCATCTTCAATTCGGATACCACCAAAATCTTTGTAAGTTTCCGCTTTGTCATAATTTATAAATTCCGGAAATTTATTTTCTGCTTTCCATTGATCAATCAATGCTGGAATAAAGTAAATTCCGGGTTCAACTGTAAGTACATAACCTTGTTGTAATCGTTTTCCAAGACGAACAAAAGCAGTTCCGAATTGAGTACTGCGTTTAATTTCATCATCATAGCCTACATAATTTTCGCCCATTCCTTCCATATCGTGAACATCTAAACCTAGCATATGTCCTAAGCCATGTGGGAAGAACATGGCATGAGCTCCTTTGCTGACAGCTTCTTCCATATTTCCTTTCATTAAACCGATTTCCTTTAATCCATCAGCAATTACTTTTGCACTTAAAAGGTGAATTTCACGATAAGGGATTCCCGGTTTGATTGCTTCTATAGCTTTCATATTGGCTTTCAATACAATTTCATAAACTTCTTTTTGACGTTGGTTAAATTTTCCACCAACAGGAACGGTACGGGTAATATCGCTGCAATAGTTCATTTCAGTTTCGCAACCTGCATCAGCAACCATCATTCTTCCTTCTTCCAATTTATTGCCATGATAATGATTATGAAGTGTTTGTCCATTAATACTTAAAATAACAGGGAAAGAAACCGGTCCACCTGCTGATAATGCAATTCCTTCCATTTTTCCGGCAATTTCACGTTCGTAGATACCTGGTTTTGCCATTTTCATAGCAGTAGTATGCATATCATAAGCGGTAGAAATTGCTTTTTCAATTTCGGAAACTTCTTCTAATGATTTGATTGAACGTTGTTTAATAATAGCTTTTGTTAATTCAATAGAAATGTAATTTTTAACATTTGTATATTTTATTCCCAGTAAATCAGCTAATTGCATTTGAGTTTCGCCTCTATATGGAGAAGTATAATGTATTTTTCTTCCTGCTTTTATCGCATCTGTAATCATTTCAAACATAGCCAATAGGGGAGAGGTGTGTTCAATACCTACTTTTGAAGCTTGTTCTTTGATACTGGGTTGAAATCCCATCCAGATGATATCATCCATATCTACATCATTTCCAAATAAATAATCTTTGTTATTGTCAATATCAATAACTCCAGCCAAATCGGCATGATTCAAGCCAAAAAAATAGAGGAAATTACTATCTTGTCTGAAAGTGAATGTATTAGCTGGATAATTAAAAGAAACATCTTTATTTCCTAAAATCAGTATTAAACCGGTTTTTACATCCTTTTTTAATTGATTTCTTCTGTCTATATAAATATTTTTTGCAAACATATTTTTAGTATTAAGTGATTATTTTTTCAATTTTCAAAATTAATAGATTTTTTAAAGTTTCAGCATTATTTTTTCTATTTCTTCAATTTCAATCGGAATATTTTTCATTAAATTAATTGGACCATCTTTTGTAATTAGAATGTCATTTTCAAGACGGATACCAATTCCTTCTTCAGCGTTGTATATTCCTGGTTCACAAGTTAATATCATTCCTTCTTCAAGTAGAGTCTGCCTTGAACCAACATCATGTACATCAAGTCCCATGAAATGAGAAACACCGTGCATAAAGAATTTTTTAAATAAAGGTTTTTCATTATTTTGTTTTTCTACATCTTCTTTGCTAAATAGTCCGAGTTTAATTAATTCATTTTCAATAAGTAATCCGGTTTCTTTATTCAGATTATCAATAGTGTTCCCTATGATGTATTGCTTTTCAATGGCTTTATAAACATTTAAAACTGCCTGATAATATGCTTTTTGTCTTTCTGTGAATTTTCCATTTACCGGAATTGTCCTGCTGCAATCAGAAGCGTAATTATCAATTTCTGCACCAAAATCTAATAATACCAAATCTCCTTTTTTACAAATTTTATTATTTTCAGTATAATGTAAAACACAAGCATTAGAACCACTTGCAATTATGGGTTGATAGGCATGTGCATCTGCTCTGTTTATAATAAATTCATGGGTTATTTCAGCTTCTATTTCATGTTCGTATATATTGGATTTTGTAAAATTCAGGATTCTGTTGAAAGCCTTAGCTGTAATTTCGCATGCATTTTTAATAATTTCAATTTCCTCTTGTTCTTTTTTTAGTCTTAAATCTGAAGTAATTGGAGCCAATCGAAAATACTGATGTAACGGATATTTTTCTTTTAATTCCAAAGAAAATCTATGATTCCTGTCTGGAAAATCAGGAATAAACTTAATGTATTCATTACTACTTAAATAAATATTTTCAGAATTAATCATCAAATCTCTTAAAACGCTTTCAAAATCTTCGAGCCAGAAAATGGTTTTTATGCCTGAAACTTCCTGAAGTTCTTCTTTACCAAACTGATGTCCATACCAAATAGCATAATTTTCATCTGGTTTTGTTGCAAAAAGTATTTCCTTATAATTTACGTTTGGATGATTATTGCATAAACATAAAATGGATTTAGGCTGATTTATACCTGAAAGATAATATAAATCAGAATTCTGACGAAATTTAAAAATCTGATCTCCATTTCGAGGCATTTCATCATTAGAATTGATAATGGCTAATGATTTATCAGCTAGTTTTGAAAAAAGTTTTTGTCTGTTTTTTTCAAATAAATTCATATTATTTTTATTATCAGTCATTTGTTATTTATAATTATTCTAAATTTCAAAACGGTATGACAATACCTGAAATTAATTGTTACATTTGTTATCTAATACAAATTTACATAAAATATGTAAGTGTCTAAACAATTTTATTAATTAATTTCTATTTATTCAAATTACTTAAAATAAGGAGTATATGAAATCTATTTTAAATTATTCATCATTGTCAAAAAAATACATAATGGCTTTAGCTGGTCTTTTTTTGATGACATTTTTAGTTATTCATCTGGCGATAAATCTCTGTTTACTAAGAGATGACGGAGGTGAATGGTTTAATGCTGCTGCTCATTTTATGGGTACAAATTACATTATTAAATTTTTTGAAATATTTTTATTTGCCGGAATTCTGATTCACATTATTATGGGTGTTATTCTGCAGGTGAAAAACTGGATGTCACGTCCAGTTGGATATAAATCAGGAAATAAATCAACTACATCATTCTTCTCTAAGTATATGATTTACACGGGTGCTGTAGTATTTGTATTTTTTATTATTCATTTTATCAATTTCTATTTTATGAAAATGGGATGGGTTGAGCCTACATTTACTTTGAATGGCGA
Source organism: uncultured Bacteroides sp. (assembly GCA_964618755.1). Classification (GTDB taxonomy): domain Bacteria; phylum Bacteroidota; class Bacteroidia; order Bacteroidales; family JACABE01; genus JACABE01. The sequence continues at coordinate 14,166 of CAZUCB010000031.1, read as the reverse complement.
TGAGCCTGATTTTTATTTGGTTGCAAAAGCTTTGTTTGCAAATAATGCCTACTCAATTTTGTATATTGTTTTAATAACAGTATTAGGATTCCATTTAAACCATGCATTTCAGGCTGCATTTCAAACCTTAGGAATTAATCATCCTGTTTACACTAAGTGTATTAAGGGTTTTGGAACATTTTATTCCATATTAATTGTTGTTGGGTTTAATATTATTCCAATTTATTTTCTTTTTTTCAATGCTTAAATTTTAATAGATTATGACAAAGTTAAATTCAAAAATACCAAAAGGCAATTTAGCCGATAAATGGACAAATTATAAGTCTCATCAAAATCTTGTTAATCCGCCAAATAAACCCAAATTAGATATTATAATAGTAGGTACAGGTTTGGCCGGAGCTTCTGCAGCTGCAAGTTTGGGTGCCATGGGTTTTAAAGTAAAAATATTCTGTATATCAGATAGTCCACGCAGAGCACATAGTATTGCTGCTCAAGGTGGTATAAATGCATCTAAGAATTATCCCAATGATGGCGACAGCGTTTACCGTTTGTTTTACGATACCATTAAAGGTGGTGATTATCGTGCCAGAGAAGCAAATGTTTATCGTTTGGCTGAGGTAAGTGGTTCTATTATTGATCAATGTGTAGCTCAGGGTGTTCCATTTGCACGCGATTATAGTGGTTTATTAGATAATCGTTCTTTCGGTGGAGCTCAGGTTTCGCGTACTTTTTATGCTCGCGGACAAACCGGACAACAATTGCTTTTGGGAGCTTATGGTGCTTTAAGTCATCAGATTAAATTGGGAAATGTTGAGCTATTCAGTAGAAGAGAAATGCTTGATCTTGTCACAGTTGACAATAAAGCCAGAGGAATCATTTCCAGAAATCTAGTAACAGGTGAGCTTGAAAAACATTTTGGACATGCAGTTGTAGTAGCAACCGGTGGATATAGTAATGTTTATTTTTTATCAACCAATGCAATGAATTCAAATGTAAGTGCAGCATGGCAAATATATAAAAGAGGAGCATTTTTTGCCAATCCGAGTTATGTTCAGATTCACCCTACCTGTATTCCTGTACATGGTGATTATCAGTCAAAACTTACATTGATGAGTGAAAGCTTACGTAATGATGGCAGAATATGGGTTCCAAATAATCAGGAAGATGCTGAAAAAATCCGCAATAAACAACTTAAAGCTAAAGATATTAAAGAAGAAAATCGTGATTATTTTCTCGAAAGAAGATATCCTGCTTTTGGCAATTTAGTTCCTCGAGATGTAGCTTCAAGGGCTGCCAAGGAAAGATGCGATGCAGGTTTTGGTGTTGGGAATACCGGATTAGCTGTTTATTTAGATTTTGCTGCTGCCATTAAACGATTGGGTAAAGATGTGATTGAGGAACGTTATGGAAATCTTTTTCAGATGTATGAAAAAATAGTGGATGAAAATCCTTACGAAAATCCGATGATGATTTATCCTGCAGTACATTATACAATGGGTGGAGTATGGGTTGATTATGAATTACAAACTACAGTGGAAGGCTTGTTTTGTGCAGGTGAAGCAAATTTCTCCGATCATGGTGCAAACCGTTTGGGAGCTTCTGCATTAATGCAGGGATTATCAGATGGTTATTTTGTTTTACCATATACCATTCAGAATTATTTGTCAAAAGAGATTAAAACTCCGCGTATGTCAACCGATACACCTGAGTTTAACAGTACACTGGAAGAGGTTAAAGATAGATTAAATAAGCTAATGTCAGTAAAAGGAACTAAATCTGTCGATCATTTCCATAAACAATTGGGACATATCATGTGGGAATATGTTGGTATGGGCAGAACCAAAGAAGGTTTGGAAATGGCTTTAGTTTTAATCCGAGATTTGAAAAAGGAATTCTGGAGTGATATTCGTATTCCCGGTGCTATAAATGGCGTAAATACTGAGCTGGAAAAAGCTTGTCGTGTTGCCGATTTTATTGAATTTGGTGAATTGACAGTTTTAGATGCTTTACAAAGAGAAGAGTCTTGTGGTGGTCATTTCAGGGAAGAATATCAAACACCGGATGGTGAGGCTTTAAGAAATGATAAAGACTTTATGTTTGTTGGAGCTTGGGAATATAAAGGCGAAACACAGTCTCCAGAATTACATAAAGAACCTTTGGTTTATGAAGCTATTGAAGTAAAACAAAGGGATTATAAGTAAGAGTATTTATAAGTACTTAGAATACTTAATTTAAGTTTAATCTTTTTTCATATTTAAAAACAAAATAAAATGAATTTAACATTAGAAATTTGGAGACAAGAAAGTCCAAAAGCAAAAGGAAGATTCGAAACCTATAAAGTTCAAAATATATCACCTGACTGTTCTTTTTTAGAAATGATTGATATTCTGAACGAAACATTGATAGATAAAGTTCAATCACCCATAAATTTTGACCACGATTGCCGCGAAGGAATTTGCGGTATGTGTAGTCTATACATTAATGGACGTCCGCACGGACCTGATGATGAAGTAACTACCTGTCAGTTGCACATGCGTAAGTTTAAAGATGGCGATACCATTACTATTGAACCATGGCGTTCAAAAGCTTTTCCGGTAATAAAAGATTTAATGATTAATCGTAATGCTTTTGATCAGATTATTCAGGCTGGCGGTTATATTTCAGTTACTACAGGTGGTGTTCCTGATGCCAATTCAATTCCGGTTAACCGTGCTGATGCTGAACTGGCTATGGATGCTGCAGCCTGTATTGGTTGCGGAGCATGTGTAGCTGCTTGTAAAAATGCTTCAGCTATGTTGTTTGTAGCTGCAAAAGTTTCGCAGTTTGCTTTGTTACCACAAGGTAAAATTGAAGCCAAAGACCGTGTAAAAGCAATGGTTGCCAAAATGGATGAATTAGGCTTTGGAAACTGTACCAACACCTATGCATGTGAAGTAGAATGCCCTAAAGGTATTTCTGTATCGAATATTGCCCGAATGAACAGGGAATATTTATGTGCTAAAATATTATAATATAATTTAGGAATAGTACATTCTTATATCATTTAAAAAAGAAGCATCAAATACTTTTAGAGTATTTATGCTTCTTTTTGTATTTTAATTAATGATATTATCAATTATTATTTTAATTTTGCACGTCGAAAAAATCAATCTAACTTACTTAGATTGTAAAATTAAACTCAATCCAACTTACTTGCATTTAAAAATGAAAAATAAATATATTGATTTAATTGAGCAAACTTTCGAGTTCCCGAATGAAGAATTCAAAGTTATTGATAATGAATTGTATTTTAATGATGTTCCATTAATGGATATAATTAAACAATACGGAACACCATTAAAAATTAGCTATTTGCCGAAAATTACTTCTCAGATTCAAAAGGCTAAACGTATGTTTAATGTTGCAATGGCAAAAGTTGATTATCAAAGCAACTATAATTATTGCTATTGCACCAAAAGTTCGCATTTTTCATTTGTAATGGAAGAAGCTTTAAAAAATGACATCAGCATTGAAACATCTTCAGCTTTTGATATTAATATTATCAACGAATTATTTCTTCTTGGAAAAATAAATAAAGAACGTTTTATCATTTGCAATGGCTTTAAACGCCCTCAATATGTTGAAAACATTGCTGAATTACTTAATCAAGGTTTTATAAATACTATACCAGTTTTAGATAATAAAGATGAAATACGTTTACTTGATGAGCAAATTACTGGCTCTTGTAAAATAGGAATTAGGATAGCTGCAGAAGAAGAACCTATGTTTGAGTTTTATACTTCACGATTAGGAATGCGTTACAATGACATATTGTCCTTTTACATTGATAATATAAAAGATAATCCGAAATTTGAATTAAAGATGCTTCATTTCTTTATAAATACAGGCATCAAAGACTCTGCATATTATTGGAATGAACTATCTAAGTGTGTTAATGTATATTGTGAACTTAAAAAGATATGTCCTGAATTAGATTCATTAAACATAGGCGGTGGATTCCCAATTAAAAATAATTTAGGATTTAACTATGATTATGAGTATATGGCTGAAGAGATTATAGGTCAAATAAAAAATATTTGCGACCAACAGAAAGTTGCAGAACCTAATATATTTACCGAGTTTGGCTCGTTTACAGTTGGAGAAAGTGGCGCAACCTTATTCTCTATCATTGATCAAAAACAACAAAATGACCGTGAACTCTGGAACATGATTGACAGTTCTTTTATGACTACACTACCTGATACATGGGCAATCAACCAACGATACATTTTATTGGCAATAAATAATTGGGATAAAGAATACCAAAGAGTTTTCTTAGGTGGATTAACTTGCGATAGTCAAGATTTTTACAATGCCGAAGCACATTCAAACGCAGTTTTTTTACCTAAAATAGTACCTGAAAATTTACAATATATAGGGTTCTTTCATACAGGTGCTTACCAAGAATCATTGGGAGGATATGGAGGTATTCAACATTGCTTAACACCAGCACCAAAACATATAATTATTGATATTGACGAAGAAGGTGAATACACAACAAAACTATTTGCTAAAGAACAAAGTCATAAATCAATGCTTAAAATTTTAGGATATTAAGAATTTAATTAATTTTGCAAATTATTATCCATTAAAGAAATAAAAATGAAAAAATCAGATTTATTAAAAGATGTTGTAAAACACATAGATATAAAATCTTTTGATTCAACTCCTATCGTTGATGCAATGCGAGATATGTCTTTTACTTCAAGAGATACTGCAAATGCTACTGATATTTTGAACAAAATGATAAATGAAGATGAATGCAGTATCATTCTTACTTTAGCAGGAAGCACAAGTGCAGCAGGTTGTATGCAAGTATATGTTGATATGGTTAAAGCCAATATGATTGACGCAATTGTTGCAACAGGTGCATCAATTGTTGATATGGATTTTTTCGAAGCATTAGGGTTTAAACATTACAAAGGCTCTCCTTTTGTAGATGATAGCAAATTACGTGACCTCTATATCGACAGAATATATGATACATATATAGATGAAGAAGAATTGCAAATTTGTGATCGTTCTATCAAAGAAATAACAGATTCATTAGAAAAAAGAGCTTATTCGTCTCGTGAATTTATTCGCGAAATGGGTAAATATCTAACAACCCATGCTAAGAAAAAAGATTCTTTGGTTCAAGTTTGTTATGAAATGAACGTTCCAATATTTTGTCCTGCCTTTACAGATAGTAGTGCTGGTTTCGGATTGGTTCTTCATCAATGGGAAAATCCTGAAAAACATTTATCAATTGACTCAGTAAAAGATTTCTTAGAATTAACCAAAATTAAAATGGCTGCTCCTGTTACAGGTTTATTTATGATTGGAGGTGGTGTTCCAAAGAACTTTACTCAGGATACTGTAATTTGTGCCGAAGTTTTAGGAAAAGATGTTCCTATGCATAAATATGCAGTTCAAATTACTGTAGCAGATTCAAGAGATGGTGCTTGTTCAAGTTCTACATTAAAAGAAGCATCTTCATGGGGAAAAGTTGATACTGTTTACGAACAAATGGTTTATGCTGAAGCCACATCTGTATTGCCAATAATGATAAGTTATGCTTATCATAATAGTAATTGGAAAAACAGAACAAAAAAAGAATGGACAAAAATGTTAGACAAATAATAAAAAACTTTTAGGTTTTTAAAAGCTGCTTTAATAAAAACTAAAGCAGCTTTTTTTATGAGACTATTTTAAATAAAAATTTTAGCCTTTTTTCAGAGTTTAGTATCTAATAATCAGAAAAAATTATGTAATTTTGCAAGCTTATTTTATATTTGCAATTTACTTAATTATCAATAAATTAATATTTTTTCGATGAATATTACACAGGAGAATACCGGCAATTTAACAGCAATTATCAAAATTGAACTTAACCAAAGCGATTATCAGGATAAAGTTACAAAACAATTAAAAGAATTTCAACAAAAAGCTAATGTTCCAGGTTTCCGTCCAGGAAAAGTACCTTTTGGAATGGTACAGAAAATGTATGGAAAAGGTGTTAAAGCAGATGAAATAAATAAAGTTTTGTCAGAAACATTGGAAAAATATATCTCTGAAAATAAGATTGATACATTGGGCAGTCCATTGATGAATGAAGAAAAAAATGCAAATATTGATTGGGAAAACCAAAACGATTTTGAATTCTTTTTTGATATCGCTATTCAACCTGAAATAAAGATTAATATAGAAACAATAAAAGTTGATAAATTCAACATCAAAGCAGATGAAAAAATGATTGATCAATTTGTTGTTGATATCCAAAAACGTCATGGCCATGCTCATTCTCATGAAGAAGCACAGGAAAATGATATTATTCATTTTGATGCTGAAGAATTAGATGAAAACATGAATGTAAAAGAAAATGGAATTAATACCAAAGCTTCTTTTGCAGTTGAAAAAATTATAGACAATGATATTAAAGCAACTATCATCGGACTGAAAAAAGATGACATCATTGATATTGATATGCTTAAAGCTTTTGGTTCTAAAGAAGAAGTTGGACGTATTATGAATATTAAAAATGATTCAGAAGCAATAAAATCAACATACAGATTAAAAGCATTAGAAATCAGCCATCTTCATGAAGCAGAACTCAATGAAGAGTTATTTTTAAAAGTTTACCCTCAAAATGAAATCAAAACGATTGAAGAATTTCGTAACCGAATTGCAGAAGAAGCTGAAGCTTATTATGTAAAAGAAAGCGACCAAAAATTATTAGGTGATGTTATCGGCAAACTTATTGAAGAAACTTCTGTAGAATTACCTACAGAATTCTTGAAAAGATGGTTATTAGAAAGTAATCGCAATAAAATTACAATTGAACAACTCGAAGCTGATTTTGGTGCTTATGAGCGTTCATTGAAATGGCAACTAATTGAAAATAAATTAATCACAGAAAATAATATTAACGTAAGTGATGAAGAGGTAAAAGCCTATATCAAAGAATTTATTTTAGGTCAATATTTTCCAAAATCTGAAGACGAAGAACAAGATAAACGTTTAGACAGCATTGTAGATACTATCATGAAAAACGAAAAAGAAGTAAAAAGAATTTATGATGAAATGTACGACAAAAAGATGATTGAATTGTTTAAAGACAAGGTAATTACAAATGCTAAAAATATTACATTTGAAGAATTTGTAAAATTGGTAGAACGTAAATAGTTTATAAAGTGAAAGTTTATAAACTAAAATTTTGAAATAAAATACTTTATAAACTTTAAGAACATTATAAATATTATAAACTTTTAACTCAATAGATATGCAAAACGAATTTAGAAAATATGCCACAAAACACAGAGGAATCAATAGTCTTGCCTTTGATAAGTACCATTCAGTTTTAAAAAATGGCTATATATCTCCAACTATTATAGAAGAACGTCAGTTGAATGTAGCTTCAATGGATGTATTTTCGAGGTTAATGATGGATAGAATTATTTTCTTAGGTGTGGCTATTGACGATACCGTTGCCAATATTATTCAGGCACAACTACTTTTTCTTGAATCTGTTGACTCATCAAAAGACATTCAGATTTATTTGAATACACCAGGTGGATCTGTATATGCTGGTTTAGGAATATATGACACCATGCAATACATTGCTCCTGAAGTTGCAACCATCTGTACAGGTATGGCTGCTTCTATGGGTGCAGTTTTGTTATGTGCCGGAGCCGATGGAAAAAGAACTGCTTTGAAACATTCTCGTATTTTGATTCATCAGCCTATGGGAGGAGCTGAAGGTCAAGCTTCTGATATTGAAATTACGGCTAGAGAAATTCAAAAATTAAAGAAAGAATTGTACGAAATCATTGCTCATCATTCAAAACAAACTTACGATAAAATATGGCAAGATTCTGATCGTGATTACTGGATGACTGCAGAAGAAGCTAAAAGCTATGGTATGATTGACGAAATTTTGATTCGTAATAAAAAGTAAAAAAATATATCTATTTGTAAATCTATTATTACAAGTTTAAAAACCTAACAGTATATAAAAATCTGTTAGGTTTTGTTTTAAAATAAAAGAAAATGGTTAAAGAAAAAGAAAAATGTTCGTTTTGTGGTAGAAATAAAGCAGATACCAATATTCTAATAGCAGGATTAGATGCTAAAATTTGTGATTATTGCGTAATACAAGCTAAAGTAATTATAGATGAAGAAATACCTAAGAAAAAAAATCAAACATTTTCTAAAGCAAAAATTCTTAAACCTTACGAAATAAAAAGTCATCTCGACGAATATGTTATTGGGCAGGAAGAAGCCAAAAAATATTTATCCGTAGCCGTTTACAATCATTATAAACGTATCACTCAAATTTTAGGCAAAGAACAGGATGACGTTGAAATTGAAAAATCAAACATTATAATTGTAGGCGAAACAGGTACTGGAAAAACACTATTAGCTCGTACTATAGCTAAAATGCTGGACGTGCCTTTCTGCATTGCAGATGCTACTGTTTTAACCGAGGCTGGCTATGTGGGTGAAGATGTAGAAAGTATTTTATCTCGCTTATTACAAGCAGCTGATTTTAATGTTGAAGCGGCTGAACGAGGCATAATATTTATTGATGAAATTGATAAAATCGCCCGCAAAAGCGATAATCCATCTATAACTCGAGATGTTTCGGGTGAAGGTGTGCAACAAGCCTTGCTTAAATTACTTGAAGGAGCTGTAGTAAGCGTTCCGCCTCAAGGAGGACGTAAACACCCTGAACAAAAAATGATTCAGGTAAATACTCAAAATATTCTTTTTATTGCTGGTGGTGCTTTTGATGGAATTGAAAGAAAAATTGGTAGCCGTATGAAAGCCAATATGATTGGATATGCAGCAGCTAAAGAAACTGATACTATTGACAAGAAAAACTTATTACAATATATTGCACCTCAAGATATTAGAAGCTATGGGATGATTCCTGAAATTGTAGGTCGTTTTCCTGTGCTTACTAATCTAGACCCATTAGATAAAGTAGCATTGAGACGCATACTTATCGAACCTAAAAATGCACTTGTAAAACAATATATTAAACTTTTCAAAATTGACAAAATTGATTTAAGTTTTGATGATAATGTTCTTGATTTTATAGTAGAAAAAGCATTAGAGTATAAACTTGGTGCTCGTGGCTTGCGTTCAATTCTTGAAAACAT
>CAZUCB010000031.1:2050-4884 GCA_964618755.1 uncultured Bacteroides sp. | reverse complement strand
AGAGCATTATTCTCTTCTATTCCTATAAAAGCGTCAGTTTTGCTCTTAATCTTTTTTGCTAACAGTAAGGCTGAGTTTTTATTTTTGAATACACCACACTGAACATAATAATTACCAATTTGTGTACATGTATTGCCAATAGATAAGTCTTCATTATCCTTCTTTTTATTTTTCTCAATAATTCCCGTATTATCTACTTTCTTTAAAGAATCTAAAAATTTGAAATCATCTTTTTTTTTTATTGTAGTATCTACTTTAATCTTTTTATTAATTTTAAATTCCACCCTTCGATTTAATGATTTCTCAATTGAATTTGAATTTAATGCTTTCAACGAACCTAACCCAACAACCTCAATCCTCTTTTTATCTATACCCATTTTTATTAGCTCATTACTTACAGATTTTGCGCGTTTTACTGAAAGTTTCTGGTTAAACTCAACAGATCCATCTATATCACATAGGCCCTCAAGCAGTATATCAATGTCAGGATTCTTTTTCAGCATATCAGCAACCTGTTTAAGATAAGGTTTGTAAATAGCATTTATGCTTGATTTCCCAACATCAAAAAGGATTTTTTGTGTAACTTTTTCTAATAAAATACTTGCACTTTCTTCCTTGTTGTCTAAAATAAGTTTTTGTTGTATAGCCACAGAATCTGATCTTAATATTGTATTTGTACTATCTGGGATCAACATACCTATTGTTGAAGAATTTTTATTCGTCAATTCAAAATTAAGACCAGTAAACACATCTCCTTCCAAAAATGCTTTAATATTGAATTCTATTTGAGAAGGAGTAGCATTCATATCCAAACGGTTTAACTGTACTGAATCTATTTTTGCATAATATTCACCTGGAAGTAATCCAAGGTAGTTTATATAACCATCAGATTCAGAGATAATATTAGCAACTTTGATACCATTTTTATTAAATATATTTACAATTACCCTACCTAAACCCTCCTGTGTAGAATCGCCATTAAACATAACCATTCCGTTGATTTCGGCTACAGGGGAAATTGGAACTTCAATAACTTTAAATTGATTAGGGTCTATTAATACTTTATAGTTATTTTTCGATAAACGCCAAGTTATATATTCAAAATCTCTATCACTCAATTCCAGATTATAATATACATATGGTTCTAATCCCATAATTCGAACGATAGAATCTTTTTCACTGTAAAATGGACTGCCACCGTTTATTCTTACCGAAATATCAGTTTTTATTTCATTAGAATCAAATACATTATTATGATTAACATCTACAAAAGGAACAATTGCAATGCCACCACGTCCAACCAAAGATTGTTGGTTTGGGAAAGCTCTTTTGTTTTTATCGTCAAAAGCAATGCCACCTTTAAGACTTTCAATCAAAGAAATATTATTATTTGAAGTGCGGACAGAAAGACTGGATTGAGCAAAAGAGAAATCGTATTTGAATGAAAAATTTAAGCTATTGAAATTGGAAACTATATTTCTTTCGTAAGAAAAAGAGAAGTAACCAGCTTTTGAAACTTTTTTTTCAAGCTCAGCTTTATAGGATAATAATTCTAATTTGCTTGTATTAAATTGAGCGGAGGGCCTAAGAAAATATCCTTTAGGTAATCTAATAGAAAAAGCAACATTTGAATTAATATACATTGAGTTATCTGTAATCCAATTTGCATTCGAAGATATATTTACATTTAAGTATTTGTAATAAATCGAAAATATTAAGTCAATCATATTATAGTTAAAATCTTCAAAAACATTTTGTTTATAAGTAATACGAGTGCTTCCAAAAATACTTTTGTATTTCATTGGAATAGAGAATCCTATTTTTCGCTCTTCCAGGTAATTATATAATATTGCTTTTTGTCCTTTAGTGTATTTAATATATTCAAGTTCAAGCATAGATTTCGAGCCAATATAAAAGTTCAATAAGGCTCTGGATCTAACTTTATCAGCATATTCCCCGTTTAGTATTAATCTAGATATTGGAACAATTGAAAAGTTGACAAAAGGAATATTTTTAAAATTACTAATTGATGATAAATATTCAAGACCACCTCCTATTGTAAAACTTCGCAATAATCCATAACTTCCTTCACTCCGTCCGAATATTGTATTGTTTTCATCTTGTAATTTACCGCCGCTTATTTTATACTCAAACACACCAACAGGCATAAAATTAGTAGGTATATTCATCAATCTTTCTTCCGATCGTTCTTCCCCCATTGGACCATAAAATTTCAACTTTAACACATTATACCCATACACAATCGGAACTTTAAACGTGAATTGACCAGCAGCATCAGCCTTTGTAAAAGCAATCAATGAGTTATTGATATAAAGCTCAACAACCCAATCGGGTTGTGTAACATCAGTTATTGTGTATTCTCCTTTTGCTTTTCTGATAAAAGTTGGTGTATTTGTAATAGCAATTCCGCGTACCGGAGCATTAACAGATGAAATTGTTCTATTTGAAATATTTCCAACTTGAACCTGACGAATAGCCACCTTTTCGTTATCTACCCATCGCCAATAAAATTGTTGTTGTCGAGGATCAGGTTTATCTCTTGCAGAAAAATTTAAATATGCATTTGCCTCTCCAAAAAGCAATTCTGTACCAATATTCAATCCGATTCTGGATTCTACAGGTGTATTTGGCATTTGAGAAGACATAAGTGACCAATCTAATGCTCCGAAACGAAATATATGATAGCTTCTTTTAAGTATTGAATCTATTGAAAGTTCCTCTGATTTATTATTTCGAATTACATTTCTTGATTTCCCAAGTCGTTGAGTTTTTAATATTGGCAATTCAAAATCGGAAGTTACTTTTATTGAAAG
>CAZUCB010000031.1:0-1950 GCA_964618755.1 uncultured Bacteroides sp. | reverse complement strand
AATGTTGTGGTTGGCGGGTAGGTTATTATAACATTGCGTCCTTGGCAAAGTTGTACTTCGAAAACTGCAGGATGATACATGTCAGAATTTAACAATACAATTTGTCCAGTTGAAGATCGGTTTCCTTGCCAATCTATCTGAATAGTCCCTCCTGAACTACTCACACCATCAAGGCAAAATGTACCAAAATTAATAGATTGTGTGGCAACCACTGTTATAGAACGCTGTGGTAATTGAGGTTGTGTAAATGCTTTTTGAAACAATAATAATTGAAATAAAAATAAGAATAAAAAAGCTAAAGATCTTATATTATGAATATATTTTTTCATAATGCTATTGTTTTAAAAGACGAAATGAGAAATGTAAAATGAAAGATGAGTACAATTTATTGCTGAACTCATCTTTCACAAATCATAAATCATTGCATTTTTAGAGTACCAACTCTTGCTCTGCGTATAATTCAAGAGGGGTATCTTTAGGAGAAGTAAACCGGAGTTTTATTTTTCCTTTTTTTAAATCAACTTCTTTTAAGTTTCTTAGTTTCATTGAAACATTACGTTTATCTACTGTTGTATAAACTGCGATACCTCTTACTAAACCAATTTCTATTGGCTTTCCTTGAGAAGGTATATATTCTGCAATTAAATCACCATAACAAGATATCTTACCTAATCTGTTGATGGTAAGTTTTAAATTATTAACAGTATCTGATAACGTTTCTACTTTTAAATTACTCAATGTGGAAGAAACTTTTTCATCACCTATTCTAATAATAATAGGAATACTAACACCAAATACAGGCGTAATTGCAATACTCATAACAGCAGTATCTTTGCCTGCTTGTTCCATTCCTAGTGGCGATTTTCCTTTTTCTGCCCTGAAATATAAATGAGAACGATATTCACCTGCTAGCATATCGGGTGTTTTTCGCAATTGTAATCGTATTACCTGTGATTCTTTAGGCGCCAATGTTACTTTTCGAGGGAAAATACGTAAGTATGGATCTGCAAAATTTTGACCTTCTCCTGGTTTTTCAATTACTTCAAAACTACCTTCCTCCGTCATTTTGTATTGAACAAATGAAACAGAATAGACTGCAGTATCATCTCCTGTGTTTACCAAACTGATTTCTTCTTTTTGTTTTTTGCCTTCAAAAACAACACGAATAGGGGATACTAATAAATTCCCCTGAGCCATTAATTGCAAATTTATACCAGAAAAAGGTATTAGCAATAGTAACAATAACATTCTTTTCATTTTCATAAGTTTAATGGGTAATGAATTGATTTAAAAATTTAAAATTATTAAATATTAATTTAGTAATATAACATCTCTGGCATTTTAAAATTGCAGGTAAAAGTACAAATAAATTTTTGTTTTATAGCTATATAAACTTATAAAAATAATAAATACTTTAAGAGTTTATGTTCTGTAAATAACTATCTATTTAAATTACAATATTTTAAAAAAAATACTTTTACTTCTATTTTCAAAACCAAAGTTATACGTAATCTATTCAAAATTTGTTCCAAATATTTCAAAATCTTAAAAAATTTCGTAACTAATTAGTATGATTTTTATTATTTCGCCTCTTAGTAATTTAATTAATACTTATTAAAAACATTGTAACTTGTTTATATTTAATGTATCTACTTAAAATAAAGTTGTAAAACACGAGTCCATTCTCACATAAATTCGCTCCAAAGAAGAGTCCTTATATAACTGTGCATTAAAAAACAATACAATGCAATTTATTGTTAAATATTCAATCGATCACTTATATAGCTGATTACTATTTTATGCTTTTTTACATATACTTTATACCTCAGTATTTTTTTATTATAATACAGTGTAGTTTTTTTAGCTCAATACATGTTTAGTCGCAAATTGCAATAAATTAATAAGTTGTAAAAATATATATGACCTTAATATTTATAAGTATTCTATATT
>CAZUCB010000030.1:1870-22992 GCA_964618755.1 uncultured Bacteroides sp. | reverse complement strand
CCTTTTAGTATAGATTATTTTAGATGTAAAAATAATATAATTATTGATATAAATCTTCTTATTATGCTTTTATTTAACAAATAACCCAAGGCATACATAGCTTGATGTTAAGCTTAGTTGCGTTTGTCTCCCTCTAATTTAAAATAATGAACATTTGCTTAATATTATTTGTTATTTTGCTCTAAACTTAACTATAATAAGAAACAGCATTTATGAAAAAAACCAACCTATCATATATCTCAAGCTTTTCTATTCTATTCATTTTTATTTTTACTGGGGCTTTATACGCTCAAAATGGTAACATCAAGGGTAGAATATTTAATTCAAAAAACAACGAACCCATTCCATTTACCAATGTTATTATCTACGGAACCACCATAGGTACTTCATCAGATATTGATGGTAATTTTCAGTTTACCAACGTAAAACCTGGGTATATAAAATTAGCTGCCACTACTGTTGGGTATCAAAAATATTTATCCACAGAATTTATGATTACCAGTGGCAAAACCAAATATATTGAAATACCTATGCACGAAGTGGCAATAAACTTAGCTGCAGTTGAAATAAAAACCACCGTATTTAGGCGAGACGAAGAAAGCCCACTCTCAATGAAAAGTATAGGTATTGCCGAAATAGAAAAAAGCCCAGGCGGCAATCGCGATATATCAAAGGTGTTGCAATCATTGCCCGGTGTAGCATCCACACCAGCATTTCGCAACGATGTAATTGTAAGAGGGGGTGGCTCTAGCGAAAACAGATTTTATTTAGATGGCATCGAAATACCCAACCTCAATCACTTTGCCACTCAAGGAGCTTCCGGAGGTCCAGTGGGCATCATCAATGTTGATTTTATCCGCGAAATTGAATTCTATTCAGGAGCTTTCCCTGCAAACAAAGGCAACGCATTAAGTTCGATATTGGATATGCGTTTGATAGATGGAAATCCCGACAATCTGAAATTTAAAGGAGCCGTGGGTGCTTCAGATGTGGCACTTACCCTGGATGGTCCGATAAACAAAAAAACATCTTTTATTTTCTCAGCCCGTCGATCGTATCTGCAATTTTTGTTTAGTGCTTTAGGTTTACCTTTCTTGCCTACTTACAACGATTTTCAGTGGAAATCAAAAACAAAATTTAATTTAAAAAACGAATTAACCCTCATAGGCATTGGAGCTATTGATCAATTTAATCTGAATACAGGAATCAAAAACCCTAGCGAAAGTCAAAAATACATTTTGGGATATTTGCCGGTTTTTGAACAGTGGAACTATGCAATAGGTGCCGTTTACAAACACTTTAGAGCCAATTCTTACGATACCTATACCCTGAGCCGAAATATGCTGAGAAATACTTCGTATAAATACCCCAATAACGATGAATCGAAGTCGAAAATATTAAATTATGCTTCCGACGAAATAGAAAACAAATTCCGGTTTGAAAGAAATGCTCACACATTAGAGTATAAATTGAATGTTGGAATTGGCTTGGAATACAATCGTTATAACAACAATACTTTTCAGAAAATATTTGCAAGGGATAGTTTGAAAACTATTAATTATAATTCCAAACTCGATTTATTTGCTTGGAATCTTTTTGGACAAATCAGCAAACAATATTTAGGTGATAGGTTAACGGTTTCACTTGGTTTAAGAATGGATGCCAATAATTATGATAACGAAATGTCGAACCTTCTAAAGCAATTTTCACCTCGTCTTTCCGCTTCCTATGCTTTAACTGAAAAGTTATTTCTGAATGCAAATACAGGAAGATATTATCAAAGACCTGCATATACTACCTTAGGATTTCGTAATAATGAAGGAGAACTCGTAAACAAACAAAATAAGATAACATATATATCAGTAAATCATTTTGTAACAGGTTTTGATTATTTATTTACTGAAAAATCAAAATTAACCATTGAAGGATTTTATAAATTTTACAATAACTACCCATTTTCGGTAAACGATTCGGTTTCTATAGCAAGCAAAGGGGCTGATTATGGAACTTTTGGTGATGAAGAAGTTACCCCTACATCCGAAGGGAAAGCTTATGGACTTGAAGTATATTATAGGAATGTTGATTTAATAGGTTTCAACCTAATACTTTCCTATACTTTTGTGAGAAGCGAATTTAAGGAAAAGAACAATCAGTTTATTCCTTCGGCATGGGATAATAAGCATATACTAAATATTACTTTAAAAAGAGATATAGGCCGAAACTGGGATATTGGTGCTAAGTGGCGTTTTGTTGGCGGAGCACCATATACTCCTATAGATTTTGTTGAGTCCTCAAAGCGTGAAATATGGGACTCAAAAGGCAGAGGATCTCTTAATTACAATGCCTTTAATTCAGAACGTTTGAGCAATTTTAACCAATTAGATGTTAGAATTGATAAAGAATACTTTTTTAAGAAATGGTCATTGAATTTTTATTTAGACATCCAAAATGTATTAGCCTATAAATCGGAACAACAGCCTATTTATACCAATTTGGATATAAATGGAAATATAGCCGTTAACCCCAACGACAATACTAAATATATATTAAGAAAAGTAAATGATTTTTCTGGAAATGTATTACCTACAATTGGTATTATTGTTGAATTTTAAATGTTAAGAACTAAGTAGTATCTGATATATACTTGAATGTTTAAAATGGTTTGATATACATTTACCAAACAACTAAATAAAGCATATCATTTAAAACCATACTACAAGCAATATATATGTGTTTCGCCCTTATCGGGCTTAAAATTTTTGAGTATATGTTTTATTACCATACTATCGTTCCTAACGGAACTATTTTAAGCAACGTAGTTGCAAAAGTTTGGTAACATAATAGTTAAAAATCTCAATAAAGTGCCGTAGGCACGAAACAATTACTATTAAATTGGTAGTTAGTATCGATTCAGTTATACAAAATCTGTTTTAATCTCTGTTTCCCGTAGGGATCTGCGTCATCCGCGTTCCAATAACACTAAGCAATTCTGACAATTTACGTTCTATTTACTTACTTTTCCCCTGATTAGCCACAGCTTCCATCAGCTTTTTAATTTCCTCTTCATCACCCAGGAAGTAATCTTTCTGTAAATTCAACGAATCGTCAAATTCAAAAACATAAGGAATACCAGTAGGTAGATTGAGGTTTACAATATCCTCATCACTTATGTTTTTTAATAATTTAATGATTCCGCGTAAGCTATTGCCATGTGCAGCCACTAAAACTTCGCCACATTCCAGTAATTTTTTGGAAATATTTTGTTCCCAATAAGGAACTATTCTTTCCACTGTTTCTTTCAGAGATTCAGTGAGCGGAATCAATGACTTATCAATACCTTGATATTTTGCATCCAAACGAGGATTGCGGTTGTCGGTTTCGGCAATAGCTGCAGGTGGAATATCATAACTTCTACGCCAGATATGTACTTGCTCATCGCCGTATTTCTGAGCAGTTTCTGCTTTGTTTAGCCCTTGCAGTTCTCCATAATGTTTTTCGTTCAATCGCCAGGTTTTTTCAACAGGCAACCACAACAAATCCATTTCTTCTAATATAAAATTAAGGGTTTTAATAGCTCTTTTCAAGTAAGAAGTATAGCAATACTTAAAATTAAAATTATTTGCAAGAAGTACCTTGCCACCTTTTTTTGCTTCTTCCACGCCTTTTTCAGATAAATCTACATCTGTCCAGCCTGTAAAACGGTTTTCTTTGTTCCAGACACTTTCGCCATGTCTTACCAATACCAATCTTTTCATGTGTTTATATTTTTATTGTATTTCAAATCTATTATATTTTTTTAGACAAGTAATTTAAAAGGACTCACATCTTTTTAGATGAATCATAATTTTTTACAGCATCTTCTAAATTAAACGACTGTCCCAACTTATAATTTAGCGACAAAACCAGAATTACAATTCCAGCAATAATAAAGGGAATACTCAGTAATTGTCCCATATTCAAAGGCATCGATTTTTCAAAATCAACTTGAGTTTCTTTTAAAAATTCCAATACAAAACGAACTATAAATAATGCAATCAGAAACAATCCAAAAATCATCCCTGGTTGAGGTTTTCCATTTTTTTTGTAATAAATCCAAAGCAATGAAATGGATATTGCTAAATAACACAGCGCTTCATATATTTGGGTCGGATGTCTTGGAATGAGCATTTTGTCATCTCTCACAAAAACAAAACCCCATGGTAAATTAGTAGCATGTCCATAAATTTCGGAATTCATCAAGTTACCTGTTCTTATAAAAAGACCTGCCAATGCTGTAACAATCACAATTCTATCGAGTACCCACCAATAAGATATTTTTGTTTTGCGTGCAAAAAGAAAAAGTGCAAATAAAATGCCAATGGCAGCTCCATGACTTGCCAATCCTCCATGCCAAATGTATAAAATTTCGATAGGATTTTCCTTAATGGAACTAAAATCATAAAATAAGCAATGACCTAATCGAGCACCAATTACAGTAGAAATAATCATATACATGGCTAATTTGTCGAGGATAGCTGTTGGAACGCCTTCTTTTTTGAAAAATCTTTCCATAATCAGATAACCAACATAAAAACCCATGGCAAATAATAAGCCGTACCATCTTATTGATAATCCGCCGATATGAAATATTTCAGGACTTACGTTCCATTGAATAAAATTTATAATCATTTTCTTATTATTTTAAAAAGCAAATTTATGAAACATTCTGTAAACAAATTGAATGTCTTAACGTTTTTTATGATAAAGAAATACAGTAATTTTGTCGTTTTTTTACGATATTTGCAACTCAATTATTGAAGAGGGAACCTATAATATGGCCGAGGAAGTAAAACCACGAAAAAAGTGGATAATAAAGCTTAAGAATAAATACCGTCTTGTTGTAATGAATGACGATACTTTTGAAGAAAAGCTATCCTTTCGTTTATCAAGATTGAATGTATTTGTGGCAATTGGTTCCGTTTCTATCCTTCTTGTTTTTGCAACAACATACATCATTGCTTTTACACCACTTAGAGAATATATTCCCGGTTATACCAATATGAAACTTAACAAAGAATCTTATGTTAATGCTTTAAAAATTGATTCACTGCAAAATGAAGTTAAAAGTAGAGAGTTATATCTAACTAATTTAAAAATGATTTTTGAGGGCAAGGCAATTATTGATCCTGCAAGCAAACAAACCAAAGATACTTCAATAAAATACGGTAATATAACTATCAAAAAGTCTAAAGAAGATTCAATATTACGTAAACAAATTGAAAGTGAAAACAAATACGATTTATCATCTCAGGATTTAACCTTGGAAACAACAGAAACTCCGTCTGTAAATGCTTCTATCAGTAGTTTTTTTTATTTTACACCTCTAAAAGGTATTGTTATCAATGGATTTGATGTTGCAAAACAGCATTATGGCGTTGATATTGCTGGTAAAAAAGACGAAGTTATAAAATCAGTACTTAATGGAACTGTAATTTTTTCAAACTGGACACTCGAAACAGGATATATTATTGGTATTCAGCATCAGCATAATTTAATTTCTGTGTATAAACACAATTCTGCTTTATTGAAAAAACTGGGTGATTATGTAAAGGCTGGTGACCCAATAGCCTTTATTGGAAATACAGGCGAATTAAGTACTGGACCTCATTTACATTTCGAATTATGGTATAATGGAAACCCTGTTAATCCCAGAGACTACATCCCTTTCTAATCAATAACTATGAAAAAACGAATTGCTATTTTAGGTTCAACTGGCTCTATTGGAACACAAGCTTTAGAAGTTGTGAAAGCACATCCCGACTCGCTTGAAGTTGAGGTTTTAACAGCACATTGTAACGCAGATTTATTGATTCAGCAAGCTCTTGAGTATAAACCAAATTCAGTAGTAATAGGTGTCGATAAATTATATAAGAAAGTTTCAGAAGCATTACAACCTCATGATATTAAAGTTTATGCAGGCGATGATTCCATCAGCCAGATAGTAGAATCTAATGAAATTGATATTGTATTGGCTGCTATAGTTGGGTTTGCGGGTTTAAAATCTACTTTAAAAGCCATTGAAGCAAAAAAGACCATTGCATTGGCAAATAAGGAAACAATGGTGGTTGCAGGTCAGTTGGTAACTAAACTTGCTCAAGAAAATGCAGTTAATATCTTGCCGGTTGATTCAGAGCACTCTGCTATTTTTCAGTGCTTAGTGGGTGAATTTCATAATCCAGTTGAAAAAATATATTTAACCGCTTCGGGTGGTCCGTTCAAGGGAAAAAACAAAGAGTTTCTAGCTAAGGTTACAAAACAAGATGCCTTAAAACACCCTAACTGGGAAATGGGAAAGAAAATTACTATTGACTCTGCAACACTAATCAATAAAGGGCTGGAAGTAATTGAAGCCAAATGGCTTTTTGCATTAAAACCCGAACAAATAGATGTTATTATTCATCCTCAATCAATTATACATTCATTGGTTCAGTTTCAAGATGGCTCTATGAAAGCTCAAATGGGTCTGCCAGATATGAAACTACCTATTCAATATGCGTTTACCTATCCTTATCGGTTTAAAACAGATTATCCAAGATTTAATTTCATGGATTATCCCCAACTAAGCTTTGAAAAACCTGATACAACAACTTTTGCTGGTTTAAATCTTGCTTTTGAAGCAATGCGAAAAAATGGCAATATGCCTTGTATTTTAAATGCTGCCAACGAAGTTGCTGTGAATGCTTTCTTGCAAGATAAAATAGGCTTCTTGCAAATAACAGATGTAATTGAAGCATGTATGCAAAAAATAAGTTTTGTTGCCGAACCAAGTTTAGAAGATTATATCCAAACCGACCATGAAACAAGAATTGTATCAAACGAATTAATAAATAAAATTAACAATTAATCATAATCCAAATATATAAAAAATGGGAATATTAACACAAGCAATGGGCTTGATTTTAAGTTTATCTATACTTGTACTGCTCCACGAAGCAGGACACTTTGTTTTTGCAAGACTTTTTAAAACAAGAGTTGAGAAATTTTATTTGTTTTTTGACCCATGGTTTTCTCTTTTTAAATTTAAAAAAGGAGAAACAGAATATGGCATTGGATGGTTGCCTTTAGGTGGTTATGTGAAAATATCAGGAATGATAGACGAATCAATGGACAAAGAAGCGTTGAAACAACCACCTCAACCATGGGAATTTCGCTCAAAACCAGCTTGGCAACGTTTATTAATTATGACAGGTGGTGTGTTGGTAAACTTTTTACTGGCAATGTTCATTTATTCCATGATATTATTTGCCTGGGGGAGTGAATATTTACCTGCTAAAAATGCAAAATTTGGCTTACAATTCAACGAAATAGCTTTAAAAGCAGGGTTTCAGAATGGTGATAAAATTTTAAAAATTGACAATGTAGATGTTGAAGATGTAAATGATATTCCCAAACGTATTGTAATTGACGCAGCTAAAACTGTTACAATTGAACGCAATGGCGAAACAATGAACCTTGATTTACCTATTGATTTCACTAAACAATTATTAGCAGCTAAAATTAAATCATTTTCAGAACCTCGTTATCCTTTTGTAATTGAAAACGTAACCAATGGAAGCCCTGCTTCAAAAGCAGCTTTAACTAAAGGTGACCAAATAATTGCTATAAATAATGATACAACACTCTTTTTTAATACTTTTGGGAAAACAGCAGAAAAGTACAAGGGAAAGGAAGTAGAAATTAGTTATTTACGCAACAATGTTGCTCAAAAAGTTAAGCTTACACTTACAGCCGAAGGAAAAATTGGTGCTGCTCTTAAAAACCCTATTTCTTTTTTTGAAACCAAGAAAACCGAATATAGTTTCTTTGCATCTTTTCCTGCGGGAATTAATTTAGGCGTTGAAACTCTAGGAAATTACGTTAAGCAATTAAAATACGTTTTTACAAAAGAAGGTGCAAAACAAGTTGGTGGTTTTGGATCCATTGGTGGTTTATTCCCTACAAGCTGGAGCTGGGAAATTTTTTGGAATATGACCGCACTATTATCTGTTATTCTAGCTTTTATGAATATTTTGCCAATTCCTGCTTTGGACGGTGGACATGTAATGTTTTTGTTGTATGAAATAATTACTGGCAGAAAACCAAATGATAAGTTTATGGAATACGCACAAATAACAGGAATGGTTATTCTTTTTAGTTTATTGATTTTTGCTAATGGAAATGATATTTTGAAATTGTTTAAGTAGAAAAATATAGAATTGAAATTAAAGGAATTATAAAAATCAATGGCAAAAAAATAAAAGAGTTGATATTAAAGATTTTCTTTTATTTCAATAAGAAAACTTTTTATTTTTTCGAGTGATTTCACTATTTCGTGATGATCTATTGTTTCTGTTTTGTTTTCATTCAATTTATCTTTTGCCCCTTGTAAGGTAAACCCTCGTTCCTTAACTAGGTGAAAAATAAGATGAAAGTTATCAATATCTTGTTGTGTAAAATAGCGTGTACCTTTTTGATTTTTATGAGGTTTAATAATATCAAATTCTTTTTCCCAAAAACGTATCAAAGAAGTGTTTACATTAAACATTTCGGCTACATCACCGATAGAAAAGTAAATCTTTTTAACTTCTTGGTTTAATTTTACTGGCATTTTTAAAGTGTTTCGTTTAAAACTTTATCGTTTATTCCTTAATAAATCAAAAATCTTTACTTTAGGATTAAGTACGATTTTCAACTTTATAAACTTTAAACTAATCTGTGACTCCGAAGGGATTCGAACCCCCAACCATCAGAACCGGAATCTGACGTTCTATCCAATTGAACTACGAAGCCATTTTGCTGCAAAGATATAAAATCTTTACCTGTAAATTTATTACCTCCTTTTTTTATTCTCTACTCGAGAAAAAACATTAAAATTTTATTATTCAAATTGCTATGTGAAAGAGCATAAACAAAATCATAGCATTTGAACAATATTTTTTAATAAAATCTGTTATTGAAAAGTATATTTTTGCATTTTATTTTTTCAAAGTATGAAACTATCAAGTATTGTTTTTTTTAAGATATTCTTCCTGTTAAGTTATTTTTCTTATAGTCAAGGAATTCCAATTGGGCAATGGCGAAATCATTTGCCGAAAAATAAAGTAATTGCTGTTGCCGAAGCCGACAACCTTATTTATGCTGCCACACCTTATAGCATTTTTTATTACGATAAAATAGAAAACAGTATTGAACAAATTACAAAGGTAAATGGGCTTTCTGATGTTGGCATTAGTGCAATTCATTATAACAGTATTTACAAAACCCTTGTTATATCCTACACAAATGCTAATGTTGATTTAATTAAAAATACAGGTATTATTAATCTACCTGATATCAAAAATAAATCGATTCCAGGTAATAAAAAGATAAATAAAATTACATCTTTAGGGAAATATGCTTATTTATCATGTGGATTTGGTATTGTTGTAGTTGACTTGGTGAAAAATGAGATAAAAGATACTTATATTATTGGAGATAATGGTAGTAGAATAAATGTTTTGGATATTGCAATTAACGATTCTGCAATTTATTCTGCAACAGAAGTAGGAATTTACAAAGCTAATATTACCAATCCAAATTTAGCTAACTATAATAATTGGAAAAAAGATAGCACAATAAGAGGTTTTAACTCAAAATATACCCAAATTGCATTTTTAAAAGATAAATTAATTGTTTGCAAGGAAAAAGCTAGTACTACAACTAAGGATACATTGTTTGTTTACAATGGAACAAATTGGGTTTCTTTTGATACTTCTAATATTCGTAATTTTTCTGTAAGTAGGAATCAATTAATAGTATCGCATTATGGTTCTTTTTCCATTTATAATGAAACACTGCAATTACAGCAAGCAAATCAGGTATTTGCGGTTGCAAATCAAGTAATTATTGATAAAAATAATTATTATTGGATAGCAGACGAGAATTTTGGATTATTAAAAATTGAAAATAATTTTTCCAATGTAGTTTATATAAATCCTAATGGACCAACTACAAATAGTGTGTTTACACTTACTTCTACCCCAACAGGGATTTGGTTAGCACCTGGAGGAATTGATTATGGTAGCTGGGGAAATGCTTATTTTGGAGGAACTTTACATCAATTTAATGATGAAAAATGGATTAATTATTCGAGCTCGGATTCAATTTACGATATCTTAGATATTGCTGTTGATCCAACAGATAATTCAAAAGTTTATGCTGCTTCTTGGAGTGTTGGAATTATAGAATTTACTAATAATAAAGTTACCAATGTTTTTAACGAATTTAATACTAACAATAATTTGCTTCCAATTTATTCAGGAAATAATAGATATACTTTAAGAATAGGGGGCGTAAAATTTGATGAATCAGGGAATTTGTGGGCAACAAATTCAAAAGTAACAAAGGGACTTTCAGTTAAGTATAAATCAGGATTGTGGGAATCGTTTGATGTTCAAAGTATTATTAAAAATAATACTTATGATGATGTTTCAACATTAATGATAGATAAAAACAATTATAAATGGATGTTGGCTAGAGAAAATAGAATAGCTGTATTTAATAAAACTCAAAATGCAATTCAGAAAGCATGGATTAATATCAACAAAGGCAATGACTTAGCAAGCAATTATATCCATTGTTTTGCCGAAGATTTGAATGGAGAAATATGGGTAGGTACTGATAAAGGCATAAAGGTTATTTATTCGCCAGAAAATGTATTTAATGTAAATTCAAATGAAGAATCGTCGGTAACCGCACAAACGATTTTGGTAGAATTTGAAGGGCATGTTCAACATTTATTGGAATTTGAATCAGTTACTGCGATTGCCATTGATGGTGCAAATCGTAAATGGGTAGGTACACAAAAAGCAGGCGTTTTCTTGCTTTCGTCAGATGGAACTCAACAATTGGCTCATTTTACTGAGGAAAATAGCCCTTTATTTTCTAATTCCATTGCCACTATTGCGATAAACCCTGATAATGGTGAAGTATTTTTTGGCACTTCAATGGGAGTAATATCTTATAGAGGAACTGCAACAAAAGGTAAAGATACTTTTCAAGATGTTTACGCATATCCTAATCCTGTTCGCCCTGAATACAATGGTGTTATTGCAATAAAAGGCTTAGTAAGAGATGCAAATGTAAAAATTACCGACATTGCTGGAAATCTGATTTATAATACAATTGCAAATGGAGGGCAGGCAATTTGGAACGGGAAAAATTTTAGTGGCGAAAGAGCTCATACTGGAGTATATCTTGTTTTTTGTACCAACGAAGATGGAGAAGAAGCAATGGTTACAAAAATATTGTTTATCAATTGATTATTACCATATAAATGCTTACTACAACCAAAGGTATTGTTCTCAACTATATTAATTATAGCGAAACTAGTGTAATTGCAAAGGTTTATACAGAACAATATGGTTTGCAATCATACATTGTCAAAGGTATTAGAAAAAACAAATCGAAAACTAAACTTAGTTTATTAGAACATCTTTCTCTTATTGAAATTGTTGCATATCATAAAGAAAACACATCCAGTATCAGAACCGTTAAGGAATTAAAATGTATATACAGATTTCAATCAATTCCTTACGATATTGGCAAAAGTTCAATTGCTTTGTTTATAAATGAAATTTTATACAAATCATTACACGAAGAAGAAAAAAATCCTGCTTTATTTGATTTTTTATTTCATTCAATTCAAATTTTAGATGTAATTACTGAACATTATGCTGATTTTCATCTTTTATTTATGGTTCAATATTCCAAGTATTTAGGTTTTTTTCCACGAAATAATTATAATACTAACAACAGTTTTTTTAATCTAAATGAAGGAGTGTTCCAAGCAGTTCAGCCATTAAATGCTGAATATGTAGATTACCCTCTTAGTGAAATAATTAATAAAATGCTAAGTATAAGTTTTCAGGATATTACTTGCTTGAATTTAAAAAAAATTGACAGAAGATTACTTTTGGATAAAATGATACTTTTTTATCGCTTTCACCATTCTGGATTTAATAAAATTAATTCTCATTTGATTTTACAGGAAGTGCTTGGTTAAAAGATTTTAAATAATTTAAGGTTTATATTTCAATGTAATAAGTATCTTCATATTTAAAATAGCTGAAGACTTATTTTTATACAGAAACTACATAGTTCAATTTTAAATTTCCAATGAAGTAAATTCAAACTTATTGCCATCAAACAAACCTTTATCACTTAATTTTAATTCAGGAATCACCAATAATGCCATAAAAGACAAGGTCATATATGGTGCATTGAGTACAGATCCAAATTCTTTGGCTTTTTTATCGATAAAATCATATTTTTCAGCTACTTCAAAACCATCATCTGCTGACATTAAACCGGCAACAGCCAGCGCTAAATGATATCTTTCATTCTCATTCACTAGAGAAATGCCACCCTGAGATTGAATTACAAGATTGATAGCAGTTGTAATATCTCTGTCATTAGTACCAACAGCAATGATATTATGGCTGTCGTGGGCAACGGTAGAGGCCAATGCTCCTTTTTTAAGTTGAAATCCATTGATAAAAGCCACTGCAGGTTTTGCCTGTTGGTAGCGATTCATTACCACTATTTTTAATACATCATTTTCTAAATCACTTACAATAAAATTATTTTCAATTTTCGGTATAACACTAAGACATTCAGTTATCAACTGCCCTTCTAAGGCTTTCATTACTTTTATTTTAGCGTTTTTGTAAGTAATTTTAATATCATTTTCGGTTATCGCTGATGCTTTAAAAATATTGGGTGTAGCTTCTTTTACTGATTGCAAATAAGATATGCCATTTTCGGCAACTTTAACGCCATTAATATAAGTAGTTTGTACATTAAAATCTTGCAAATTGTCAACAATAATAAAATCGGCAGCATCATTTTTTTGCAACAGTCCAACTTCTAAATTATAGTGTTTTGCAGGAACATAAGTGCATGCTCTTAATACAGCAATAGGATTGTAGCCTTGTGCAATGGCTCTTTTTACCAATTGATTGATGTGCCCTTTTACCAAATCGTTGGGATGTTTATCATCGGAGCAAAACATAACAAAATCAGGATGGGTGCTGAGCAAATCAACCAATGCTTCAAAATTTTTGGCAGCACTGCCTTCACGAATCTGAACCAACATTCCGCTATTAATTTTATCAATGGCTTCGGCAATCGTAAAACACTCATGATCGGTAGTAATGCCAGCAGCAACATATTTTGCAGCATCTTCGCCTTTTAAGCCGGGAGCATGTCCATCAACTGGTTTATTATATTTCTGAGCAATTGCCAGTTTTTGCATCACCTCCTTATCTTGATATAAAACACCGGGGAAATTCATCATTTCTGATAAATACTTAATTGCTGGGTTTGACATTAATTCATCTATTTCGGCAACGCCAATGGAAGCTCCTGATGTTTCAAAAGGAGTAGCCGGCACACAACTTGGAGCACCAAAATAAAACTTAAAAGGAACTTTATTACCGTTTTCTATCATAAAATTTACGCCCTGCATACCCAATACATTGCCAATTTCGTGGGGATCGGAAACCGTGGCAACGGTGCCGTGAACTACTGCTAAACGAGCAAATTCTGATGGAATAATCATTGAACTTTCGATATGAACATGGGCATCAATTAATCCAGGCAGGATGTATTGGTTTTCGCTTACATTTTCTTCTTTAAGGGCGATAATTTTACCGTTTTCAATGCTTACAGTGCCTTTGTAAATGCGTTTATTTACAACGTCCACTATGTTTCCTGATATTTCAAATTTATGAATTGACATTTTTTTCTCTTAATAATTAATAATTACTTACTAACAAACATCCCAATAACTCAATCGGTGTATGATTTCAACCAATAAGCGGGTAACATTGTTCGCATTTTTATTAAAAACTTCTAAAACAGCTTCCCACGAAACAGCTTCAATATCGGTTTTCCAACAATCATAGTCCGTACTTAATGCAATAGCTGCATAAGGAATCTGAGCTTCGTTTGCTAAAATTACTTCGGGGGCTGTGCTCATATTAATTAAATCGGCACCCCAGCCGATAAACATTTTTGACTCGGCTCTGGTAGAAAATCGCGGACCTTCGATGGTAAGAATGCAGCCACTGTGATGAGTTTTAAATTTTAATTCAGAAGCAGTAGCGATGATAAGTTGACTTAATTCCAAATCGAATGGATCAGCCATGGGCGTATGTGCCATGTGTTCGGGTTCGAAACTTTCGAAAAATGTGATGGCACGATGTCTGGTAAAATCAATAAATTGATCGGGTATTACCATGTCGCCTGGTTTAATTTCTTCTTTCAAACTTCCACAAGCAGTGGTAGCAATGATATGTGTGCATCCTAAGTTTTTTAATGCCATAATATTGGCACGATTATTCACTTGTGATGGCGGTATTGTATGTTGTTTTCCATGGCGTGAGATAATGGCAACTTCAATTTCACCAATTCTTCCTGTTATAATTGACGAACTTGGCATTCCATATTCAGTAGTGGTATCAATTATTTTATAATCAGTAAACAGATTTAACTTCTCTAAACCCGATCCTCCTATGATTCCTAATTTTACCATAAAGCAAAAGTGTTAAATTATTTGGCTAATGTACTAAGCTTATTATTTTCTGCAAAATTAAATTGCAAAACATTTCTCTGCAAACGACCTGATAGTAAAGAGTGTTTCATTCCTTGCTTCAATATATCCCATGTGCCCTATATTTAATAATAATATTTCAGAATGATCAGGTAAAATCGCTTGTTTCATTGCTTGTTGTAGGTCTACTCTGCTGTCTTTTTTTCCTAATATAAAAAGTATTGGGATTTTTAAATCTGTCAACACATGTAATTTGTTTTCTCTTAATTTCATACCAATAAGAGCTGCAATAACAGCGTTTTCCTCCATATCTATTACTTGCGATTGCAAGATTCTAATTTCCTCAGAAAATCTTGAAACATTTTCTGGTGCAAATAAATCAGGTATAAACTGACTTATAAAATTCTTGCGGTTTTGTTTCACGATTTCACAGGTTCTATCACGATTGGCTTTTGTTTCTTCTGAGTCAGCCAAAGCTTGTGAATGGAACAATCCTAACCCTTTGAGCATATCCGGATAATGATCGGCAAATTCCAAGCTTACATAACCACCCATTGAATGACCAATCAATACAAAGGAAGAAATCCCTAAACTATCTACAATTTGTTTTACTATATCTGCTATTAAATCCATTGAATGCACATCACTGATACATTCGCTTTCACCATGTCCGGGTAAATCAATACAAATCACATTAAAGTTGGCAGACAATTCGTGTGAAAAATCTTTCCAAATTTGTAAAGATTCCATAAAACCATGCAGTAAGACAATTGTATTCCCTTGTCCCTCTTTTGTATAATGGATTTCTTTGTCTTGATAATTGAAAACAGATGAGTTCATAGTTTTTTTTATTTGTGAATATGGTTTTAAACCCCAATTAAAAATCAATTATTTATTCTATTTGTATTTAACTTTATATCTTTTTAGAATACGGATAATGCTGACTCTTAAAAGGAAACGCTGATAAAACGGATTTAAAATCCGCGTTTACGGAACGTATCCGTGTAATCAGCGTTCTATTGTTAAACCTCTCTTTTGTCATGCTGACGTAGGAAGCATCTCTTTAATAAATTCATTAATTTATGAGATTCCTCACTATCGTTTGGAATGACAAAGCGACAGATTAGCAAAATATATGAATTATAACGTTTCCTTGCAAAAGCTATTTAAGTTTTACAAAAGTAACAAACTGTTTTGAAATTAGATTTAGAAAATAAAAAATAATATAGCTAAATATAATTTGATTGATTTATTTTTGCACTCAACATATTTATGTAATTTTGACAAATGGAAGAAAACACATTACCCAAAGACAATAAACGAAAAAGGACAGCTCAGAGTTTGGCTGCCATTCACTCATTGGCACAACAGGGAAGAATGCAGCCTCAGGCAGTTGATCTCGAAGAAGCCGTATTAGGTGCTCTTATGCTCGAACAAGATGCACTTAATGCCGTTATTGATATATTAAAACCTGAGTTTTTTTATAAAGAACAACATCAAAAGATTTATTCTTCAATCTGTCGTTTGTTTGCCAATTCACACCCTGTTGATATATTAACCGTAACTAACGAGTTAAAAACGCAAGGAGAACTCGAATTTGTAGGTGGAGCTTACTATATTACTCAACTAACCAATAGAGTGGCTTCTGCAGCAAATATTGAATTTCATTCCCGTATTATATCGCAAAAATACATTCAACGAGAACTAATAAAGATTGCCTCTGAAATTGAGCACGATGCTTACGAAGATACCACTGATGTACTCGAATTGCTTGATAAAACCGAAAGTAGCTTATTGTCAATTGGTGAAAAGAATTTCAGAAGCGATTATGCAGATATGCAATCTATAATTAGAGAAGCGATCAAAGAAATAGAAGCAACCAAAGATCATGAAAATGGACTAAGTGGTGTTCCTTCTGGATTTACAAAATTAGATAGGGTTACATCGGGATGGCAGAAATCTAACTTAATTATTTTAGCAGCCCGACCTTCGATGGGTAAAACTGCCTTTGCCTTAACAATGGCACGTAACATTGCTGTTGACTTTAAGAAATCTGTTGCTTTTTTCTCGTTAGAAATGTCGGCTGTAGAATTAGTGATGCGTTTAATCTCAAGCGAATCCCAACTTCCTGCTGATAAGTTAAAGAAAGGAAATTTGGAAGGACATGAATGGGCTCAATTGAATACAAAAGTTAGCTCTTTAATCGACGCACCTTTGTATATTGATGATACTCCAGCACTTACAATATTTGAATTGCGGGCAAAATGTCGTCGTTTAAAACAAAAACATGATATTTCGATGGTTTTTATTGATTATTTGCAGCTTATGCAAGGTTCTGTTGAGGCAAAAGGAAACAGAGAACAAGAAATTAGTATGATTTCCCGTCAATTAAAAGCATTGGCAAAAGAATTAAGAATTCCTATTTTAGCTTTGTCGCAATTAAGTCGTGCGGTAGAAACCCGTGGTGGAACTAAAAAACCAATTCTTTCTGATTTACGTGAATCAGGTGCCATTGAGCAAGATGCAGATATTGTTATGTTTATCTATCGCCCCGATTATTACAAAATTGATCAGGATGAAAAAGGCGATACACGCGGAATGGCTGATATTATTATTGCTAAGCATCGTAATGGTGCTACCGATGAGGTTAGGTTAAGATTTATTAACACCTTTGCAAAATTTGCCGATGACGATAGCACAGAATTTGATACCAATGATTATATAAGTCCAAATAATGAATTCGACAATGTGCCCATTACCAGAACAATCCCTTCAAAAATGAATGACATGACGGATGATGTGCCATTTTAATGAAAAAATTAAAAATATGACCCTGCAAAACTCAGATTTTAAAACTATTACCGAGCTTATTACAAAAGCTCGCTATAATGCTTTGAAATCTGTAAATAAAGAACTTATTATTCTTTATTGGACAATTGGCGAATACATTACCCATAAAGTAGAAACTACCGAATGGGGAAAATCAGTTGTGGAAAAACTTGCAGAACATATACAAACACAATTTCCAGAAATTAAAGGATTTACAAGTCGTAATTTGTGGCGAATGAAACAATTTTACGATACTTACAGAGAAATTTTAATTCTATCGGAAGCTCAGAAAAAATTGTTAAATATTGATTATCAGGATTCAGAAAAACTGTCGCCAACGGCGACAGTTTTAGACAACGATAAAGTTAAAACAGCATTTTATTTACTTTCTTGGTCGTTACATCTCGAAATCCTTAGCGGATGTAAAACGATAGAAGAAAAATTATTCTATATTTTTTTATCTGCAAAAGAAAAATACACATCTAAGGAACTCCGTCGCCAAATAAAAACATCTGTATTTGAACGAACTATGCTTGCTGATACAAAACTGTCGGCAGCATCGACACAATTGCCGGAGGATATAACAGGCATTTTTAAAGATACTTATATTTTTGAGTTTCTTAATTTACCCAAAGAACATAACGAAAAAGATTTACAAACAGCTCTTACTGCTAATTTAAAAACCTTTATTCTCGAAATTGGGAAAGGATTTACTTACATTGGACAAGAATATAGGGTGCAAGTGGGAATGCACGATTATTATCTTGATTTGTTGTTTTTTCATCGTCAATTGCAATGTTTGGTAGTTTTTGAATTGAAAACAGAAGAATTTCAACCTGAATTTCTGGGAAAACTTAATTTTTATCTCGAAGCCCTCGACCGCAATGTTCGATTGCAACACGAAAATCCAAGCATTGGCATTTTGCTTTGCAAAGGAAAAGACAACGATGTGGTAGAATATGCCATGAGCCGAAACCTTTCGCCAGCAATGATAGCCGATTACGAAACAAAACTTATTCCCAAACAATTACTTTTAAATAAACTAAGTGAATTACATCAAATTTTTGATAAATATAATGATGATGAATGAAACAATATAGGAAAGTGTCAATAAATTAAAAAGATAAAACAACAACTATTTTCAATAAATACGCAAAATGCACAAACGAAAAATAATTTTCCTTTTTTTAATCATGATAAGTATATCGCTCAAAGCAGCATATATACTTGTCCCCATGGATAATACTCAAAAAAATCATTTAAAAGCTTATGGAATTACCTATTGGGTATTAAAGCATGATGTAGAAGCAAGCTGGCTACTTAATTATCGTGGCGGGAGTTTTATGTTTAAATATGTTGAGTTATTTGAAAAAGAATTAAAAATCAGAGGTGTTTCTTATCAAGTAATTGCAGATGTTCAAAGCACTGCAATTTTACAACAAATAGCAGATCCAGAAGCCAATATGGATGAAGTTAAATTGCATAAAGCACCTAAAGTTGCGGTATATTCACCCAAAAACAAACAACCTTGGGATGATGCGGTTACATTGGTACTTAAATATTCCGAAATTCCTTACGAAGTTATTTATGATGAGGATATTATGAATGGTTCTTTGCCATTATATGATTGGTTGCATCTTCACCATGAGGACTTTACGGGGCAATATGGCAAATTTTGGGCAGCTTACCGCAATGCAGAATGGTATCAGAATGATATGAAAACAACTGAAGAAACCGCAAGAAAATATGGATTTACTAAAGCATCACAGTTAAAATTAGCCGTTGCAAAAAAAATCAGAGATTTTGTAGCAGGTGGTGGATACTTGTTTTCTATGTGCTCAGCTCCAGATAGTTATGATGTTTCTTTGGCGGCAGATCATACAGATATCTGTGACGTTATGTTTGATGGTGATCCTATGAGCCCTAATGCCCAGCAACAGTTAGATTATAACAATTGTTTTGCCTTCAAGGACTTTACAATTGTCACCAATCCGATGGATTATGAAATATCTTCTATTGACGCTACACAAACACGCGGAAGAATTGGGCAAGAGAAAGACTTTTTTACTTTATTTGATTTTTCAGCTAAATGGGATTGGGTGCCTTCGATGTTATGTCAAAACCATGAAATGGTAATTAAAGGTTTTATGGGTCAAACTACTGCTTTCAGAAAGCAATTTGTAAAATCGAATGTATTGATAATGGGCGAAAACAAAGCATTGAACGAAGCCCGTTATATCCATGGAGATTTTGGCAAAGGCACCTGGACTTTTTATGGTGGTCACGATCCTGAAGATTATGAACACTTGGTTGGCGATCCTCCAACTGATTTGAATCTCTTTCCGAATTCTCCGGGTTATCGACTGATTTTGAATAACATATTATTTCCTGCGGCAAAAAAAGAAAAAAGAAAAACCTAATTATTTAAATTTTTCCTTACTACTCAACCAGATTAAATAGTTTATTGTTAATGCTTTGAAAGTAACACATTGGCAATCAAAAATTGCAAATTTCTTGCGGATTTATGAATTGTGTTATAAAAATCATAATAAATCACAATAACGAAAAAAATACTATAAATTTGCTCAATAAACAATTTAATATCAAACATATGAAAAAAATCTTACTTTCTTTATGTATGCTTGGATTTGTGTGCTTTTTAAACGCTCAAACCATAGTGTCAACCACTCCTCAAAATAAAAAAATTGTTTTGGAGGAATTTACAGGAACAGGCTGTCCAAATTGTCCTGGAGGGCATACAACCGCAGCAGGTATTTTAACAGCTAATACTGGCAATGTTTTTGTGGTTGCTTATCACCCGAACAACTCATCATACACAACAGGAGATCCAATGGCAAGTGCATTTCCTGCTGCATTTTATACTAGTCCATTTATTTCTCCTTCAAATAGGTATATGCCAAGTGCAATGATTAATAGAAGGGTTTGGAGTACAGAAAGAATTCAAGGAACTACTTCTTGGGCAAGTGATATTGATGTTATTAAAGCAGAAACATCTCCTTTAAATGTTGGAGTTTCATCAACTTATAACACTACTTCCAAAATTCTTACTGTTAATGTTGAGGTTTATTTTACAGCCAATGTTACTGATGTTGTTACAATTTATGCAGAATTAACTGAGGATGGGATTATTGCAACCCAATCTGGAGGAACATCTCCTTATACACATAATCATGTATTTAGAAAAGCTTTTGTGGCTCAATGGGGTGATGCTATTTCTACTCCTACTACACAAGGAACTTTAAAAACATTTTCTTATTCTTTCGACAATACAATTACTAATTATGATATGACAAAAGCAGAAGTGCTTGCTTTTGTTAGAAATGCTACAAATGAAGAAATTATTTCAGCAAACGGAGCTGAAGTTGGAAATTCTTCTTTAGGTATCAATTCGCTTACAAATAATTTAGATAAAGTAAGTGTTTTCCCTAATCCATGCAATGAAAATACTAAAATTCAACTTTCCCTTTCAAAATCAGACAAAGTAGAATACTCAATTTTTAATGCTGTTGGACAAAAGTTAATAAGCAAAGAAATGGGAATTTTAAACACAGGCAATCATTATCTAAGTATTGATAAAAATAGACTAGATAATAAAGGTATTTATTTTATTCAAATCAAAATTGGACAAAAAAATTATATTGAAAAAATGATAGTTGAATAA
>CAZUCB010000030.1:0-1770 GCA_964618755.1 uncultured Bacteroides sp. | reverse complement strand
CAGGTGTTGGAAATGTATTCTCGGGAGTATAAATAAGTTTGTGTAAACACTCTATTTAGGGAGTTTAGCTGTATTGGGTTTTTAGTGGGAATAGAATTTGTTTTTGAGGAGGAAATATAAATACTATCTTTTTATTTGCTACTTTTGGAGCGCAAAACACAACTGAAAACAAATCAGATGAAAGCAAGTAAAATTACACATAATGGAACTGAGCGGATTAAGCTTGAATTTGCAAATACTACTGAAAATAATAAACTGGTAAGAAAGATTGCTGGTTCAACCTGGAGCAAAACACATAATGCATGGCATATACCTTTTACAAAAGAAGCTTTTCAACAATTGGAAATGCAATTTTCCGAGGTAGAAATAGTCGGAGTGCAACTTGAAGATGCAGTAAACTCAAAAGTTAAATCTGAAAATAAACTCGGAGTGCGACTTGAAGTCGCACCCCGAGTAAAAAGCAAAGCAGAAATAATTATAACTTATACAGCAAAACAGATTACTATAAAGATTCCTAAAAACGAAGTTGATATTCAGTTTATCCGAACATTTAACTATGTCCGCTGGGATAAAAGCAATTACTGCTGGATTATGCCCAATTATGGAAAAAATCTGGAATTGCTGAAAAACTATTTTGGTGAAAGAATTACAAAACTTGAATATAAAGATGAAGAAGTAAAGAAAATATTATCAGTTGCAAGTCATCCACCTTATATTGGCGAATTACCTGAACTTGACACACAGAGTTTAAAAGAAATAGCTCAGTTTAAACAATGGATGGAGCATAAGCGTTATAGCGAATCAACCATAAAAACATATTTGAAAGCCATAACTATATTTCTGAAGTTTGCAAAACCAAAAACAAGTGCAGAAGTAACAAATGATGATATGATAAGATTTGTACATCAATATCTTATTCCCCGAAAGCTAAGTCTTTCATATCAAAATCAGTCAGTCAACGCTGCACGACTTTTTTTTAAAACCATACAAGGTTCAAAACTGATAACTGAGCAAATAGAACGACCACGACGAGAGCATAAATTGCCCAATGTATTAAGTAAAGAAGAAGTAAAGGCGATACTGGAAGCCAGTGTAAATATAAAACACCGTGCTATGCTCAGCTTAATTTATGCTTGTGGATTAAGACGCGGTGAGTTACTAAATTTGAAACCGGAAAATATAGATTCAAAACGACATTTATTGCTTATATTGAATGCAAAAGGGAAAAAAGACAGAGTTGTACCCATTTCGGATAAAATTATAGAAATGTTACGTGAATATTATAAAATGTATAAACCAAAAACTTTGTTGTTTGAGGGGCAGTATGTGGGATCGAACTATTCTGAAGAAAGTTTGGCGAAAGTATTGAAACATGCCTGTCAGAAAGTTAGGATTACTAAACCTGTAAGCCTACACTGGCTCAGACATTCCTATGCCACCCATTTACTGGAAAGTGGGGTTGATTTGCGGTACATTCAGGAATTATTAGGACATAAGAGCAGCAAAACCACTGAAATATATACCCATGTGAGTCAAAAAAGTCTGCAACAAATTCGTTCACCTTTTGATAGTTTGTAAATAGGCTAAAAAAATGTAAAATAAATTTAATCACTTCAAATAATAGTTTATATTTGCATCAAATAACCCAAACAAAAGGTAAGGTTAGCCACCCAGAATTGGGTGCATAACCATAGTTTTGGTTGGGTTAGAAAAGAGTTAGCGTTCATGCTAAAACAGACGCGATCTAATATGAAAGAACATTAAATAAAT
>CAZUCB010000029.1:15451-23296 GCA_964618755.1 uncultured Bacteroides sp. | reverse complement strand
ACTAAATTCGTTAACAATTTAATGTTAAGGGGAAAGAAAAGCACTGCTTTTGAGATTTTTTATGATGCAATGGATATTGTAGCTGATAAATCAAAAGAAGACGGCGTTGAAGTATGGAAAAAAGCATTAGCTAATGTTACACCTGCTGTTGAAGTACGTAGTCGTAGAATTGGTGGTGCTACTTTTCAGATTCCATCAGAAATCAGACCTGACAGAAAAATGTCTATAGGAATGAAAGCCTTGGTTAAATATGCACGTAAAAGACATGAAAAATCAATGAGCCAAAAATTAGCTGGTGAGATTTTGTCTGCTTTTAAAGAAGAAGGCGCTGCTTTTAAACGTAAAGAAGATACTCACAGAATGGCTGAAGCTAACAAAGCTTTCTCACATTTCAGATTCTAATATCGTTTCTAAAGAAACCAAATATAGTTCATTACTTTTTTGATTTAATAAATTTATAGGAAGAATACAATAAAATGTCAGAAAAATTAACATATACTAGAAATATTGGCATTATGGCTCATATTGATGCAGGTAAAACTACAACAACAGAGCGAATATTGTATTATACCGGTAAAAGTCATAAAATTGGAGAAGTGCACGATGGCGGTGCAATAATGGATTGGATGGTGCAAGAGCAAGAAAGAGGTATAACAATTACTTCTGCTGCAACTACCGTTTTTTGGGATTACTCCGATGAACAATTTAAAATTAATATCATTGATACTCCTGGTCATGTTGACTTTACTGTTGAAGTTGAAAGATCTTTAAGAGTACTCGATGGTGCTGTTGCGTTGTTTTGTGCAGTAGGTGGTGTAGAACCTCAATCAGAAACCGTATGGCGTCAAGCCGATAAATATAAAGTACCTCGTTTATGTTTCGTTAATAAAATGGACAGAGCAGGTGCTGATTTTTTTAATGTTGTAGGACAAATCAAAGATAGATTAGGAGCTAATCCTATTCCACTTCAAATTCCTATCGGGCAAGAAGAAAGCTTTACTGGAATTGTTGATTTAATAGCCAATAAAGCTTATCAATGGAATGAAACATCATTAGGTGTTGATATTATTGAAATTCCTGTTCCAGAAGATTTATTAGATGTTGTTGACGAATATCGTACACAATTAATTGAAGGTGTTGCTGAAGAAAACGATGTTCTTTTAACAAAGTTTTTAAACGACCACAACTCCCTTACAGAAGATGAAATGATAGCTGCTATTAGAAAAGCAACTATCGAAATGAGAATTACGCCTGTTATTTGCGGAGCATCATTCAAAAATAAAGGTGTTCAGAAACTGTTAGATGCAGTAATTAGATTTTTACCTAGCCCAATGGATATTCCAGCTGTAACAGGTATTAATCCAAAAACAGAAAAAGAAGAAACCAGAGAACATGAAGCTGATGCACCAATGTCAGCCTTAGCCTTTAAAATAGCAACCGACCCTTATGTTGGAAGAATTGCTTTTTTTAGAGTTTATTCAGGAACACTCGAATCAGGTTCTTATGTGCTAAATACAACCACAGGTAAAAAAGAACGTATCTCGCGTATTATGCAAATGCACGCTAATAAGCAAAATCCACTTGAAAGAATTGAAGCTGGAGATATTGGTGCAGCAGTTGGATTTAAAGATATTCGCACAGGAGATACTTTGTGTGATGAAAAATATCCAATTGTACTTGAGAACATTGTATTTCCTGATCCTGTTATTAGTATTGCCATTGAACCAATTACTCAAAAAGATATTGATAAGTTATCAAATGCACTCTATAAATTAGCTGAAGAAGATCCTACATTTAATGTTAAAACAGATGAAGATTCTGGACAAACCATTATTAGTGGAATGGGTGAATTGCATTTGGAAATATTAGTGGATAGATTGAAACGCGAATTTATGGTTGAGTGTAATCAAGGTAAACCTCAAGTAGCCTATAAAGAAGCAATTACTTCAACTGTAAAATATAGAGAAGTTTATAAAAAACAAACTGGAGGTAAAGGTAAGTTTGCTGATATCGAAGTTGAAATTTCGCCTGCAGATGAAGATGTAAAAGGTTTGCAATTTATCAATGAAGTTAAAGGCGGTAATATTCCTAAAGAATATATATTGCCAATTGAAAAAGGATTTAAAGCAGCAATGCAAAATGGAGTATTGGCCGGATATCCAGTTGAAAGTTTAAAAGTAAAATTATTGGATGGTTCTTTCCATGCTGTAGATTCAGATGCGTTATCTTTTGAAATAGCTGCAAAAATTGCATTTAAAGAAGCATGTAAAAAGGCAAAACCAATCTTACTTGAACCTATTATGAAAGTTGAAATTGTAACACCTGATGATTATATTGGTGATGTTACAGGTGATGTTAATAAACGCAGAGGTGTTCTTAAAGAAATTGATGCTAAAGTTGCTTATCAAGTTGTTAAAGCAGATGTACCATTATCAAATATGTTTGGTTATGTCACAACATTGAGAACATTATCATCAGGAAGAGCTACTTCAACTATGCAATTTTCGCATTTTACTCAAGCACCTGCGGCTATTGTAGAAGAAGTTATTACAAATATTAAAGGAATAAAAAGCTAAAACAACATATAGTCTATTAATTTGAAAATTAATAAATAAATAAAGTGAATCAAAGAATAAGAATAAAGTTAAAATCCTACGATTACAATTTGGTTGACAAATCAGCTGAAAAAATTGTAAAGACTGTAAAGTCAACAGGAGCTGTAGTAAATGGTCCTATTCCATTACCTACAAATAAAAAGATTTATACTGTATTACGTTCAACATTCGTAAACAAGAAATCACGCGAACAATTCCAGTTATGTTCATATAAAAGATTACTGGATATTTATAGTACAACATCAAAAACTATAGATGCGCTGATGAAACTTGAGTTGCCAAGTGGTGTTGAAGTTGAGATTAAAGTATAATTTTAATACAATCAGATTGTAAATAGAGAAAGAATAAAAAACAAAGTACAATGTCAGGATTAATTGGAAAAAAAATCGGAATGACGAGCGTATACGATGCCTCTGGGAAAAATATCCCATGCACGGTTATAGAAGCTGGTCCTTGTGTTGTAACACAAGTAAAAACTCAAGAGAATGATGGTTATGAAGCCATTCAGATTGCTTTTGGAGAAAAGAAAGAAAAGCATACAACTAATGCTTTAAAAGGTCACTTCAAGAAAGCAGGAACAACACCTAAAAAAGTTGTTTATGAATTTACTCGTTTTGAAGCAGATCACCAAAAACAATTTGGAGATGTTTTAGGAGTAGATATATTTGTTGAAGGCGAATATATTGATGTAGTTGGAACTACAAAAGGTAAAGGATTCCAAGGTGTTGTAAAAAGACACGGTTTTAAAGGTGTAGGCGATGCAACTCATGGACAACATGACAGATTAAGGGCTCCAGGTTCAGTTGGTGCATCTTCTTGGCCATCTAGAGTTTTCAAAGGCTTACGTATGGCTGGAAGAACTGGAGGAAATCGTCGCAAAATGATTAATCTTCAAGTTGTGAAAATCATAGCTGAAAAAAATATAATAGTAGTTAAAGGATCAGTTCCTGGTCCTAAAGGTTCATATTTAATTATTGAAAGATGGAGTTAGTAGTATATAGCAAAAGCGGTAATAAAACCGACAGAACAGTACAAGTTAATGATTCTGTTTTTGGGATTGAACCAAATGATCATGCAATTTATCTTGATGTAAAACAATATTTGGCAAATCAACGCCAAGGTACACATAAATCAAAAGATAGATCAGAAGTATCTGGAAGTACCAAAAAGCTTAAAAAACAAAAAGGTACAGGTGGAGCACGTTCGGGCGATATCAATTCACCTTTATTTGTTGGAGGTGGTAGAGTATTCGGTCCTCGCCCAAGAGATTATAGCTTCAAATTAAATAAAAAATTAAAAAAATTAGCTCGTAAGTCAGCATTAACTTATAAAGCTAAGGAAAACAATATTTTAGTTGTTGAAGATTTTAATTTTGAGACTCCAAAAACAAAGGATTTTATTGAAATTTTGAATAATTTGAAAATTTTTGATAAAAAAACATTATTAATTCTTTTTGAATCAAATAAAAGTGTATATTTGTCATCCCGTAATTTGGGACAAGTGAAAGTTGTAAATGTAACAGATTTAAATACTTACGATATTTTGAATGCAAATAATTTGATGTTTTTAGAAAGTTCAATAGCAGAATTTAATAAAATCCAAAGCGAAGCTTAATATTTATTTTCAAAAATCAAAACAGCTAATACGAAATGAGCATAATAGTAAAGCCAATAATAACTGAGAAAATGACAGCCATCAGCGAAAAGAAAACTAATCGCTTTGGATTTATAGTTAACAGAACGGCAAATAAAATAGAAATAAAAAAAGCAGTTGAAAGCTTGTACGGCGTAAAAGTTGAATTAGTCAATACAATGGTATATCCTGGTAAAGCAAAATCAAGAAATACTAAAGCGGGACTTATCAGCGGTAAAACGAGCGCCTTTAAAAAAGCTATTATTACATTAGCTGCAGGAGAAACAATTGATTTTTATAGCAATATATAAAGTAAAGAAATGGCTCTTAAAAAATTTAAACCAACAACACCAGGACAGCGTTTCAAAATTATAAGTACATTTGAGGAAATAACTTCAGATGCACCAGAAAAAAGTTTGTTAGCTCCTAAGAAAAGAAGCGGTGGACGTAATAATACCGGAAGAATGACAATGCGTTATCTTGGCGGTGGACACAAGCAAGCATATAGAATTATTGATTTCAAACGAGATAAAGAAAATATTCCTGCAACAGTTCATTCAATAGAGTATGATCCAAATAGAACTGCTCGTATTGCATTATTGTTTTATGCAGATGGTGAAAAAAGATATATTATAGCACCTCATGGATTAAAAGTTGGTCAAACTTTAGTATCTGGAAAAGGTGCAGCACCTGAAATAGGAAACACATTATATATGAGTGAAATACCATTTGGTACTATCATACATAATATGGAATTACGTCCAGGACAAGGTGCAAAACTTAGCCGTAGCGCTGGAACTTATGCACAACTAATGTCGAGAGATGATAAGTATGCAATCGTTAAAATGCCTTCAGGTGAAACTCGAATGATATTACAAAGTTGTAAAGCAACTATAGGTATGGTTTCTAATATCGATCATAGCTTAGAAGTATCA
Organism: uncultured Bacteroides sp.; assembly: GCA_964618755.1. Lineage (GTDB taxonomy): Bacteria > Bacteroidota > Bacteroidia > Bacteroidales > JACABE01 > JACABE01. The sequence continues at coordinate 18,114 of CAZUCB010000029.1, read as the reverse complement.
GGAAAAGCAGGAAGAGCTCGCTGGCAAGGTCGCAGACCACGCGTTAGAGGTGTAGTAATGAATCCTGTTGACCATCCAATGGGTGGAGGTGAAGGACGCTCTTCAGGCGGTCATCCAAGATCTAGAAAAGGTATTCCTTCAAAAGGATACAAAACAAGATCAAAGAATAAAGATTCAAATAAATATATCATCGTTTCAAGGAAGAAATAATTAAGATTTATAAAAACACTTAAGTATGAGTCGTTCATTAAAAAAAGGTCCTTATATAGAGTACAAACTAGAAAAGAAAGTTTTAGATGCTATTGAGAAGAACAAAAAAGTAGCTATCAAAACATGGTCGAGAGCTTCAATGATTTCACCTGACTTTGTAGGACAAACAATCGCAGTTCATAATGGAAATAAATTTATTCCAGTGTATGTTACCGAAAATATGGTAGGTCACAAATTAGGAGAATTTGCCCCAACCAGAACTTTTAGAGGTCACGCAGGTAATAAAGACAAAGGAAAAAAATAAATAATTTACAGAAATGGGATCAAGGAAACATATTAGAGCAGAACAGGAAAAAGAAGCAAAAAAATCTTTATATTTTGCTAAATTAACCAATAATCCATCTTCTCCTAGGAAAACAAGATTAATGGCTGATTTAATCCGTGGTGTAAATGTTGAAAAAGCAATACATATCTTGCAATTTAGTGCAAAAGAATCTGCAATTAAATTACGTAAATTGTTATTATCTGCTATTGCTAACTGGCAAAGCAAAAATGAAGGCGTAAGAATTGAAGAAAGTAATTTATATGTAAAAGAAGTTTTTGTTGATGGCGGGCGACAAATGAAAAGAATTAGAACTGCTCCTCAAGGCAGAGCTCATCGTATAAGAAAACGTTCAAGTCATATCACTTTAATCATTGATAGTAGAAAAAATAATGCTCCAGTAGCAGAAACAACGGATAATAATTAATAAAATAGTAAAAACACTTTAAAAAATTATAAATGGGACAAAAAGTCAATCCAATAGGTAGCAGATTAGGCATCATCAGAGGCTGGGATTCTAATTGGTATGGTGGAAAAAACTTTGAACCAAAGCTTATTGAAGATTATAAGATTAGGCAGTATTTGAATACACGTTTATCAAAAGCTGGTATTTCAAGAATTAATATTGAACGTACTTTAAAATTGGTAACAGTTACAATAAATACAGCACGTCCAGGTCTTATTATCGGAAAAGGTGGTCAAGAAGTTGATAAGCTAAAGGAAGAATTAAAAAAAGTAACTAATAAAGAAGTACAAATTAATATTTCTGAAATTAAACGCCCAGAATTAGATGCTATTCTTGTTGCAAATACTGTTGCAAGACAAATTGAAGGAAGGGTTTCATACCGTAAGGCAATAAAAACATCTATTGCATCAAGTATGAGAGCTGGAGCAGAAGGTATTAAAGTGTTAGCTTCTGGAAGAATTGGTGGTGCTGAAATGGCAAGACGTGAGCAATATAAAGAAGGTAGAACACCTCTTCATACACTCAGAGCGGATATCGATTTTGCTTTGGCAGAAGCACACACCACTTATGGAAGAATAGGTATTAAAGTTTGGATTTGCAAAGGGTTGGTTTATGGAAAAAGAGAACTTGTTCCTACAACACCAAATGCTAATAAAGAAAAACAATTACCACAAGGTGGTGGTTCTAGACAAAGACCTAGCAATAATAATAGAAAAAGAAGATAACATAATATCTTAGAGTTAAATAGAATTTAAAACACTATAATAATAAATAGCAATGTTACAGCCAAAAAAGACCAAATACAGAAAAATGCAGAAAGGCAAGATGAAAGGCAACACCAAACGTGGTAGCCAACTTGCTTTCGGATCATTCGGTATTAAGGCATTGGAAGAAACTTGGATTACAGGAAGACAAATAGAAGCAGCTCGTCAAGCGGTAACTCGTTTTATGAAACGTGAAGGGCAGATTTGGATTAGAATTTTTCCTGATAAACCTATTACAAAAAAACCAGCCGAAGTACGTATGGGTAAAGGAAAAGGTTCTCCAGAATACTTTGTTGCAAGAGTTACACCTGGTCGCATACTTTTTGAAGCTGATGGTGTGCCATTTGAAGTTGCAAAAGAAGCTTTAAGGCTTGCTGCTCAAAAACTACCAATCGCTACAAAGTTAATGGTTAGAAGAGATTTTGTTGAAGAATCAATATAAACAAAGAAATGAAACAAGAAGTTATCACAGAGCTTTCTACTCAAGAATTGAAAGAAAGATTAGACGAAGAAAGAATTCAACTTTCTAAATTAAAAATGAATCACGCTGTTTCTCCTTTGGAAAATCCAAATGTTATAGCTCAATATCGCAAAACTATATCAAGGATTTTAACAGAACTCAGAAAAAGAGAATTGGACGAAATAATTACCAAAGCGTAATAATTAAAAATAGAAATCTTAAAAAGATGGAAATCAGATCATTAAGAAAAGAAAAAACAGGTCTTGTAGTTAGCAATAAAATGGACAAATCTATTTCAGTTGTTATCGAAAGAAAAGTAAAACATCCAAAATATGGGAAGTTTATTAAGAAATCTTCCAAATTAATGCCTCATGATGAAAAAAACGAATGTAACGAAGGAGATACCGTTAAAATTATGGAAACAAGACCAATGAGCAAAAG